>DLGU01000186.1:543-5421 GCA_002482865.1 Porphyrobacter sp. UBA7686
AAGGCGAGGAAGCCGTGGCGATTGCCGCCGAAATCGACGAAGGCCGCCTGTAGCGAGGGTTCGACCCGGGTTACCTTGGCGAGGTAGATATTTCCTTTGATCTGCTTGTGTTCAGCAGATTCGAAATCGAATTCCTCAATCCGGTTGCCCTGCAGAACCGCCACCCGTGTTTCTTCCGGGTGGCGCGCATCGATTAGCATGCGCGTTGACATTGAATATTCTCCATGCGCCCAGCCTTGCCCGCAATGGGGCATGAAGGGGGCGCGCATTATGGGGTGAACCGGCCTGCGTGATAGCTGTGCCGGAAGGGGAAATCGCGCTTTGGCCGCCAGCGGCGCTCAGTGCGAAGCTCGTGTCTGCAATGTGGAACGTGCGGCCGAGCGCCGCATCTTGACCCGCGAGGGCACGCACGCGCTGTTTGCGCATTGTGCTCATCGATCGGGAAAAACGTTCTGTCACTACATCAACCTGTACTGGGCCGGGTGCGAGAAATGGAGGTGCCCCGGCGCAAGAGGAACGCAGGTCAAGCGCAAAGTGCGCCGTGATGCAACCTCTCTGGCAATAGCGCTAGCACTGTGGGGCAAACCCCGCAACTCTATTGCGCTGGCAGCGCGCGAGACCGTAAGCACCTTACCACCATGAGTTTTCGTACTCTTCTGTTGATCGTGTTTCTGGCACCGATTGCCTTGCTTGGAGGGGCGCGCGTGCTGGGTCTGACGATCCCGGTGCCCGAATGGGGGCGCGATTATGTGCTGCGATTTGCGCTCGAGGATGAAGGCGCGACAATCGACTTGCCACAGGTGGAGGGCCCCGATGATCCCGCGCGTCCACTGGTGGTGATCGACGCCGGGCATGGCGGGCGCGATCCGGGCGCAATCGGCACCGATCCTGAGGGCCGGAAAGTCAACGAAAAGGACATCACCCTCGCCATCGCCCTTGCTGTGCGAGATGAATTGCTGCGGCAAGGCGGGATCCGGGTCGCGCTGACGCGCGCTGACGATCGCATCGTGCCGCTGCCCTATCGGCCAGAGATCGCCCGCTTGCTCGATGCAGATCTGTTCATCTCGGTCCACGCCGATTCCGCCGGGGAGCGCGCCGATGTCAGCGGTGCGAGCATTTACACCCTGTCCGATGAAGCATCGAGCGAGGCGGCGGCGCGCTTTGCCGCCCGCGAAAACGATGCTGACCGCTTGAACGGCATCACGTTGGATGGACAAAGCGCCGCCGTGAGCGCGATTCTGGTCGGGCTGTCCCAGCAGCGCACGCAGGAAGACGCGCTCGAATTCGCCAGCCTCGTGCTACGCGAGGGCGAACGCAAGCTGGCCTTCGTCCCGCAGCCCAAACGCGCCGCCGGGCTTGCCGTGCTGCGGGCGCCCGATGTGCCCTCGGTCTTGTTCGAAAGCGGCTTTGTGACCAACCTCACTGACCGCGCGCGTCTGACCACGGCTGAGGGGCGGGCCGAGTATGCCGGCGTGCTGGCGCGCGCGATCCGGGTCTATTTCGCGCGGCGCAGCGCTCCTGCGGCGGACGGCGAATAGGATGGGAAATCGGCTAGCTTTCGCCAATCCCCGCGTGCTAGTTGCCGCGCGTCCATGACTGAGCCGACCGCCTCACCTGTCGCCGAACCCGGCGCGCCCTCCACCTGGGCTTACCTGCGTTACCGCGTGAACCGCGATCTCGGCGGCGCGCTGGCGTGGTTTCGTGAGCGTTGGCGGCAGAGCTTCTGGTTCAAGCTGGTCGCGGGCGCATTCGGTGTGTTCCTCGCATTGTGGATCGCGGTGTTCGTGTGGCTGGCGAGCGACCTACCCGAAGCCGAGGCGCTGCTGACCTATGAAACCCCGCTCCCCACGGTCGTGCGCGGCTATGACGGCGAGATCGTCCACACCTATGCACGTGAACGGCGGGTGCAGCTGCAATATGCGGACTTCCCGCAAAAGCTGATTGAATCCTACCTCGCCGCCGAGGACAAGACCTTCTTCAGCCACGGCGGAGTCGATTTCTTCGGCACGGCCAATGCAGTGTTCGATTACGCCACCAAGTTCGGCTCAGGCGAGCGTGCGGTCGGCGGGTCGACCATCACCCAGCAGGTCGCCAAGAACCTGCTGCTGGGCGACGAATATTCGGTCACGCGCAAGCTCAAGGAAATGATCCTCGCCGGCCGCATCGAACAGGTGCTGACCAAGCAGGAAATCCTGGAGCTCTACCTCAACGAAATCCCGCTCGGGCGGCGCAGCTTTGGGGTGCAGGCGGCATCGCGTGCCTATTTCGACAAGGATGTCGACGCGCTTGAACTGCACGAGATGGCCTTCCTTGCGATCCTGCCGAAGGCGCCGGAACGCTATGGCCGCAAGGGTCAGGAAGAAGCCGCGCTGGAACGGCGCAATTTCGTGCTCGGCCAGATGGAAGAGAACGGTTTCATCACCGGCTCGCAGCGCCGGGCGGCTGCGGCGCAGCCCTTGGGCCTCGTCAACCAGCGGCGTGAGCGCAGTGTCGATGCGGGCTACTTCCTCGAAGAAGTCCGCCGCGAACTGATCACGCGGTTTGGTGAGACGGCTGAGACCGGGCCAAATTCGGTCTATGCAGGCGGTCTGTGGGTGCGCACTTCGCTTGATCCGCAGATGCAGACGGCCGCTCGCGATGCGCTGCGTGAAGGTTTGCTGCGCTATCATGGTGGGCGCGCGTGGGCGGGGCCGATTGCGACACTCGATGTCAGTGCGGGCAATTGGGCGAGCCAGCTGCAAAGCTCGCCGCTCGGCATCAGCTACAAGGACTGGCGCGTTGGTGTTGTCACCAGCCGCAGCGGACAGTCGGCGCGGATCGGTTTTGCCGATGGTAAGGAAGCGCCGCTCGGCAATCTGCCCAACGCGCTGAAGGCAGGCGATGTGATCGCGGCCAGCCCGTCGGGCAATGGCTGGAATGTGCGCACGATCCCTGAAGCGCAGGGCGCGCTGGTGGTTGAGAGCGCACAGACCGGCCGGGTGCTGGCGATGCAGGGTGGGTTTGATCACCGCCTGTCGGATTTCAACCGCGCCACCCAGGCGATGCGTCAGCCCGGTTCGACCATCAAGCCCTTCGTCTATGCCGCCGGGCTCGATACCGGCATGACCCCCTCGACCCAGGTCGATAACAATCGCTTCTGCTATTATCAGGGCGCCAATCTCGGCGAGAAGTGCATTCGCGGTTCGGGCAGCGGCGGGCAACATCCGATGCGCTTCGGACTTGAGCAGTCGCAGAACATCATGACCGTCCAGATCGGCATGACCGCGGGCATGAACAATGTCGTCAAGGGCATCGAGAAGCTCGGCATCGGCAAGTTCGCCGCCTACCCCTCGACCGCGCTGGGCGCAGGCGAGACAACGCTGGTCAAGATGGTTGCCGCTTACAGCGCGCTCGCCAATCACGGGCGGCTCAATCCGCCGACCGTGATCGACTATGTGCAGGATCGTCGCGGCAAGGTGCTGTGGCGGGCTGACAACCGCGATTGCCGCGGCTGCAACATGGCGAAATGGGATGGCAAACCGATGCCGCGCTTTGGCGTGCGCGGCGCGCAGGCGATGGACGCGCGCACCGCGTTTCAGGTGATGCACATGCTGCGCGGCGCAGTCAGCCGCGGGACCGCGACCGTGCTCAATCCGCTCAATCTGCCGCTGTTCGGCAAGACCGGCACCACCACGGGCCCCAAGGACGTGTGGTTCATCGGCGGCACGCAGCAGATGATCGCTGGCGCCTATATCGGTTTCGACCAACCCCGGAACATGGGCGGCTATGCCTTTGGCGGCACGATTGCTGCGCCGATCATCAAGAGCCTGATCGAGAAGACCAAGCCCAAGTGGTCTGACCTTCCTGCCGTGGCGCCTGCGGGCGTGCGCATGGTGCGGGTCGACCGCCGCTCGGGCAAGCGCGTGTTTGATGGCTGGCCGACAGATGACCCGCGCTCCGCGATCATCTGGGAAGCCTTCAAGCCCGACACTGAGCCAGAGCGTTACACCCGGCAGGACGCTATCGCGGCCAAGCGCAATGAAATCCTCGCGCTGATCCGCGCCGGGCGGCAGAATGCCGAGAGCGCGGTGGTTGATGAGCCTGCCCCGGATGCGGTCGAATTCATTGATGAAGGCGGGGTTGACTGATCTTGCGTGGAACCGGTCGCGGGGCTGGCGGGTTAGTGTGCCATGACCAGCACCCGGACCCGCTTCACCCCCTTCGCCGCGCTCGCCCTGATCGGGCTCGCCGCGATGACCTCCACCTCCGCTTCGGCTGAATTGCCCAAGGGTGCCAAGGCCCCCGCCTTTGCCACCCGCGCCGCGCTGGCAGGCTCGGAGTTCGGTTTCACCCTCAGCGCTGCCTTGGCCAAGGGGCCGGTGGTGCTCTATTTCTACCCCAAGGCCTTCACCAGCGGTTGCACGCTGGAAGCCAATGCCTTTGCCGCCGCGATGCCGCAATTCAAGGCGGCGGGCGCGAGCGTCATCGGCATGTCGAATGACGATATCGAAACCCTCAAGCGCTTTAGCCGCGAAGAATGCCGCGATGCCTTCCCGGTTGGCGTCGCCTCGGCCAAGATCATGGCGGCTTATGATGTGGCTGGCAGTGGTTCGGGCTATGCCAGCCGCACATCTTACGTGATCGCGCGCGACGGCAGTATCGTCGCGGTGCATTCCGCCGCCGATTATCGCGGCCACGTCGAAAAGACCTTGGCGGCGGTGCGCGCGCTTAAGAAGTAGGGCCCTGCGGAGCGGTCCAGCCGCTTTACAATCGCGCGCGCAGCGTTAAGCGGGGCCGACTTTTTTAGAGCATCACTGAAGGATAGACGATGCGGGCCGAAGGCCAGGCTTACATCAACCGGATCGAAGCGGCGCTGGCGCTGGTGCGCCTGTCGCTCGA
>DLGU01000186.1:5488-6091 GCA_002482865.1 Porphyrobacter sp. UBA7686
GCGATCAGCCGCGAGCAGAAGACGCTTGAGACGGCGGTGAACACCGTGAACGAAATCGCCGCCGAAATGGCCGACGCGATCGAGTTCATCGAAATGGGCGAAGCCGAGGGCGAAGACACCATCGTCGAGGATGGTCTGGCGACCCTGCAACGTCTCGCCGACCGGGCGGATGCCGATAAGGTGCAGGCGCTGCTTTCGGGCGAAGCTGATGGCAATGACACCTATCTCGAAATCCACGCCGGGGCCGGCGGCACGGAGAGCCAGGACTGGGCCGAAATGCTGTTTCGCATGTATGGCCGCTGGGCCGAACGGCGCGGGTTCAAGGTCGAGACAGTGGAATATCAGGCAGGCGAACAGGCCGGGATCAAGTCGGCGACCCTGCTGATCAAGGGCGATGGCGCCTATGGCTATGCCAAGACCGAAAGCGGCGTCCACCGCCTCGTCCGCATCAGCCCCTATGACAGCAGCGCGCGCCGCCACACCAGTTTTTCAAGCGTGTGGGTCTATCCGGTGATCGACGATTCCTTTGAAATCGACATCAATCCGGCCGACCTCAAGATCGACACCTACCGCGCGTCCGGCGCGGGCGGGCAGCACGTCAAC
>DLGU01000011.1:0-6922 GCA_002482865.1 Porphyrobacter sp. UBA7686
GGCGCTATCGCCCATATGCGCGATCCCCACCACGATGGTCGAGAGCACCAGCGGCGCGACCAACATCTTGATGAGGTTGAGGAAGATGTCGCTTAACAGCTTGAACCACGGCGCGATCGATTCCTTGATCACGGCCGCATCGACCATCTGGTTGAGCAGCTGGCCGACGATCACGCCCAGCACCATGCCGGCGAGTATATAGAGAGTTAGCTTGCGGTCCATGATCTCAGGTTCTCTTCCCTGCGCCGCCGGGGCGCTAGTTTTCAGTCTCGGCGAGCGCCAATGCGGCCTTCGCGATCCGGGTATAGATGCGCGCCAGCGCCGCCAGATCGGGGATCGCCACCGCCTCATCGCGCTTGTGCATGGTTGCGTTGCACAGGCCGAATTCGATCACCGGGCACACAGCGCGCAGGAACCGCGCATCCGATGTGCCGCCGGTGGTGCTGAGTTCCGGGGCGATGCCGGTTTCGGCCTCGACCGCCGTGCTCACCAGCTTCGAGAAAGTCCCCGGCTCGGTGAGGAATGGCTCGCCGGAAATCACCGGCCGCGCGCGTCCGCCGTGCTTTTCGGCGATGGCGCAGACCCGATCGGACAAGCTCTTGCCGGTGTGCAGGTCGTTGAAGCGGATCGAGATGCGCGCCGCGCCCGCTGCCGGAATGACATTATGCGCGCGGTTGCCGACATTGATGTCGGTGATTTCAAGGTTGCTGGGCTGGAACCACTTGGTCCCGGTGTCCAGCGTCAGCGAGTCCAGCTCGGCCAGGATCGCCACCAGCTTGGGCAGTGGATTATCGGCCAGATGCGGATAGGCGACATGGCCCTGCGTGCCATCGACATCGATGAAGATATTGACCGAACCCCGCCGCCCGATCTTCACCATATCGCCCAGACGATTGACGCTGGTGGGCTCGCCCACAAGGCACAGGTCGGGCTGGATAGCCTCGGCGTGCATGTAGTCGATCAGCGCGCGCGTGCCGTGGAGCGCGGGGCCTTCCTCGTCGCCGGTGATGATGAAGCTGATCGTGCCGGCCTCAGCCGGAACCTCGGCAACGGCAGCGACCATCGCGGCGATTGCGCCCTTCATGTCGACCGCGCCGCGCCCGTGGAGCAATTCGCCGCGTTCGACCGGCACGAAGGGGTCGGACGCCCAGCCCTCCCCCGGCGGCACGACATCGAGGTGTCCGGCGAAGGCGATGTGGCGCGAACCCTCAGGCCCGGCCCGCAGCGCGAACAGGTTCTCAACCGGAGCCTCATCGCTCCCTTCCGACCCATCGCCCCGCACAAAGCGGTGGACGGCGAACCCCAGGGGCGTAAGCATCGCTTCCAGTTCATCGAACACCGCGCCGGTCGCGGGCGTCACGGAAGGCGCGGCGATCAGGCGCTTGGCAAGGTCGGCTACGTCAAGCATCTTGGCAGGCCTAGCAGGAGTTGCCGCGAATGCCCAAGCTCGATTGTGCCGCCATTCCCCAGACCAACGCGACCGGCTACCCCCCGCCCTTCGATGCCGCGGTCGAGGGGCGGTGGTATCGCCGCCTCGGCCCGCCAGCGGGACTGACCTTGATGGGGGCGAGCCATGTGACGCTGTTGCCGGGCGCCTTCTCGTCGCAGCGTCACTGGCACCGCGGGCAGGACGAGCTGGTGGTAATGCTGACGGGCGAGGCGGTGCTGATCGACGATTCCGGCGAGACCCCGGTGGGCCCGGGCGATATCCTCGCCTTCCCGGCGGGCGAGGCCAATGGGCACCACTTGCACAACCGCTCAGACAGTCCGTGTGTCTTCGTCGCCATCAGCGCTGGAGGGCGCGAGGACGACAGCGGCGAGTACTCCGATATCGACATGGTGTTCGACGCCGAAGGCTACGCCCACAAGGACGGCACCCGTTACGAGACCCAGCGCCTGCCGTGATCGATCTTGCCGGGTTTGCCCTCGCGGTGTTGCTGATCGAGCTGACCCCCGGACCCAACATGGGCTGGCTGGTCACGCTGACGCTGGCCGAAGGGCGACGCGCCGGACTTGGCGCAATCATCGGCATTGCGCTGGGCCTCAGCGCCAATGCCGCGCTCAGCGTGCTCGCGGCGAGCCTTATCCTCGCCCAAGGCCCGGCGCTTTCGCAGGCCGTCTCGCTGCTGGCGGCGGCGATGATGGCGTGGCTGGCGTGGGAGGCGTGGCGGGATGCAGGTGAGAGCTCGCCCACCGCGACCCCGCGCCATGCCGACCAGCGTCATGCGCTCGCGGGCTTTGCGATCAACCTCCTCAACCCCAAGTCGGCGCTGTTCTTCATCACCGTCATGCCGCAGTTCATCCCCGGCGGGCAGCCGAGCTTTGCGCAAGGCCTGACGATGGCGGCGATCAGCGTCAGCATCGCCACCGGCATCCACCTCGCGCTGGTCTTCGGTGCCGAGCAGGCGCGCGGCGTGCTGATGGCCAAGGCCCGCGCGCAAATCGTGCGGCGCGTGCTGGCCATCGCCATGCTGGCGGTTGCCGCGTGGTTCGTGGCCAAGGCCTTCGCCTAGCGGCGCCTGTCGTCCTCAACCACCAAGGGCCCCGGCGCAAAGGCGCTGGTCAGCAGATCGGCGATCCGCACGCCTGCCTGCTGCACCCGCCGCTTGGCGATCGGCACGCCGCGCGCGATGTCCTCCTGGCTCAGAGCCGTCTTCTTCGGCAGGGGCGCTGCGCAGACGTCCTCGCTGTCGAAGGCCGTGGGATAGACGAAGCTCCGCGCAATCTCCCAGCTTTCACGACCCCAGTCATCAGGCGCGCCGCCGCCCAGCTCCGCCCGCTCGGCAGGCGCGTAGCGCCGCACCACCGGATCGGCCGGATCGCTGATCGCACGTTCGGCCAGCGGGCCGTCCCAGATCCAGTGCAGGTTGAGGCCCGGGACGATCCCGTAATCGGCCTCACGATCGTTGCCGCCGCGATCCTCGTTATCGCCCGAATGGAGCGGCATGTGCACGTCACCCGCAAAGTGGACCATGAAGGCGAGCGCCTCCAGCCGCACGGCTGCGGGCAGGCTCTCATCGGCAAGGATGCGATGCGCGCGGGCGATCTGTGCGGTGACGCAATTGCCGCCCGAACAGTTCGCACGGGGGTTGAAGGCCTCGCAGACCGGCGCGGTGCGGTAATGCCAAGCGGCGGTGTAGCCCCAACGCCAGCCCTCCCCGCGCACGCAATCGGCCCAGACAGCGGCGTCAGCCAAGGTCGTGAGGGGGCATTCGGGCGTGCCGAGGTCCTTCTCGCGGGCCAGCAGCACGCGGATCTTGGCGCGCACTTCGGGCGTGACATTGGCCTCGGCGATGCGCGCGGTCTGCTGGTGCGGGTAGAAGCCCCAGGCGCTGGCGGGCGCTGGCATCAGCGCCAGCACCGCCATCAGAGCCGCGACGAGGTGCCTCATACGGCCGCTTCCCACTGCTCGATCACCCATTCCTCCTGCTCGGCCGCAGTGATCCATTCGCGCATCCAGTCATGCTCCCAGATCGCCTGCATATAGGCCTGCGCGAAACCGGGAACGCCGATCCCATAGGTGACGAAACGGGTGACGATGGGCGCGTAGAAGATGTCCGCCGCGCCGAAGGTGCCGAACAGGTACGGCCCCGCGCTGCCATGCCGCGCGCGCGCTTCGGCCCATAGCCCGAGGATGCGGACGATATCATGCTTGGCGCCGTCCGACACGCCGGGCAGCTCCACCCGGCGGCGGATGTTCATCGGCAATTCCTTGCGCAGCGCCTGATAGCCCGAGTGCATTTCCGCCACCATCGCCCGCGCCATGCCGCGCGCGGCTTCGTCCTTGGGCCAGAACCGCTCGCGCCCGACCTTGTCCGCGCAGTATTCGAGGATCGCGAGGCTATCCCACACCACCGCGTCATCATCCCACAGCACCGGCACCTTGCCGCTGGACGGTTGCACCTCGCCCATGTCCTGCTTCATCCGATCCCACTCTTCGCCGAGCAGCGGCACGGTGAGTTCGTCGAAATGCAGGCCCGATTGCTTGACCGCGAGCCAGCCGCGCAGGCTCCAGCTTGAGTAGTTCTTGTTACCGATGATCAGTTTCATGCCGCCGCGCGCTCCACCTTGCCGGGCTGTATCCGGCCCTTGCCCTAGTCGTTCATCCCGGCGCTGTCGACGCTGAACGATGAGACACGGGAGACAGGGTCCAGAACGCAAAAACCCGCCCTGTCGAAACGCCTCCACCATGGTGTCGAACTGCGCGCGAGTGATCGGCGGCGGTGCAGAGCGGATCGGACGGCGTCGCATGGCGGCATGGGCGCTGCCAGAGCGCCGCGGAGTAGGAAAACCCTTTTGCACGCCGCAGCCACCCGCGCTATTCCCTTGCCCATGACCCTGCCCCCGTTCCACCTCGCCTTCCCGGTCGATGATCTTGCCGCCGCGCGCGCATTTTATGGCGGTGTGATGGGCTGCGCGGAGGGCCGATCAAGCGAGGAATGGATCGATTTCGACTTCCACGGCCACCAGATCGTCGCCCACCTTGTGCCGGGACAGGCGGGCGCCAAGAAAAACCGTGACGTTGCGAGCAACCATGTCGACGGCCACGGCGTGCCGGTGCCGCATTTCGGGCTGGTAATGGCGATGG
The DNA here is from genome assembly GCA_002482865.1 of Porphyrobacter sp. UBA7686. Lineage (GTDB taxonomy): Bacteria > Pseudomonadota > Alphaproteobacteria > Sphingomonadales > Sphingomonadaceae > Erythrobacter. The sequence continues at coordinate 4,589 of DLGU01000011.1, forward strand.
AGCAATGGGAAGCGCTGGCCGAACGGCTGCGCGCAGGCGGCGCGGATTTCGTGATCGAGCCTACCATCCGCTTCAAAGGCCAGCCGGGCGAACAGGCGACGATGTTCCTGCGCGATCCATCCGGCAATGCGCTGGAGTTCAAGGCGTTCAAGGATATGGGCAAGCTGTTTGCCAAGTGAGCGGACGGCGGTGTTTGGGGGGTAACAGTGAAGGCAGGCATTTTCATTCTCAGGTTGATCAGTTGTTTGGCATGGCCGCTGACAATCGCGATTTCCCCGGCTGCACAGGCGCGCGAGCCGATCATCGACATGCACGTCCATGCGCTCGCCGCTGACGATCAGGGGCCGCCGCCAATGGCGATGTGCGTTCCCATCGACCCTATGCCGACTTGGGACACCGGCCTGCCGACGATCGCTAACTTCATCACACCCTTCAAGAACCCGCCTTGCGCTGACCCGATCTGGTCGCCGGAAACCACCGAAGAGGTCATGCGGCGATCACTAGAGGTCATGGAGCGTAGTAACGTAATTGGTGTGGTGAGCGGGCGGGTCAAAATCCTGTCCGCGTGGGTCGCTGCCGCGCCTGATCGCGTGATGCCGAGCCTCACCCCCGATCTCCCGATCCCCGACAATTTCGCGGCGGAACTCGGCCAGCTCAAAAAGGACGGGCGCATCGCGGTGCTGGGCGAACTCGGGTTCCAATATGAAGGGATCTCTCCGGATGACCCGCGTCTTGAGCCGCTATGGGCCGCCGCCGAAGCCAACGACATTCCCGTGGCCCTCCACATGGGGCCGGGGCCTCCGGGCATCGCCTATATGCCGGGCATGGGTTACCGCGCGCGGCTGTCTAGCCCGTTGCTGCTGGAAGATGTGCTGGTGCGCCACCCCAAGCTGCGCGTGAATGTCATGCACGCCGGTTTTCCGATGCTCGATGACACGCTGGCGCTGCTTTACGCGCACCCGCAGGTCTATCTCGACACCGGCGTGATCGTCTACACGCAGCCGCGCCCCGCGTTCTACCGCTACCTTGGCGCGCTGGTCGATGCAGGCTTTGGGAAGCGCATCATGTTCGGCTCCGACCAAATGGTTTGGCCGGAAACGATGGAGCGCGGCATCGCGGTGATCAAAGAGGCGCCGTTCCTCACGGCTGAACAGAAACGCGACATCCTCTACAACAATGCAGCGCGCTTCCTGAAACTCGACGAAGCGACCATCGCCCGCCATCACGCGATGTAGCTGATAGGTTCCGTGCCTCCTCTCCCCTTGCGGGAGAGATACGGAGACTTGGCAGCTTGCTGCCTAGTGGCAGTTGAGAGGGGGTCAGCGCCGGAGCTTTGCTCCGAACCCCTCTCGTGGGCCCTCTCCCGCAAGGGTAGAGGGCTAAGGCCGCTAAAGCCTTGGCTCAGCCGAAGGCGGAGCTTCGGCGATCGACCCCGTAGCGGACATAAGCCAAGGTGATCATTTCTGCTTGCCGAGCGGCCGCGTTAAGACGAAGCGCCACCGCATTTTGCTGTTCGGCAGAAGCACCGTCTGCTCGACAATTCGCAGCGGCTCGTTCGAGAATTGGTTCGAGTTGTAGTGGATTGGCTGTAGGGATTGCTCCCCTCTCACATCCAGTTTTCGATCCCACAAGGAGCGCGACCTGAAATCGTCCTGATTTTCTGAGCTAATTTTCCAGTAATAGCCACTATTGGGCTTCAGGAACCGAGGGTCACTCATTGCTTGCTTGAGGAATACCTCGCCATCACGGCCGACTTCAGCCGAGGCGATCAAGGCAAAAAGGGCAGCATCAAGCTGCGCATCATACTCGCCTATCAGATTGCCGATTGCGGATGGATCAACTGTTTCAACGTTAGTGGACGGTTGCATGGCGAGCGCGAGCATGGCGGCTGCAAGAAGCGTCATTGCGATTCCTCCAATCATCAATTTCCGATTGGACGATGACTGAGGAATCTCAGGTGGAACGTGAAGGTCCGGTGGATAGGCTACTGTTTGATCGGACTGCTCTGCATCGCGAAGAAGCAGAGCGGCATCGAGAGACGACGTAGTTCCAAGTTTGATCCTGGCAATCTTCAGTCGCTTCTCGACTGCGTGGTGCGTGATCTGCAGATCTGCCGCGATCTGCTTGGCGGATTTGTGCTGCAGCCATAGCCGCAGGCAAATCTTCTCGCGCTCGGTCAATGTCGCTATGCGGCTATCGGTTTGCATCCCACAAACCATAGGTTCTGTCAGGCGAGATCGAAAGTACGGTCCACTTGTACTGGCAGCAGAAATCCACCCATTCCCGTTCATCCGCAGCTATCACGCGCGATGCTGCAAGCAGCCGGGCAGCTAA
>DLGU01000011.1:6966-18366 GCA_002482865.1 Porphyrobacter sp. UBA7686
ATGTTGGGCAGTTCGCGCTCTAGCGCCTCGCGGGTGGCCAACATTCTTGTGGAACTGACAACCAGCGTATCGACTTCGGCCTCGCTCATGTCCGGGGCCTTGAGACGGCCCGCGCGGTCGGTCCAATAGGCGGGCATGGCCGCTGTGATGCCCGATACCTCTTCCGGCAACTCACTTGCGGGAAGCACATCTTTTGCAGCGGCGGCGGCGGTCATCAACCCACGGCACTTCCATGCCTCCTCCACCTGCGCTCGGGCGGCAGCAATGGTTTCACTACCGGCTTCGCCAAGGCTTGCATCTGTGCTGGGAGCCGCTGGGTCGATCAGGGCTGCATTGCCCTCTGTTCCCGCCTCATCAACGCCGCCGCAAGCTGAAAGTCCGGCGAGCAGGATCGTCATCGTCAAAAGCCGCATCGTCATCTCCTCTGACCCACAAGACAGGAAATGATCGCGAAAGCGGACAGGGCGTGCCGGAAAAAATCTGAAACGGGCACTTTGGCGCGCGCGGCAAACTGCGTCCGGGAAGATGGGGAGGCAAAGACGCATCAAGCCGCCGTCATAAGCGGCGGCGGGGCACGATCCTGAATGCTGTATGCCGGCTTCAGATATCCTGCCGCCGAACGCGGATGCTCTACCCCGCCCACCCCTCGCCCAGCGCGTCGGCCACCACGGCCGCTCTCAGCGCAGCGATGCCCATGCCTTTTTCGCTGCTGGTGAGGTGGAGCTCGGGATAGGCGGCCACGTGCTTGCGGATCTCGGCGGCGGTCGCTTCGGCGACCTTGTCCAAATCGCTCGCCTTGATCTTGTCGGTCTTGGTGAGGACCACGCGGTAGCCCACGGCCGCCTCGTCGAGCATCTTCATCATCACGCGGTCGACCTCCTTGATGCCGTGGCGGCTATCGACCAGCACCAGCGTGCGGGCCAGCACCGCGCGGCCGCGCAGGTAGGAGTTCACCAGCGCCTTCCACTTGTCGACCACCTTCACCGGCGCCTTGGCAAAGCCGTATCCGGGCATGTCGACCAGCCGGAACAGTGGCAGCGCGCCCTCTTCCTCGGGCCTGCCGACATCGAAGAAGTTCAATTCCTGCGTCCGCCCCGGCGTCACCGAAGCGCGGGCGATGGCCTTGCGCCCGGTCAGCGCGTTCAGCAGCGAGGATTTGCCCACGTTCGACCGGCCGCAGAACGCAATTTCCGGCACCTCCGCATCGGGCAGGAATTGCAGCTGCGGCGCAGAGCGCAGGAAATCGACCGGCCCTGAAAAGAGCCTGGATGCCGCTTCCTCGCGGGCGATGTAATCTTCCTCGTCGGTCACAGCCCTATCCCGCGTCCTTCTTGTCCGCCGCCGCGGTCGCCGCCTTCAGCTGCGGGTGCTTGGAGTAGAGGTAACTCTGTTGCGCCAGTGTCAGCACGTTCGAGGTCACCCAGTACAGCAGCAGACCTGCGGCGAACGGGGCCATCACGAACATCAGGATCCACGGCATGATCGCGAACAGCTGTTGCTGCACGGGGTCCATCGCCGCCGGGTTGAGCTTGAAGGTCAGGTACATGGTGATGCCCAGCAGCACCGCCAACGGCCCGATCGCCAGGAAGCCCATCGGGACTTCGTAGGGCAGCATCCCGAACAGGTTGAGGATGTGCGCCGGATCGGGCGCGGACAGATCCTTGATCCACAGGAAGAACGGCTCGTGCCGCATCTCAATCGAGAGGACGAGCACCTTGTAGAGCGCAAAGAAGATCGGGATCTGGATGACAAGCGGCAGACACCCGGCCAGCGGGTTCACCTTCTCGTCCTTGTAGAGCTTCATGATCTCTTGCTGCTGACGCTGCTTGTCGTCCTTGAAGCGCTCCTGGATGTCTTTCATCCGGGGCTGCACGGCCTTCATCTGCGCCATGCTGGAGAACTGCTTCTGCGCCACCGGGAACATCAGCCCGCGGATGATGACCGTGAGCAGAATAATCGCCACGCCGAAATTGCCGACCAGCCCGTTGAGCGTGCGCAGCAGCCACAGGATCGGCTTTTCGACGATCTCGAACCAGCCCCAGCTAATCGCCTTGCCAAAATAGGTGATGCCGCCATCTTCGTACTTGTCGAGGATCTGGCTGTCCTTGGCCCCCGCATAGAGGCGCGTTGCCTGCGTCAGGCTGCCGCCTGCCGGCACTGTGGTTGCGCCGTAGAGCAGATCGGTGCGGAACAGCTGGCTGCCGAGCGAGCGGAAACCGGCATCATCGACCGTCACATTGCCCTTGCCATCGCCCGGAACCAGGGCAGCGAGCCAGTACTGATCGGTAAAGCCGAGCCAGTCGGGCGCGCCTTCGGGCTTCTCGCCGCCCAGTTCGGCCAGCTCGTCATAGGAATGCGGGTCCCACAGCGTATCGCCAAACACGCCGACGGGGCCGGAGTGCGACACATACTGGTCGATCGTCGCATTGGTGCTGGTGCGCTTGATCAGCGCGAAGGGCTGGACGACGGCGGCTGCCGCACCGGCGTTGGTCACGCTTTGGGTGGCGGCGATCATGTAGTCCTTGTCGATCGCGAATTGGATTCGATAGGTGATCCCGTTCGCATCGGTGCGGGTCAGGGTGACCGGCGTGGTCGGGGTCAGCTTGGTGCCGTCCGCCTGCCACAGCAGGTTCGAAGGCTGACGCGCGCCGCCGCTCACAAAGCCGAACTCGGCGAAATACTGCCCCGGCGTGCCTTCGGGAGCGAACAGGCGGACGGGGCCGGAATCCTTCTTCACCGTCTCGCGGTAATCCTTGAGCACGATGTCATCGATCCGCGCGCCGACGAGATTGATCGAACCCGCAAGGCGCGGCGTGTCGATCGCGACGCGATTGGGGCTGGCGAGCGCTGCCGCAAGGTTGACCTTGCGCGCCGCTGCGGCATCCGCGCCCAGGCTACCTGCGCCTGCCACGGTGCTCGTCTGAGCGGCGGTGGCGGCAGTCGGCGTGGGCTTGGCCGGATCGACCTGAGCCGAAAGCGCGGCCTCGGGATAGAAGTAGCGCATCCCCACGTCCCACCCGAGAATGAGCAGGCCCGAAAGCACGACAGCGAGCAGAAGATTGCGATTGTCCAAGTGTAAGCCCCGAGAGTGTGCGACGACAGGTGTATTATGGGGTTAAGGCGGTCCCGTTTCCAGACCCCACGGAATTTGCCCCTTAAGGAACGGGATCGTGCCCGTGTCCGCCCCAAGGGTGGCAGCGCATTAGCCGCTTAAATGCCATCCATCCACCCTTGAGCGCACCATACTTGCCAATCGCTTCGATGGCGTATTGGCTGCACGAGGGCGAGTAACGACAGGTGGGTGGCAAAATGCGCGAAGGGCCAAGCTGCCAGCCGCGCGCGATCAGGATGAGGACCTGCTTCATTTGCGCCCTCCGCCGCGGTTACCTTTGCGCGGACGCCGCCCGCCCGAAGGATCCCCCCGCCCTTCGCGCGCCCGTCCCAGCGCCTTGGCGAGCTCCTCGGCCATCAGGTGAAAGTCCCGCTCCACCCCGCCTGCCCGGCCAATCAGCACATGATCGTGATCCGGCAATCCCTGCGTCGGCAGCGCCGCGCGCAGCAATTCGCGGAAGCGCCGCTTCATGCGGTTGCGCACCACGGCGTTGCCAATCTTCTTGGTGACGGTGATTCCGAAGCGGATGCCTTGCCCGTCATTCGGGCGGGTCAGCAGCACAAACCCCGCCCGCGCATTGCGGGTGCCGGAATTGGCGGCCAAAAAGTCCGCGCGCTTCGTAAGGACGGAGATCATGCTTTCGCCGATAGCGCAAACGGGCTTCGAACGGCAGATGCAGCAAACGTCAACGGGCTCCCAATGGGAGCCCGCAAGGCCGACTGGCCGCCCGCAGCGACGCGATCTTCAGATCGCATGAGCGAGGAAGTCGCACCCGCGGAGGCGGGTGCGTCAAAAATTAAGCGCAGAGCTTCTTGCGGCCGCGGTTGCGGCGGGCGCGGAGCACCTTGCGGCCACCTGGAGTCGCCTTGCGTGCGAAGAAACCGTGGCGACGGGCGCGCACGAGATTGCTGGGTTGGAACGTCCGCTTCATATCATCCTCGAAAAAGCTACCGGCAGGTCAGTCCCGGGGTTTCCCCCACGCGCCCACCGTGGCCGCAGACCTGCGACCTCGAAACAGACCGGCGCCGTTATGGGAAAGCCGGAACCGAGTCAAGCAAACCCGTACTCAGATTGGCGCCCCGATCCGCATAGGCGAGCCGGGGTGCGGCAGGGGCCAACCCCACCCGCAGCATCACGGGCGAGCGTAGCGCCGCCAGCAACGCCCCGCCTGAACGGGCGACAGCGAGGCGCAGCGCGCCCTCCAGAGGCGCATCGAGCACGCGGGTAGCGGGGCTGCGGGCCGCAGGCGCGATCCAGCGCGCCATGTCCTCGCCCTGCAACCACAGCGCGCCCGCGTGCGGCACCGAATTGGTCATAGAATAGAAGGCGCGGGCTTCGTCTGCGGTCATGCCCATCTCGGCATAGTAATCGAGATAGAGCCGATTTTCCGGCGCATCGGGGGCAAAGTCGGCAGGCTCACGCCCGCGCTCGTCACGCCAGGAATGCACCGCGAACAGCGCACCCGGGTCCATCGTGCGGCGGGTGCCGGCGAGGAACAGTTCGACCGCGCCCGACCGGGCCGAGCCACCTGCCGGGACGTGAGTCGCAAGACCCGCCGCTCGGATCGCCCGGCCAAGGCGCAGGTTCGCCAGATCGTGGTTGGTGCCGGGCGCATCGGCGAATTCGATCACTTCAAGGCCCGGATAGGCCGCCAGCATCGCCGCGAAGGCCTGCGGGCTGGCCGCATCGGTCGATGCGACGAGCGCGGCACGGGTGCCATCGATCACACGGAACGGGCCGAAGCGCGCGATCCCGGCGTTGTGGGCCGGGAGGCGCGGGGCGCTGGCGATAAAGCGGGTTGGCTCGTGGTGGACGGTCTCCGTCATGGTGAGACCACCTGCGCGCAGGCTGCTTGTGGAGACCTCGGCCAGTGCGGCAGGAGCAGGACTTTCATCCACCCGCACCCATTGCTGGGTCGCTGGGTTCCATTCCTCGACCCAGGTGATCCGCTCCACCACCCGCGCGCCGGATTGCGCCCACGCCGCTCCGCCGGGGAGCAGCAGCGCGAAGGCGGCAAGCAGAAGAGCTAGGGCACGGTTCACGCCGCCCTTGTCACCCCGCGCCGCCTGCCAATTCGCCAAGATTTATGCTTTAAAAATGCCTTAGCATTCGTGCGGAGGGGCACGGTTGAATCGCGTTAGGAAACGCGCGGCCGATCCGCGAAGCGCTCGACAAGCGACTGCAAAACCTGCACAATCCTGCCGCAAGGGCGGATAGGGGTCGCAAATGGTCGCGCTGGTCAGGACGGTTGCCTACCTCGGGCTGGAGGCGCGCGAAGTGGAGGTGCAGTGCCACGTCGGCCCCGGTCTGCCGCGCTTCAACGTGGTCGGTCTGGCAGACAAGGCGGTCAGCGAAAGCCGCGAGCGGGTGCAGGCGGCCTTGTCGGCGATGGGGCTGGCCATGCCGCCCAAACGGATCACGGTGAACCTCTCCCCCGCTGACCTGCCCAAAGACGGATCGCATTACGACCTCCCGATCGCGCTCGCCTTGCTCGCGGCGATGGGCGTGACCGATGCTGAGCAACTGGGTGACTGGATCGCGGTGGGCGAACTGGCGCTGGATGGCCGCGTGGTCGCCAGCCCCGGCGTATTGATCGCCGCGCTCCATGCCAGCGAATCGGGCACGGGCCTGATCTGCCCTGCCGAGCAAGGGCCAGAGGCACGCTGGGCCAGCGGGGTGCCCGTGCTGGCCCCGCGCGATCTGATGAGCCTGTTGGGGCATCTCAAAGGCTCGCTCGTCCTGCCCGAACCCGCGCGCGGCGCTGTGGCCGAGGCGGTCAGCGGCAATGATCTGAGGCAGGTGAAGGGGCAGGAAACCGCAAAGCGCGCCTTGGAAATCGCGGCGGCAGGCGGCCACAACCTGCTGATGGTCGGCCCGCCGGGATCGGGCAAGAGCCTGCTGGCGAGCTGCCTCCCCGGCATCCTCCCCGACCTCACGCCTGCCGAGGCGCTGGAGGTGTCGATGGTGCAATCGGTCGCAGGGACCTTGGAGGCCGGCCGTATCAGCCGCGCCCGCCCGTTCCGCGCGCCACACCATTCGGCCAGCATGGCGGCGCTGACCGGCGGCGGGCTGAAGGTGCGACCCGGTGAGGTCAGCCTCGCGCATCTTGGCGTGTTGTTCCTCGACGAATTGCCCGAATTCCAGCGCCCGGTGCTCGATTCGCTGCGCCAGCCGCTGGAGACCGGCCAGGTCGATGTCGCCCGCGCCAATGCCCATGTGACCTTCCCCGCGCGTGTGCAGCTGGTCGCCGCGATGAACCCGTGCCGCTGCGGATACGCGGGCGATCCGGCGAGGAACTGCAACAAGTACCCGCGCTGCATCGGCGATTATCAGGCGCGGTTGTCCGGCCCGCTGCTCGACCGGATCGATCTCCACGTCCATGTCGGTGCGGTCAGCGCGCTCGACATGGCGCTCCCGCCGCCTGCCGAGGGCAGCGCCGAGGTGGCAAACCGCGTCGCCGCCGCCCGCGCACGGCAAGTCGCGCGCGGGGTGCGCTCGAACGCCGAGCTGGAAGGCGAGCGGCTCGAACACTCCGCCACCCCTGATGAAGCGGGGCGCAAGCTGCTCTTGCAGGCCGCCGAGAAGCTGCGCCTTTCCGCGCGCGGTTACACCCGGATGCTGCGCGTCGCCCGCACCGTCGCCGATCTGGCCGGGGCCGAAACGGTTGGCCGCGTCCACATTGCCGAGGCGCTATCCTATCGGCTGATGACCGGTTAAGGAGCGCTCCCGAGGCCGGCTCCCCCTCCCGGCCGACGCAAAGGCGCATTGGCGATTTCGGACGATCCTTTAGCATTGGCGGCGGACCAGCCGCGCGGACTGGCCGCGCTGTGGCAAGCGGTGCGCGATACGCCGCGACGCCGAAAGCTGGCGAGCCTTGCGATTGCGTTCGCGCTCGAGGCGCTGATTCTGCTGCTGCTCCTGACCCTTGGCCAGCAATTCGCGGGGGATGATGACACGCGCGAGTTCGTGACCATGACCGCGATCGAATTCGCCGCCCCGCCGGAGCCGGAAGCCCCGGCCGAGCCCGAAAGCGAGAGCGCCGCCTCGCCCGACACCCCGTCGCCCCCGGTGACCCAGCAAGAGCTTGCCCCCGAACCGCTGCGCCCTTCTCCTCTGGCCATCAACCCGAGCCCCGCGCCCGAGCCTGCCCCGCCGCAGCAGCAACCCCAGCAGCCGCCCCAGCCGCAGGCCAGCCCCTCGCCCAAGATTGGCGCGCGGATCAGGCCGGGGCGCACGATGGGGCCGGCCGACACCGGCAACCCGCGCACCGCCGGAGACAGCCAGCGCGTCGGCACCGCGCCCAATGGCGAGCCGCTCTACGCCGCGCGCTGGTACCGCGAACCGACCGATCAGGAGCTTTCCGGATACCTCTCCACCGCGAACGGCCCCGGCTATGCGCTGATCGCCTGCAAGACAGTGGCGGGCTACTATGTCGAGGATTGCGTGCTGGAGAGCGAAGGGCCGCAAGGCTCGATGATGGGCCGCGCGGTGCTGGCCGCCGCCTGGCAGTTCCGGGTGCGCCCAGCGCGGGTCAATGGACGCGAGCAATTCGGATCATGGGTGCGGATCCGGATCGACTATACGATTCGCAAGGCGCCGCGCTAACCGCTCAGGTGATCTCGCACCACCGCGATAAAGTCAGGCCCCCAGGTCTCGAGCTTCTTGGCGCCAACACCCGCAATCCCGCCCAGTTCGGCGAGTGTTTCGGGGCATTGGTTGGCCATGTCGCGCAGCACCGAATCGTGGAAGATGACATAGGCCGGGATGCCGTGTTCGCTGGCGAGCGCCTTGCGCTTGTTCCGCAGCGCTTCGAACAGCGGGCTGCCAATCGGGTTGGGCACGTCCCCACCGCTGCGTGAGCGACGACCGCGGCGGGCGCGGACGGGTGGCTCGGCGATGCTGACTCCGGCCTCGCCTTTGAGCACGGCACGCGCTTCGGGGCCGAGCATCAGCCCGCCATGCTCGGTCGCCGCCAGCATACCCCTCGCCACCAAGGTGCGCGTCAGGGGCCGAAGCAAAGCCGCTTCGCCCGAACCGACGATGCCGAACACCGACAGCTTGTCATGCCCGCGCGTGGTGATCCGCTCGTCGCTCTGGCCGGTCAGCACCTTTTCGATATGGCCGATGCCGAAGCTCTGCCCGGTGCGGTAGACGGCGGAGAGCAGCTTGCGCGCCAGCTCGCTCGCATCGACCACTTGCGGCGGATTGTCGCAATTGTCGCAGTTGCCGCACCGGGCGGGCGGGTGCTCGCCGAAATGCTTGAGCAGGATCGCGCGGCGGCAATCGGGCGCCTCGACCAATTGCGCCAGTGTGTTGAGACGCGCCTGTTCGCCCGCCAGCCGTTCGGGCTCGACATCGCCGAGCCATTGGCGCGCACGGGCAAAGTCAGAGACGCCCCAGAACAGATGCGCCTCAGCCGGATCGCCGTCCCGCCCGGCGCGGCCGGTTTCCTGGTAATAGGCCTCGATCGACTTGGGCAGCCCGGCGTGGATGACGAAGCGGACGTCGGGCTTGTCGATCCCCATGCCGAAAGCGATCGTGGCGACCATCACCATGCTTTCGGACGCGACGAACTGCGCCTGCACCGCCGCGCGGCGTTCAGGCTCCAGCCCGGCGTGATAGAACGCCGCCTCGCGCCCGGTGCGGGCGATCTGGGCGGCGATGTCCTCGGTGGCCTTGCGGCTTGGCGCATAGACGATCCCCGCGCCTTCCATCCGTGCGAGGAGATCGGTGATCTGGCGCGGCCCATTGTCACGCGGCGTGATGACGTAGCGGATATTGGGCCGGTCGAACCCGGCAACGATCAGACCCTCATCCGGGATGCCGAGCTGTCGCAGAATATCCGCCCGCGTCGCCTGATCGGCGGTGGCGGTGAGCGCGAGCCTCGGCACATCCGGGAAGCGGTCGAGCACCGGGCGCAGCATCCGGTAATCCGGGCGGAAGTCATGCCCCCATTCGGAGACGCAATGCGCTTCATCAATCGCGAAGAGCGAAATGTCGGCGCGCTCCAGCAGCGCCTGAAATCCGGGCGTCGAAGCACGTTCGGGCGCGACATAGAGGAGGTCGAGTGCGCCGTTGCGGAAGGCCTCTGCCGTGGCGGCATTGTCGCTGTCGGCCGACGTCATCGAAGCGGCGCGGATCCCCGCTGCGCTGGCCGAGCGGATCTGGTCGTGCATCAGCGCGATTAGCGGGGAGATGACGATCGCCGTGCCCGCGCGCGCCAAGGCCGGCACCTGATAGCACAGGCTCTTGCCCGCGCCGGTCGGCATCAGGGCGAGGGTATGCGCGCCCGCCATGACCCGGCTGATGACCGCCTCCTGCTGCCCGCGAAAGGCGGGAAAGCCGAAGGTGCGGCGCAGGACATCATGACATTCGGGAGGGGCGACCACGCTCATGGCCGCGGCCCTAGCCGATCAAACGCGGCGAAGGCACCCGAGACGGGCGCTCTATCGACCGATTATCGCGCGGCGGCAGCCTTGGCTTCGGCCAGATCGACCACATCGCCCTTGCCGAGCGTTGCGCCCGGGGTTGCGATCGTGCCATCGGCGCGGCGGCCGAGGTTGGCAGGACGTGTCAACCACAGGTCCTGATGGCCAAGAATGCGCCCGTCATGCGCGAGGATCGAGACCGGGCCGATCGGCAAACGATCCCGCTCGTCGACCAGCACCGGGTCCTCGACCACGGTTTCGGTGCCGTATTTCTGCCCCCACTGGCGCAAAGCCAGCATCGCGGGGAGCAGATCGAAGCCCTTTTCGGTCAGGCGATATTCGATCTTCCGGCGATCATCGGCGCAAGGTTCGCGCTTGAGAATGCCGTGTTCGACCAGCTTGGCGAGGCGGTTGGAGAGAATGTTGCGGGCGATCCCGAGCTCGCTCAGGAATTCCTCGAAGTGTTTGAGACCGTTGAAACTTGCCCGCAGGATCATGAACGACCAGCGTTCCCCCATCACCTCCAGCGCTTGCGGCAAGCCGCATTCGATGAGTTCGCGCAGCGGTTCTCTCAAATCACCCATAGGTCGTGTCCCTTCCCCTTCCGGGGTGATGTGTAACCGCTTTTTGGCGGCCTCACAAAAAAATTTCAGTTTTCAGTTGCAACCCGCAACCTAGTTGGTTAAGTAGCGAATAGCAACCGGTTTCGAATCGAAATGTTGCATTGCAAAATACAATGATTGAGACCACAGGGGCACCCCCCCTTTAAGGCAACAGGCAAAGGATACCCCGATGATCAACACCCTCTCCATCCCCCGCACCGGCAAGCTCGCCATCCTCGCCTCGGCGCTGGTTTACACCGGCCTCAGCTTCGGCGTCGCCACCGGCGCTGCCCCGCTTCAGGCGGCTGGCACCACCTATTACCACGCTACGCTGTCCGCCCCGGCGAGCGAAACCAAGGCTGTCGCCGACGGCGTCGCCTGGGCCTGCAAGGACGCGACTTGCGTTGCTGGCAAGACCACCGCTCGCCCCCTGCGCGTGTGCCGCGGCCTGAACCGCAAGTTCGGCGAAATCGCGACCTTCAAGGTCGATGGTCAGGAAATGGCCGCTGAAGAACTGGCCAAGTGCAACGGCTGATTTCAGCCTGACATAAGTCCCTCTCTGCACGGCCCTCCTCTCCCTCCGTGACAGAGCTCCACGACCCCCGGCACGCTTTCCCCAGAGCGTGGCCGGGGGTTTTGTGTGGTAGAACAGAGTTCTGAAGGCCGTTCGCCCTGAGCTTGTCGAAGGGCCGTCCTTCAACTTGGCGGGCCGCTCGGGGTCGCAAGAAAATTCAGTCCTTCGACAAGCTCAGGACGAACGGACGAAAGGGCTGGCCAATTTCAACAATCCTGCCGCGACCAGCTGCGCCTCGAGGCTCGCCGCATCGGTGAACAGGTGCGCGTCCCAGCCACGCGCTTTGGCGGCAGCGATGTTAGCGGGGTTGTCGTCGGTGAAGAACAGCGCTGAACCGTCGCGCCCGCTGCGCTCTTCGACGATTTCGTAGATGCGCGGCTCGGGCTTGGCGATTTTCTCGACGCCTGAAACGATGATGTCCTCGAAGTGATCGAAGATCGGCTGGGTCGGGCGGAACAGCTGCCAGAACTCGTCACCGAAATTGGTCAGGCAGAACAGCGGCACACCCGCCCCCGCCAGGCGCTCGACGATGGCGTGCGAGCCCGGCACCGGCCCCGGCACAGTCTCGTTAAAGCGGGTCGCATAAGCGTTGATGTGCGATTCGTACGCAGGGAACTGCGCGATCCGTTCCGGCACCATGTCAGCCAGCGCGCGGCCACGGTCATGCTCGAAATGCCATTCCTC
>DLGU01000011.1:18406-27295 GCA_002482865.1 Porphyrobacter sp. UBA7686
GCAGCCAGCTGCCATTCGAACAGCACCCGACCGACATCGAACACCACCGCTTTGCGCATCACAACCCCAAACCTCTTAGCCCCAAATGACCGCGGCCCGCGCTCCGGTAAGGAGGCGGGCCGCTAATTCTATCAGCCGCCCATGCCGGGCAGCCGCACCGTTCAGCCCTGGCGGGCCTTGAAGCGACGGTCGGTCTTGTTGATCACATAGGTGCGGCCGCGGCGACGGATCACGCGGTTATCGCGGTGACGGCCCTTCAGCGACTTCAGGCTATTGACGATCTTCATGGCGCTCGTTTCCAAAAGAGAAGCGCGCCGGACAGGGCCGACGCGCGTTAAATCGAAGGCTGCCGTTAGCGACACCGGTCTGCGGCGTCAATGCGAACCTGCCCCTGTCAGGGCCGCAAATCGCGCAATTTGCGCTCCCACGCCAGTGCATGGGCGATGATCGTGTCGAGTTCGGCATGGGCAGGCTGCCATCCGAGCGTCTGCTTCAGCCGCGCGGGGTTGGAAATCAGCGAATCGGGATCGCCTGCGCGCCGGCCTTCGATCCGGCGGTCGAGCTTGCGATTCGTCACCCGGTCGACCGCGTCGAGCACCTCGTTCACCGAGAACCCCCGGCCATAGCCGCAATTCATCGTCAGCGAGCGTGCAGGCTCGGCAATCAGCGCCTCCAGCGTCTGCACATGCGCCGCTGCCAAATCGCTGACATGGATATAGTCGCGCACCCCGGTGCCATCAGGCGTAGCGTAATCGGTGCCGAACACGCTCACCGATTCGCGCATCCCCAAAGCCGCCTCGATCGCGACCTTGATGAGATGGGTTGCCCCGGCGGTCGATTGCCCGCTGCGCGCCTGCGGATCGGCGCCCGCAACATTGAAATAGCGCAACACGCCGAAATTGAGCGGGTGGGCCGCTGCGACATCGGCGAGCATCTGCTCGGTCATCAGCTTCGACCAGCCATAGGGATTGATCGGGCGCTGCGGCGTATCCTCGGACACGCCGGGGGAATCTGGCGCGACATCCGGGATGCCATAGGTCGCCGCGGTCGAGGAGAAGATGAAATGCGGCACCCCGCCCTTAACCGCTGCTTCGATCAGTGCGCGGCTTTTGGCGGTGTTGTTGTGATAATACTTGAGTGGATCAGCGACGCTTTCCGGGACCACGATAGAGCCTGCAAAGTGCATGATCGCGCCCGTGCCCTGCTCGGCAAAGATCCGCGCGAGGAGCTCGGCATCGGCGATATCGCCTTCGTACAGTGGCACGCCGTCGGGCAGAGCAAAGCGGAAGCCCGTGGTGAGGTTGTCGATCACCGCCACCGGCCAGCCTGCATCCTGCAAGGCCAGCACCGCGTGACTGCCGATATAGCCCGCGCCGCCGGTCACGAGCACGGAAGGTTTGCCGGGAGAGGTCATGGGCAGGCCCTTACCATACAATTCGTTGGGGAATTCTCAATTTGAAGCAGACACACCGCAGTCTGTGCACGTTCATGCGGGCGCTCTATAAGCAGCAAGCCACGAAAGGAACCCCGCCTCATGCCCCGTTCGCACCGCCTTTCCCTGATTGTCCCTGTCGTCGCCGCCCTAGCGCTATCGGCTTGTGCGACAACGCCTTACACGGGCCCGGTCGAAGTCACGCGCTTTGTTGCGCCCAACCCGGCGGGGCTCGGACAAGGCACGATTGCGGTCACCTTCCCTGACGAGGTGAAGAACGAAAACGCACGCAGTGCCTTTGCCACTGCCGTCAGCGGTGAACTGGCGCGGCTGGGCTATACCGTGGTCACAGAAGGCACGCCCGCCGGCCAGGTCGCCGCGATCCGCACCACCCGCTCACCAATTGCCGCCGCTCCCGTGCGTGAACGCGGCCCGGTCAGTGTCGGCGTTGGCGGGCAGACCGGCGGCTTCGGATCAGGTCTTGGCATGGGGGTCGGCATCAATCTGGGTGGTGGGCGTGAAGGCGCCAATACCATGACCGAATTGTCGGTGCGGATCGGCCAGACGGACGGCACCACCCTGTGGGAAGGCCGCGCGCAGTTGGCGACCGGGGTGAAGTCGCCCTACTCGCAGGTCGATGCCAGCGCCCGGACGCTCGCTGCCGGGTTGTTCAAGGACTTTCCCGGTGGCAATGGCGAGACTGTGACGATCGACGTCAAGAAGCTTCAAGGACGATAATGACCTCTCTTTTCATCGATGCCGGTTTCGATAGCGGCAATATTGACGTGCTCGGGATCGACGGCACGACCGCGCGGCTGGCGATCCGGCGCGATAACCAATCCGAGTTCTTCCAGTGGTTCCACTTCCGGGTGAGCGCGAAGGCGGGTGAGGAAGTGGTGCTGAAGCTCACCGGCCTCAACGCCAGCGCCTATCCCGGCGGCTGGCCGGATTATGACGCCTGTATCAGCGAAGACCGCGCCTATTGGGCGCGCGCGGAAAGCTCTTTCGACAAGGACGAGGATGGCGGCACGCTGACAGTGCGTTACCTCCCCGCCACCGATGTGTTCTGGTGCGCCTATTTCGCACCCTACTCGATGGAGCGGCACCACGATCTGATCGCCGAGACCGCATCCTGCGAGGGGGTCGACTACGTCCGGCTCGGCACCACGCTCGATGGTCAGCCAATCGACTGCCTCGAACTGGGCGAAGGCGACACGCAGGTGTGGCTCTATGCCCGCCAGCATCCGGGCGAGACTCAGGCCGAATGGTGGATGGAGGGCGCAATCGAGTGCCTGACCGATCCCGCCGATCCGGTTGCGCGGGCGCTGCGCAAGGCCTGCCGCATCCACATCGTGCCCAATTGCAACCCTGATGGTTCGCGGCGTGGGCATTTGCGAACCAATGCGGTTGGCACCAACCTCAACCGCGAATGGGCCGATCCGACGCCGGAACGCTCGCCCGAAGTGCTGGCGATCCGCAACCGGATGGACCAGACCGGCGTCCACTTCGCGATGGACGTTCACGCGGACGAGGCAATCCCGGCCGTGTTCATCGCCGGGTTCGACGGCATCCCGTCGTGGACGCAGGCGCAGGGCGATGGCTATGGCCGCTACCAGCGCATCCTTGACCGCCGCACGCCCGATTTCCAGACCAAGCTCGGCTACCCCAAGGCCTCCCCGGGCCGGGCCAACCTGTCGATGAGCACCAACCAGGTCGCCGAACGCTTCGGCGCCGTCGCGATGACGCTGGAGATGCCCTACAAGGACTTGGCCGACTTCCCCGAGCCCGAGCAAGGCTGGTCACCGGAACGCTGCAAGCTGCTAGGCCGCGAATGTCTGGCGGCGCTGGTGGAGTGGCTGGAAGGGAAAGACGCCTAAGCCAAATGCCTAACCCAGGTGCGAAGGCCCAAACGCGTGCGGCAGCAGCGCGGACAGCGCCACGCGCCGCACGTCGTCCTTGCTGACGCACAGCACCAGCGGATCGGTGGCGCCCAGCGCGGCGACTTCGTTCAGCACCTGACGGCAGCGGCCGCAGGGCGTGATCGGCTCAGCATCAGCCTTAAGCCCCACCACCGCGACGGCCACCAGACCGCCGCGCCGCCCTTCGCCCATCGCCTTGGCGACCGCGACCGTCTCGGCACACAGGGCAAGGCCGTAGCTTGCGTTCTCGACATTGCAGCCGGTGATGACCGCGCCGTCATCGAACAGCAGCGCCGCGCCTACGGGGTAATCGGAATAGGGCGCGTAGGCCTGCTCCGCCGCAGCAAAGGCGGCAATGATCAGGGCCTGTTCCTGCGCATCGTCGAGCATCATTTCTGCACCACCACCCATTCAACCGGCTCTGCCGCAGCTTCTGTCACCAGCGCGCTGTTGGCGCTCCATAGCAGCCACGGACGACCTGCATAGTCGGGCCGCGCCCGGTCGCGCGCCAGCCATAGGTCCCGCGCCAGCGTGGTCGCGGTGTTGTGGCGGTCCTGAAAGGCGGGGGACAGCTTGAGGATCACCGGCCGCCCGGCATGGGTCTCGATCTGGTTGATCAGCGTCATCAGCTCGCTTTCGACTGCCGCATCGCTGACCTTGGGGGTGCAATTATCGGCCAGCCGCGCAAGCCCGATTGCCGGTGGCAACAGATCGGCATCGCGCGGCACCATCTGAGCGAACATCCCGCTCTGCGCATCCGCGCCCAGGCAGGGATCGAAATCGAGCGCCACGCCGACCTGCAAGCCTGCCTCACGCGCGCCGGCGAAACGATCAGCAAAGCCGCTGGATGCGCCTGCGGCCAGCGGCAGATAGACGAACTGCGCGCCCACCGCTTTCAACGTCGCAAATCGCACCTCACCGCCGCCCGCTGGCACCAGCGCACCCTGTTCGGGGTAAAGCGTCTCGTCCGGCCGCCAAGCGCGCATGTCCCACCACAGCCAGCCCGCAAAGGCGAGGCCGAACAGAATCGCAAGCGCCGCCATCCGCAGCAGCCAGCGCCGCCGAAGCCCGCCGCGGCTGCGCGTGCGCTTTGCGCCCTTTGCGCTGGATACCGCCATGCCCCCGGTGCTCCCCCGCCCTAACCCTTGATGTGCAGCACGCAGATCAGCGTGAACAGCCGCCGGGCGGTGGCGAAATCGGTCTCGACCTTGCCCTCCAGCCGTTCGAGCAGCAGTTCGGCGGCATCATTGTGAATGCCGCGCCGGGCCATGTCGATCGTCTCGATCTCGGCCGGGGTCGCCTTGCGGATCGCTTGATAATAGCTGTCACAGATCGCGAAATATTCGCGGATCGGGCGGCGGAACCGGGCCATGCCGATCAGCAGGGTTTCCAGCAACTGACCTGCGGTATCGCTGATATCCATCCCGAGCCGTCCGTCGGTGACCGACAGGTGCAGGTGATACGGCCCACTGCTGCCGCGTTCGGCGGAGCGAACCGGCTTGAAGGTGTTTTCTTCAATCAGGTCATAGATCGCCACCCGGCGTTCCTGCTCGACATCGGCATTGCGCCACAGAATCGTCGCTTCATCGAGCGTGACCTGGGCAATGCGCTGCGCCCCCGCAGCGCCGGGCGCGGGAGAAATGGGCAGGGAATCGGGCGGCGGTGCAGCCATAGGCCCTGCCTTCGCAGATCGGGGGGCGACACTTCAAGCACTTCGATAGGCTTGGCGACACACTCTCCCCACTATCCACAGCGTGCGAAATAAATATTGGCGCGTTCCACCCTTGCGCGAGGGGGCCGCTGCGGCGCATCAGGCACCGATGGCCGAACCCGAAAAAGTCACCCCGATCAAGCTGCAAGCCACCGATGGCGACGCGGTAGCGCGCAAGCTGCCGTACAATCTCGAGGCGGAAGCGGCGTTTCTCGGCGCGGTGCTGATCGACAACCGGGTGCTGGAAGAATTGCAGGTGCCGATTCGCGCCGATCACTTCTTCGAAGGCCTGCACCAGCGAATCTATACCCGCGTGCTGGCGCTGCTGGAACGCAACGCCACCGCCTCACCCGTGACTTTGCGCCCCTATTTCGAGGCGGACGAGGCGCTGAAGGAACTCGGCGGCACCAGCTATCTGGCGCAATTGACCGCCAGCGGCGCAGGCCTGCTCGCCCCGCGCGAGCTTGCCCAGCAGATTTATGACCTTGCCCTGCTGCGCGAACTGGTGAGCGTCGGGCGCGGGCTGGTCGAAGGCGCGCTCGATACCTCGCAGGACACCTCACCGCTCGACCGGATCGCGCAGGCCGAAGCGGCGCTGTTCGACGTGGCCGAAGGGGCGGCGACGGGGCGTGAGGCCTCTACCTTCCGTGAAGCGGCGATGCACGCGATCAAGCTCGCCGAAGCGGCGATGAATTCAGGCGGCGGGTTGTCGGGCAAGACCACGGGCCTTTCTACGATCGACCAGAAAACATCGGGCCTGCACAATTCCGACCTTATCATCCTCGCCGGGCGTCCCGGCATGGGCAAGACCTCGCTCGCCACCAACATCGCTTTCAATTGCGCGGAAAAGCATCTCGAATGGCAGCGCGACGGGGGTGAATTCAATTACGGCGCGCCGGTCGCCTTCTTCAGCCTGGAAATGAGCGCCGACCAGCTGGCCACCCGTATCCTCGCCGAACAGGCGGAGATTTCCTCGGAAGCCCTGCGCAGCGGTAAACTGACCCGCGAGGATTTCCAGAAGCTGTCCTACGCCAGCCAGCGCCTCGCCGAACTGCCGCTGTACATCGACGATACGCCAGCGCTAACGATCTCGGCCCTGCGCACCCGCGCAAGGCGGATGAAACGGCGGCACGACATCGGCCTGATCATCGTCGACTACCTGCAACTGCTGCAAGGTTCGGGCCGCGCCAACGACAACCGGGTGAACGAAATCTCGGAAATCAGCCGAGGTCTGAAAACGCTGGCCAAGGAATTGCAGGTTCCGGTGATCGCGCTGTCACAGCTTTCCCGTGCGGTCGAACAGCGCGAGGACAAGCGCCCGATGTTGTCCGACTTGCGCGAATCCGGCTCGATCGAGCAGGACGCCGACATGGTGTGGTTCATCTTCCGCGGCGATTATTACCACCTGCTGGTCAAGCCCGACACGCCTGACGCAAGCTCCACCCCTGATGTGCAGGAGAAATACCGCGCGTGGGAGGAGAAGTTCGAAGGGCTCGTGGGCCGCGCTACTCTGATCGTGGCGAAGCAGCGTCACGGCTCAACCGGCAATGTCCCGCTCCACTTCCAGAGCGACATCACCAAGTTCACCTCGCCGAATTATAAGGACTATTCGGACTGGGGACAGGAATAGGTCAGGCGGTCAGCGCAACCACGTCTCTTGGCACCGGCGTGGGGCGGGCCTCTGCCTTGGCCTGGTAAAGCGCGCGGTCGGCATGTTCGAACAGCGCGTCGGCACTCGCTCCGTCATCGGGCCACTTCGCCACGCCCACGCTGGCGCCGACCTGCACGAGCACGCCTTCGATCTCATGCGGGCGGGCCAGCGCGATCAGGATCCGCGCCGCGATCGGAGCATTGTTGAGCGGCGAACGGGGCGGGATCAGCACCGCAAATTCATCGCCGCCGTGCCGCACCACCAACCCATCGTCACCAATCGTCTCGCGTAGCCGCTCGGCCACGCTGCACAGCAATTTGTCGCCAAAGGCATGGCCGTGGCGGTCATTGACCGGCTTGAACCCGTCGAGATCAAGCAGCGCCAACCGGAACTCGCCCGCAGCATCGCCCTTTCCAAGCAGTGCGGCAATCCGGCCTTCCAGTGCGCGGCGATTCGCAAGGCCGGTGAGCGCATCGGTATGTGCTAGGTCGCGGGTCTGCTGCTGCAATTGCAGCAGATCGACCAGCATCACATGGCCTTGCAGAATGAAGCGAACCAGGATCACAGTGGCAAGCATCAGGCTGGTGGCCGCAGCCATCTCTGCCGGGCGGCCCGAAGCCAGCATCAGCGTTGAAATCGGCACCACCCCGATCACCAGATTGACGATGGCGGCCAAGCGGATCGCCGACAGGCAATAGGCGGTCGCCAGCGCCCCCATTGCAATGATCATGGCAAAGCTGGCATGGCTTTCCGGCGGCGAAGCGAGCCAGTTGATCACGGCCCAGCTGCTGCACATCACCCCCACCATGCCCGAAACGCTGGAGGTCTTCCTCACGATCAGCTGGGCACGGCGCAAGCTAAGCTGACGGCTGCGGCTGACGCGGTTCTCAATCAGGCCGAGCACGCACAGCACCGCCAGCAGCGCGGGCATTCCGTATTTGATCGCCCAGTGAAGATCAGCCGCGCCCGCCCACGCCGCGGTTGGCGTGGTGGCGAGCAGCATCAGATACATCATCGGAGACTGGCTCTCGACCCGGCGCGCGCGCAGGATCGTGAAATCATCCCGGATCGTATCCGGGACCGGCGGCACGAACCGGCTTCGCAAAATGTCGTTGAGCCCCCTCATCCTACTGGGATTAGTCAGGAGACGTGAAATACGCGTTAAGCACAGGCAAAAGTCCCTCGCGCCGCATCACTCGCCGCGCCATTTGAGCAGCAGCCACGGCACGCGGTCGGGCGCGAATTGGGTGCGGCTCTTGCGGTCGAAATAGGGCGGCATGGGAGCCAGAGCCGCGAACCCAATAAGGTCAGCACGTGGCTAAACCGCGGGCCCGCTGGCCGATGAAGGCTACCCCGCGCTCACCTTGCTGATGCGGTAATCGGCGAGGCTCATCCAGTAAGCGAACCGCCAGCGCATCCGGTTAATGAAGGTGCTTTCCCGTTCATACCGTTCGCGCGTCATTGGCGTGCTGGAGGCTTCCATGTGGTCCATCAGCTCGCGCAGCTTGGCGGCTAGCCCCGCATCCTCGATCCGCACCATCAGCTCGACATTGATGCGGAACGACCGCTTGTCGAGATTGGCGCTGCCGACATAACTCGCATCATCCACCACCATCAGCTTCATGTGCAGCTTACACGGCTGGAACTCGGCAATCTTGGCCCCGGCGCGCAGCAGCTTGCCATACAGCAGCCGCGCCATATCGACGGCGGCCGAGATGTCGGACTTGCCTGCCATGATCATCCGCACCTCACCGCGCCGCGCGACCTGCGCCATCTGGCGGCGGTAACTGCGCGGCGGGGAGAAATAGGCTGAGACCGTGTCGAGCCGCTTGGCCTTCACCAGGTCCTGCCGCAAACACCATGCCCAGTGCCCGCGCCGCACCAGCGGCCCGCCGACCAGCAGCCGCACCTTCCCGTCCGTCCCCTCGGCCTCGCCGTCCCAGTCCTTGACGATATCGCGCAAGCGGCGGAGCTGGCTGGTGCGCCCCTTGGCCTCGTTCGCGACCCATTTCTGCAGCAGGTCGAACCAGCGCAGAAATTGCTCCACAACCGCGCCCTCGATCAGCACCGACAGATCGCACCAGCCATTATCGGCGGGGATCGCGAAGTAATGGTCGGAGACATTGGCCCCGCCCGTCATCACCCGCGCGCCATCGGCGATCACGAACTTCTGGTG
>DLGU01000011.1:27354-32144 GCA_002482865.1 Porphyrobacter sp. UBA7686
GCCTCCTCCAGCGGGGCGAAGAACTCGGCGCCTGCGTCATTGCCGAAATCATCCACGATCAGATCGACCGCCACCCCGCGCTGCGATGCGGCGACCAGCGCGTCGCGCACCATCGTGCCGGAGATGTCGCTGTCGAACAGGTAGTAGAACAGCTTGAGACTGTCCTGCGCCTCATCAATCAGCGCGACCAGTGCCTTCAGCCGGTCCTGCCCGTGGGGGTAGAAGGTGAATTCATGCCCGGCAGCTGAGATATTGAAGGGGTCCAGATCGGAATAATCAGTCACCTGCTCGCCGGATTGGGAAGAATCGGCGGCGGGAGCGGGAGCGGTGGCCATGCCGCCTTGTAGCGCGCGGCAAGCACAAAGCCACTGCCCGTTGCGACAAAGCGCGGCAGGCGCGAGATTTGCGTCATACGCGCCGCGCGGGGTATCTGGCCGCCTCGGCGCAAGTCATGCACGATCATTGTTCAGAAAAGGCTCATGAAAGCCTCGCGATATCAGATGAATATGCGGGCTGCTTGGTTCCTTGGCTGGTTGCTGGCTGCCGCCCTCGCGGCACCACAGCTGATGGCGCAAGAGGCCGCGCCTCCTGTAGAAACGGCACCGGCGGACGACAGCGAAATCCTAGTCGAACGCGAACGGATCATTGATGTTCGCGCCGCTAGCGCGCTTGTGCGCGCGGTTTCGGGACGGGCGCAGTCGCGCGAGCCGCTCCCCCGTTTCAACGTGCCGCTGTGCCTCTCCCTTGCGATCGACGAGCCCGAACGCGGTGTGCTGATCGGACGGCGGATCATTGCTAATGCCCGCGCCGCCGGGCTGACAATCGCCAAGCGCGGCTGCCGCCCCAACGCATTGGTGATCGTCCGGGAGGACGTGCGCCAGTGGATCATCGACTATCGCCGCAGCGGTCGCCAGTTCATCGGGCGGATGAAGCGCCATCAGGTCGACCGGGTGCTGCGGTCGCGCGATCCGGCTTACGCTTTCCAAGATATCGAGGTGATCGTCGCCGGCCCGCGCGGGCGGGTTGACCGGAACACGCGCAAGAATATCCGCAGTGCGGCGGTGATGATGGACCGGGCGGCGAGCGCGCAGTTCACGCCGGAGCAGGTCGCGGATTACATCACCCTGCGGCTGCTCGCCCCGACGCGCGAGATGGACGAGGTCGCCGGCCGCGCGCCGCGTACGATCCTGACCCTATTTCGCGTCAACGCGGAGCGCCAAGCAGAAATGTCGCGCTTCGATCGCACCTATCTGGCGACGCTCTACCGCCTGCGCTTCAATGCGACCGCCATGGAAGTGGCCATGACCACCGCCCGCATGTTGGCGACGGATGCGGAACGCTGAGCGACACCCCCTTTTCCTTGACTTCGTGCCCCCGCGTGCCTAGCTGCGCGCTTCTCTTTCCGTCCCGATTCTGACAAAAGGCTGCCCATGGCACGCGTTACCGTTGAAGATTGCGTCGACAAGGTTCCCAACCGGTTCGACCTCGTCCTGCTTGCTGCGCAGCGTGCGCGCGAGATTTCGGGCGGTAGCGAGTTGACCATCGATCGTGACCGCGACAAGAACCCGGTCGTGGCCCTGCGCGAAATCGCCGAGGAAACCGTTGGCCCGCGCGCGCTGCATGAATCGCTCGTCACCAGCCTCCAGAAGATCCTGCCCGATGACGAGGACGAGGCCGATGAGATCGGTTCGCTCAGCCAGTCGGCCGAAGCGCTGCGGATCACTGCCTCGGCACCGGCGCGCACGTCATCGCTCGGTGGTGACTACGACGGGTAAGCAGTTCGCTTCAGAATATGAGCCCAATTCGAGGGGTGGTCCAGACCGGGGTTCACCGGGCCGGGACCGCCCCTCGGTCGTTTTAGCCTCTGCTTGACCACTTCTTGACCCCGGCTTGCCCGCGCTTGCCTTCGGGTTTCGCGGCGCTATCCCATGGTGCTGTAACGGAATGGTCATATCACGGGGCGGCAAGGCGCATGGCATCGATTGCGGTCTACAGCGTCAAAGGCGGGGTCGGGAAGACGACGCTGGCGGTCAATCTTGCGTGGTGCTCGGCAAGCATTTCGCGCCGCAAGACGTTGCTGTGGGATCTGGACGCCGCCAATGGCTCGGGCTTCCTCCTGGGCGTCGACCCCAAGAAAAAACGCAGCGCAGACAGTATGTTTGCCGAAGGTGGCGATCCGGCCAAGCTGATTCAGCCAACTGCTTATCCCGGCCTCGACCTGCTACCTGCTGACGAAAGCATTCGCGCGATTGACCGCACGCTTGACCGGATGGGCAAGAAAAAGCGGCTGGCCAAGCTGACGGCGGCACTGAGCAAGGACTATGACCGGATCATCTTCGACTGTCCGCCTGTTCTCAACGAGTTAAGCGCTCAAATCATCCGCGCTGCCGATCTCATCATCGTCCCCCTGCCGCCCTCGCCTCTATCGGCCCGGGCGTTCGAAGTCGTGGTCGAGGAAGTGCGCGGGGCCGGCAAGGGCCATCCGCCGATCCTGCCCGTGCTCGCCATGCTCGACCTGCGCCGGAGCCTGCACAAGGAGGCGCGTGAAGCCAACCCGAAATGGCCCGCCATTCCGCTCGCCAGCGCGGTCGAACAATGCGCGGTGGAGCGCAAGCCGGTCGGCGCCTTCGCCCCGCGCTCCCCGGCGGCCCGCGCCATTGCCCAACTCTGGACCGCGATCGAACGCAAGCTGGCCGAGAAATAGTCGCTTTCGCAGGTGCGGAAAAAAAGCCTATACTAGGTGTGTTTGCAGACACAGGGGCGCGCGGCATGAGCGGATTGGGCGAGGGAATCGGCGCAGCGATCGAAGGCGGCCTGCTGGCCCGTGCGGTCGAACCCCGAGCCGGTGAAGTCGGCAGTCATTCACCGGCCAGTTCGGTCACCTGCGCCAATTGCGGCACCTCCTATCACGGCCATTTCTGCCCCGAATGCGGTCAGAAGGCCCACATTCACCGCAGCCTTGCCGCCATCGGGCATGACATCATGCACGGCGTCCTGCACCTCGATGGCAAGCTATGGGAGACGCTGCCGCTACTGACCTTCAAGCCAGGGGAGCTCACCCGCCGCTATATTGCAGGCGAGCGCGCCAAGTTCGTCAGTCCGATGGCGATGTTCCTGTTCACGGTCTTCGCAATGTTCGCGGTATTCCAGATGGTCGGTATCGGGGCACCAACCGATATTGCGAACGATCTGTTCGGATCAGACGGCGACAATCCGGTTCAGACCGAGGTGCGCAGCCAGATGGAAGCGCTGGAAAAAGAGCGCTCCACCTTACCCGCGAGCAGCCCCCGCCGCGCGGAGATCGACAATGAACTCAAGGGGCTCAATCTTGTCTTTGCCAAGGCAGGAAGCCCGAGCGACACGGGGGAAAAGGCCGTCAGCGTCAACACGGGCATTCCGTGGTTTGACAAGGTCCTGCTTGAAAAATGGAAGAAGAACCCCGGCCTGATGCTCTACAAGCTCCAGGCCAATGGGTACAAATTCAGCTGGCTGCTGATCCCGCTATCGGTGCCGTTCCTGTGGATCATGTTCGCATGGCGGCGGCAGTTCAAGGCCTATGACCACGCGGTGTTCGTCACCTATTCGCTGAGCTTCATGTCGCTGCTGTTCATCGTCATGTCGATCCTCAGCACCATTCCCGATAGCGACATCTGGGCCTTTTTGCTGTTCGCGATTGGCGCCCCACTCCACCTCTACAAGCAGCTGCGCAAAGCCTATGGCCTCAGCCGCTTTTCAGCGTTCTGGCGGTTCTGCGTGCTCATGTTGTGCATGCAGATCGTGGTGTTGCTGTTCCTGATTGTTCTGGGGCTGCTCGGCGCGTTCTGATCGCTTTGCGGTGAAGCCATCAACGGCAGGGGAAGCGCTGCTGTACAAGCTGCGAGAACGCTTCTCTGATGGTGGTGCGCGCAGCAGCTTCCGGGGTGTAGCCCGCCAGATGCGCCAACAGGACATCGCTTTCGATCTCGGCTTCGGGCGGCAGGCAGGCTTCGACCGGCTGCCCGGCCGCGAGCCGGTCCGCGAGGGTCTGGCGATAGGCTTTGCCGACAGTCGAGATCGCGCCAAACAATTCGCCCGCCTCGGGCGAAAGCGTCCATTCGGGGCCGCGTGTGCGCAGTTGATCGACCCGGGCGAGAAAGGCCGCGACGGTCATGTCGGGCGAGGGAATGATCGCAGCAGCGGGCGCGGTCTGCGCGATGCTTGCTCCTGACATCACCAACGCGCTGGCGACCAACGCCAAAGCCATCACTCGCCGCATCCAATTGCCCCTTGTATTGTGGTCCTGAGAAGTGGCGCGGATGTAACGCTGCCCAGCTTAACCCACGCTGAAAGCAACAAAAAAGGGCGCCGGAATTGCTCCCGGCGCCCTTGTTGTTCGTAGCGGAGGATCAGGCGCCCTGCGGTGCCTCGTCACCCTTCCCGAAGCGCTTGCCCGCCTTGGGGATCGCCGAGCCGCGCACCTGCGCCGGAACGCTGAGCCCGCGCGGGGTATCGGGACGGTCGATCTTGCCGTTTTCGAGCAGCGAATTGATCTCCTCGCCATTCAACGTCTCGTATTCGAGCAGCGCCTGGGCGAGGAGGTGGAGTTGATCCTCATGCGTCTTGAGAATGTCGGTGGCGCGGGCATGAGCACCTTCGACCAGGCCCTTGATCTCGTTGTCGATCAATTCATTGGTCTGGCCCGAACGGAATGTCCGCTGCGATGCCCCGTAACCCAGATAGCCCTCGGACTGCTCCTCATACTGAAGCGGGCCGAGCTTGTCCGACATGCCCCACTGGGTCACCATGCTGCG
>DLGU01000155.1:0-3497 GCA_002482865.1 Porphyrobacter sp. UBA7686
GCGACCAGCTTGTGCGCCTCGGTCAGCATCGCTTCGGCGGCGTTCAGATCGATCTGGTGGTCGAAGGTGAGCGGGCAGACGTCGATTACCGCGCCGGTGACTTGGGCGATCATCTGCCAGGGCACGATGTTCGAATGGTGCTCCAGCTGCGAGAGCAGGATGCGGTCACCCGCCTTCAGGTTCGCCCGGCCCCAGGTGTTGGCGACGAGATTGATCGCCTCGGTCGCGCCGCGGGTGAAAACCAGCTCGTCCTCGGTGCCACCGATGAAGCCGGCGACCTTGCGCCGCGCGGCCTCGTAGGCGAGCGTCATCTCGGCTGAGCGGGCATAGACCCCGCGGTGGACGGTGGCGTAATCCTCACCCAGCGCGCGCGCCATGGCGTCAATCACAGCGCGCGGTTTCTGCGCGGTGGCGGCGGTGTCGAGGTAGTGCCACGGCTTGCCCTCGGCGGTGACGAGGCCGGGAAATTCCGCACGCAGGTCACGCTGGATGGTAGCGGGGGCGTTCACAGCCTTGCCCCCTCCAGCGCGCTAAGCGCCGCATCGAGCAGTGTCTCGCGCTCCGCCTCATCGTCCAGTGATACGAAGGCATCGCCGATGAAGGCCTGCACCAGCAGGCGCTGCGCGGTGGCCGGATCGACCCCGCGCGCCATCATGTAGAAGCGCGCCGCCTCGTCGAGTTCGCCGACCGTCGCGCCGTGCGCGCATTTCACATCGTCGGCGAAGATTTCAAGCTGCGGGACGGCGTTGGCGCCGGCGCCTGCTTCGAGGAGCAAAGCCTTGAAATCCTGCGCCGCGTCGGTCTTCTGCGCATGGCGCGCCACCTTGATTTCGCCGAGGAAATTGCCGGTGCCAGTGCCCCAGTGTACCGCGCGAACGGTTTGGTTGCTGGTCGCCTCCGGCTCTGCGTGAATGACCTGCGTCACGAATTCGCGGGTCGCGGTGCCGCCGCCGATGGTCACGCCGCCGAATTCGAAATGCGCCCCCTTTGCGAGGCGGACTTCCAGTTCGACCCGGGTGTAATCGCCGCCGCGATTGGTGACGAAGAACGCCGCACGCGCGCCCTCGCCCAGTGTCACCCGGATGCGGTGGAGTTCCGGCGCGTCGCTGCCGACGATCATGCAGCGGGTCACGCTCTCGCCAGCGGCGACGTTGATCACCTGCCACTGGTCAAGCGCCGCCGCGCCCAGCCGCGCCACCGCGTCCATATCGGCATAACGCCACGCTTCGTCGCGGCGGCTGGGCAGGGTCAGGGTCGCGGCCTCAGCCATCATGCCATCACCGAATCATAACCTTCGGCCTCAAGCCGCAGAGCGAGTTCCGGGCCGCCGGTCTCGACGATCCGGCCGCCTGCAAGGATGCTGACCTTGTCGGGCCGCACCACGTCGAGCAGGCGCTGGTAGTGGGTGATCAGCAGCACGCCCTTGTCCGGGCTGCGCATGATGGAATTGATGCCCGCGCCGACGATCCGCAGCGCGTCGATATCGAGGCCAGAATCGGTCTCGTCCAGCACCGCAAACGCCGGGTCGAGAATACCCATCTGCACCATCTCGGCGCGCTTCTTTTCGCCGCCGGAGAAGCCGACATTCACCTGCCGCTTGAGCATGTCCATGTCCATCTTCAGCAGCCCGGCCTTGTCCTTGGCGAGCTTCAGGAACTCGCCGCCGCTCAGCGGTGCTTCGTCCCGGCTCCGGCGCTGGGCGTTGAGGGCCTCGCGCAGGAACTGGACGTTGGAGACTCCGGGGATTTCGACGGGGTATTGAAAACCTAGGAACAGCCCGGCTGCCGCGCGTTCATGCGGTTCCAGCGCAAACAGATCCTGCCCGCGGAACATCACGCTCCCGCCCGTCACCTCGTAACCCGGCTTGCCGCCCAGCACATTCGCCAGCGTCGATTTGCCCGCGCCGTTGGGGCCCATGATTGCGTGGATCTCGCCCGCAGGCACGTCCAGCGTCAGGCCCTTGAGGATCGGCTTATCGCCAACCGAAGCGTGCAGATCGGTGATGGTCAACATTACTTGGAGTCCTTGTCTTCGTTGGTCGCACCGGGCGCGGTGGCGTCGGTGCGGGCCTTGACCACGCTGGCATCGCGCAGTTCGATCACCAGACCCTTGGGCCGGGCGGCGTCATAGGCATCGCTCGCGGCGGCGGCGCCGGTCATGCGCGAGGTGAACTGCTGGTCGAGATCGCGCCCGCGCGCGACGTGGATTTTGCCGATATTGTCGAACAGGGTGTTCACCTGTTCAGCGCTCAAGCTGGTCTTGGCCCCGGCAAGGTCGGCGTTCGACTTGGCGATGGCGGCGGCTTTCGTCTCCGCGCAGCGCGTGACGTCAAGCGCGTGCTGCCGTTCGAAATCGGCGGTGCCCGCGATGCGCCGGTTGGCGACGGTGAGGCAGCGGCGGTAATCGGCCACATAAGGCTGGATCAGGCGCGGATATTCCACCGACCAGGTTTCCGGATTGTCGTTCTTGATCGCGACAACAGCTTCGCCAGCCGATTGCAGGGCGAGGAGGGGGGCAAGGAGAGTGGCAATGATCAAGTGCGGCTCCGTGGCTTGGAGTTGCGGGTAGGGGCTGCGTCCCTGTCGCCGGGGGGCGGTTTGGGGCGCGAATAGGTCTGCTTCGGATTGGCCGCCTTGTGCGCGCGGGCGGCGGCTTTGCGTTCCTCGATCCGGTCGCGCATCACTTGCGTGAGCTGCTTCAACACGGCGTCGATATCGGAGAGGATGTCGCTGGCCGCGATGCGCATCACCTTTATGCCGACGCTTTCGAGGCTCTTGTCGCGCCGTTTGACGAGCGCATCGTTCTGCCCCTCCTCGTCAATCGCGAGCGCGAGGCCGAGGTTGTGGCAGTTGAAATCGACAATCGCGCTGCCGACCACGGCGAAGCGCTTGAAGGTGTACCGACCCAGATCGGCGCCAGCGAACTTCTCGGCCAGCGCCTTGTGCGCATCCGACGAATGCCGCCGCATCTCGCGCGCCTGTTCGTGCAGGGCATCGAGCCGCTTGTCCGAAATCTCCCACCCGCGGCCCTTTTTCTTGAGCGCGGGGGCTTCGGCGGTGGCAGCCTCAGGGTTGAGGGCGAGGGTTTTGCGAGTGGTCATTTGGTTGTTCTACTCTCGTCATCCCGGCGCAGGCCGGGACCCAGTGACGCTGGGCGCTGCACGTTGCCGCTCTGGGCCCCGGCCTGCGCCGGGGTGACGGAAAGGGTGACGGTTGTGGAGTGGGCGAAGGCGATCATCCAACCGAACCTTCCAGCGAAATCGCCAGCAGCTTCTGCGCTTCGACCGCGAATTCCATCGGCAGCTCTTTCAGCACGTCCTTGGCAAAGCCGTTGACGATCAGCGCCACGGCTTCCTCTTCGCCCAGCCCGCGCTGCATTGCGTAGAACAGCTGTTCGTCGCTGATCTTGGAGGTGGTCGCCTCGTGCTCGATCTGCGCGCTGGGGTTCTTGACCTCGATATAGGGCACGGTGTGCGCGCCGCATTGGTCGCCCAGCAG
>DLGU01000155.1:3567-6511 GCA_002482865.1 Porphyrobacter sp. UBA7686
GCCGAAATGCCCTTGGAGATGATCGTCGAGCGGCTGTTCTTGCCGTTGTGGATCATCTTGGTGCCGGTGTCGGCCTGCTGGTAATTGTTGGTGACCGCGACCGAGTAGAACTCGCCCACGCTATCTTCGCCATTAAGGACGCAGGAAGGATACTTCCACGTCACCGCCGAGCCGGTTTCGACCTGCGTCCACGAGACCTTGGAACGGTCCCCCTGACACAGCGCGCGCTTGGTGACGAAGTTGTAGATCCCGCCCTTGCCTTCCGCATTGCCGGGGTACCAGTTTTGCACGGTCGAATATTTGATCTCTGCATCGTCCATCGCGACCAGTTCGACGACCGCAGCGTGGAGCTGGTTTTCGTCGCGCATCGGCGCGGTGCAGCCTTCGAGGTAGCTGACGTAGCTGCCTTTTTCCGCGATGATCAGGGTGCGCTCAAACTGGCCGGTGTTTTCGGCGTTGATGCGGAAATAGGTGCTGAGCTCCATCGGGCAGCGCACGCCTTCGGGCACGTAGACGAAGGTGCCGTCGGAAAAGACCGCGCAATTGAGCGCCGCAAAGTAATTGTCGCGCACCGGCACGATCCGGCCGAGCCACTTTCTGACGAGGTCAGGATATTCGCGGATTGCCTCGGAGATCGAGAGGAAGATCACGCCCGCGCGCAGCAGTTCCTCCCGGAAGCTGGTGGCGACGCTGACCGAATCGAACACCGCATCCACAGCGACCTTCTTCGCGCCCTTCACCCCGGCGAGCACTTCCTGCTCGCCCAGCGGAATGCCCAGCTTGTCGTAGATCCGCTTAATCTCGGGATCGAGCTCATCGAGCGAGTCCAGTTCGATCTTCTTCTTGGGCGCAGCGTAGTAATAGGCGTCCTGATAATCGATTTTGGGATAGCCGACCTTGGCCCAATCGGGCTCCTCCATGGTCTGCCACAGGCGGAACGCCTTCAGCCGCCATTCGAGCATCCATTCAGGCTCGTTCTTCTTGGCGCTGATGAAGCGGACGGTGTCCTCGGTCAGGCCCTTTTCGGCAAATTCGGTCTCGATGTCCGACGACCAGCCATGCTCGTAATCCGCAGCCTTGGCAGCGGCTTCGCGGGCTTCCACATCGGTTTCGGGCTTTTCCTGAAGGTCGATACGGTCGCTCATGACAGGGTTTCCTCGATAATGGGGGTCGCGCCGCTTAGGGGTAGTGGGGCGACAGGGCCGCGCAGCTGGGCAAGGGTGATCCCCGCCAGCGCGCCGCGCAGCGCTTCGTTGATGATCGGCCAGTGCGGCTTCATGTTGCAGCCGACTTCGAAATCGCAGGGCGTGTGATCGACGCAGGCGGTGAGCGCGATGCGGCCTTCGATCGCCTCGACAATATCCGCAATCGTGATCGCCGCTGCGGGCCGCCCGAGCTGCAAACCGCCATGGGCGCCGCGTACGCTCCGCAGCAGGCCCGCCGCAGTCAGCTTCGACACCAACTTCTGCACGGTCGGCACCGGCAAGCCCGTCTCCGCCGCCAGTTCCGCCGCGCTGACCCGCCCATCGCCGCAATGCGCGGCGGCTTGGCACATCGTGATGACGGCATAATCGGCAAGGTTGGACAGGCGCATTTGCGAGCGGTTCTCAATTCGGACGGAATCAGTCCGAATTGGAATTAGGAGCATTTTGCTCGCATTACAACCGCCAATGCGGCCCGCGCTCAGACGTCGAGTTCGCGCAGGTTCCTCGCGTCGATCATCTCGGCGAGATAGGGCGTGGTCGCGTCGGTGAGCCGTGCGGGTGTGCGGCCGACAAAGTGCGCGATCTCGCGGATCATATGCGGCTGATCGAAGAAGGCTTCGGAAATCGCAGCTTCGTCCTCCATCGACAATTGCGGGGCCGAGAGCAGCGCAGCGGCGCGCAAGGCGCGATATTTGCGGGCCAAAGCACGCGGAGGCAGGCCGAAATAGCGCTCAACCAACCGCTGCACCTGCCGGCCCGAGTAGCCCGCGACCCCGGCGAGTTCGCTGACTTCGGGATTGAACGACGCGCTCAGCCAGCGGCCGGTTGCTGCGACCAGTTCGAGATGGCGCGGATTGATCGGTTTGACGTTGCGTTCGATAAAGTCGCCGAGCGCGATGGCGCAGTCCCGCCCGCTCATCGTGCCCTGACGATAGGCGGCTATCAACCGCTCCCCCAAGACATCGATCTCCGGGCCGAGCACGCTGGACGCAGGCAGCAGTCGGTCACGGCATAGCCCGGCATGAAGGCCGGTCAGCGCCGCCCAGCCCACCGGCGTCAGCGCTGCGCCGAAGGCATGGAACGGCCCTTCGACCACAATCGGCGTGGCGCGTGAAAGCGGCGTCATCAGGCCGACGGTGTGATTGGGATCGCGGTGCCCTTGGGCAAACAGCATCTCGCCTGTGCCATGCGGAAACAGGCACAGATTGCCAATCGCAGCAGGCTGGATGTCACGGATCACCAGCTCGTCGCAGCGGAAGTGGTAGAGCGTGGTCACAAAGTGCGCGATGGGCGCGGGCGGAGGGATGTAATCGACGGCCATCAGGGCCGCAGAGGTCAGCCGTTGCTCCCCGCCCGGCAGCCCACTGGTCATTTCGGAAGAGGCAAGCGGGGCGTCCATGATGTCAATGAACACCTGATGCCACATTTCTTTCCCAGTCAAAACAGCACAAAAAAGAGGCGGCGCTCCATCGGGAACGCCGCCTATCTGAGTTGAGGAACTCTTTGCATTGCTGCTCCGAGCCCTTCGGGTCGCACAGGCGGCATAACCTGCGAATTCGCCGCTGGATTGTATGCAAGCGACACAAAATCGCTCCAAATCAGCGGGAAAGATCGCAAAAATCTAACACAGGTTAAAATCGTGCGATGCGGCCCCGAAGCAGGCCGATTTGCTCGACATGCTGGGCGTGCTGACATAGGCGCCAACCCATGCTGTTCCGCCTGATCAAGCCCGCCCTGTT
>DLGU01000155.1:6570-9693 GCA_002482865.1 Porphyrobacter sp. UBA7686
GCGGCGGCAGGCGGGCCGCTGGCGGTGGAGGTGGCGGGGCTGACCTTCCCCAATCCAGTCGGCGTGGCGGCAGGCTTTGACAAGGATGCCGAGGTGCCCGACGCGCTGCTGGGGCTGGGCTTCGGCTTCACCGAGGTCGGCTCGATCACCCCGCTGCCGCAAGCGGGCAACCCCAAGCCGCGCCTGTTCCGGCTGGTCGAGGATCAGGCGGTCATCAACCGGATGGGGTTCAACAATGGCGGGGCAGAAGCGGCGCTGACACGGCTGCGCGCACGGGCCGGGCGGCCGGGGATCGTTGCGGTCAACATCGGCGCGAACAAAGACTCCGCTGACCGCATCGCCGACTATGCGGTGATGGCGAGGCTGATGGCCCCCTTTGCCAGCTATCTCTGCGTGAATGTGTCCTCGCCCAACACCCCGGGCCTGCGCGCGCTTCAGGATGAGGGCGCGCTGAGCGCTCTGATCGACGCGGTGATCGCGGCTCGCGATGAGGCCGTGCCGTCCGCGCCGCCGCCAATTTTCCTCAAGGTCGCCCCCGATCTCGAACCGGCCGATATCGACGCCATTGCCCGCATCGCCATCGACAAGCGGTTGGGCGCGCTGGTGGTATCGAACACCACGATCAGCCGCCCCGCGCTACGCTCGCACCACGCAGGTGAGACGGGCGGGCTGTCGGGCGCGCCGCTGCGCAGTCTGGCGACTCAGCGCTTGCGCGATTTTCGCAAGGCAACCGGGGCGGCGATCCCGCTGGTCGGCGTCGGGGGCATCGCCACCGCCGAGCACGCGTGGGAACGCATCCGCGCAGGCGCCAGTCTGGTGCAGCTTTACTCGGCAATGGTCTATGCAGGCCCGGGCCTCGGCGCGCAGATTGTGCGCGGACTGGAGCGGCTGATGCGGCGCGATGGTTTTGCGAGCATTGCCGAAGCGGTGGGAAGCGAATAGCACCGCTGCGATGCGTATCTTTCCGTTCCTGATCGCCCCGTTGGCGCTGGCCCTTTCGGGCTGTGCCACCACCCAGACCATCCCTCTTGAAGGGGTAGAGAACCTTCGCTTCAACGGAAGTGGCGCGGTCAGCAGCGCCGATCCGCGCGCGACGGCTGCGGGCGAGACGATCCTTGCGCAGGGCGGATCGGCCACAGACGCCGCGATCGCCGTGATGTTGGCACTGACCGTGGTCGAGCCGCAAAGTTCCGGCATCGGCGGCGGCGGCTTCATGGTGCGGGCGGACGGCGCGGATGGCACGCTCGTGACCTATGACGGGCGCGAGACTGCGCCGGCCGCCGCGACGCCGAACCGTTTTCTCGATGCGGACGGCAAGGTGCTGGGGCGCGAGGCGCGGGTGTTCTCTGGCCTCAGCGTCGGGGTGCCGGGCAATGTCGCGCTCGCTGCCAAGGCCCATGCCGAGCACGGCAAGCTGCCCTGGGCCAAGCTGTTCGCGCCCGCCATCGCGCTGGCCGAAGATGGCTTCGTGATGAACCGCCGCCTTTACGAATCGCTGAACGGCAACAAGGGTCGGGCCGACAAGAGCGCGGCTGCCAAGGCGGTATTCTTCGGCGCGGACGGGAACCCGTTGCCGCTCGGCACCACGATCCGGGTGCCGGAACTGGCCGCAACCTTCCGCACGCTTGCGGCTGAAGGCCCGCAGGCGATGTACGGCAGTACGTCCGCTGCGGCACTGGCCGCCTATGTCGCAGGCGAAACCCCGCAGGATGGCCGGATGGCCGCCGCCGATGTCACCGGCTACACCGCCAAGGAACGCGCCCCCGTCTGCGCCCGCTACCGTGTTTACCGCGTTTGCGGGATGGGGCCGCCGTCTTCGGGCGGGATCGCCGTGGCGCAGATGCTCGGCCAGCTCGAACGCTTCGATATCGCCGCGCTGGGCCCGGACAGTCCGCAATTCTGGCACCTGTTCATCGAAAGCCAGCGCCTCGCCTATGCCGATCGTGAGCTCTATTCGGGCGACGCTGATTTCGTCGAAGTGCCGATCACAGGGCTGGTGGATGCCGACTATCTCGCCTCTCGGTCAGGCCTGATTTCGCTCGATGCGCGGCTGGCCAAGCCCGAAGCTGGTGTTCCTCCCGGAGCGCCGCTCGCGCGCGGTGATGGGCCGGAGGAGCCGGAGAACGGCACCACCCACTTTGCGGTCGTGGACGCTGCGGGCAATGCCGTTAGCTACACCTCGACCATCGAAGGCGCCTTCGGGTCGGGGCTGTACTGGCGCGGGTTCTACCTCAACAATGAGCTCACCGATTTCACCCTGACGCCCGAAGCCGACGGCAAGCCGGTCGCCAACCGGGTTGAAGGCGGCAAGCGCCCGCGTTCCTCGATGGCACCGACCATCGTTTATGATGCGCAAGGGCGGGTGGTACTGGTGATCGGCGCGGCCGGTGGCCCGACCATCCCTGTCACAGTTGCCCGCGCGATCATCGGCGTGATCGACTTCAAGCTCGGCGCGCAGGACGCGCTCGCGCTGCCCTTTGCCATGTCCTTCGGCGATATGCTGTTGGTCGAGGAAGGGACCACGCTAGCCGCCATGAAGGATCAGCTGATCGCGCTGGGTCACACCAACATCCGGATGGGCCCTGCGCCGATTAAGGCCAATGCGCTTGGACGGCGCGCAGACGGTACGTGGGAAGCGGCGAGCGAGCCACGCCTCGTCAGCGTCGTGACGCCCTGAGCGCCCGCTTGGGGGCGACGCCATCCCCATGCTTGCCGCTACGGATTTGACCTTCTAGTCTGCGCACCACACGCGGGTCGCACCTGAACCTGCGAATGATAAACTCGAAGGGATCAGGAGCCTTTGCCAGTGCATTCCCCCACCATTCCCCACGCCGCCCGTGCGATCGCCAACCCGGCGGACCATCAGCTGTTGCAGGACATTGATAACGCGCAGAACCTTGTGGAACTGTTCCTCAAGCGCGCGGATGAAAAGGGCGATGCCCCGTTCCTCGGCCACAAGACCGGCGGGCAATGGGTGACGCAAAGCTGGCGTTCGGCGGCGGAGCATGTCTGCCTACTGGCCGAAGCGCTGCGGGCCATGGGACTGGAAGATGGCGACCGGGTTGCGCTGGTCTCCGAAAACCGCCCCGAGTGGTGCATCGCCGACCTCGCGATCATGGCCGC
>DLGU01000155.1:9803-12659 GCA_002482865.1 Porphyrobacter sp. UBA7686
GCGCCTCTGGTCGGCGCGATCGGGCAGACCGGGTTGGTCGAGCATGTCATCGGGATCGACGACCTGAAGCGCCAGCAATCGGGCAGTTTCGAATATCACGCCTGGTCCGGCCTGATTACTGGCGACGCCGCAGCGGCGCGTGCGGCGGTGGATGACCGTATCAGCCGCATGGAGCGGTCGGAGACCGCCTGCCTGATCTACACCAGCGGCACCGGCGGCGCCCCGCGCGGGGTGATGCAGCACCACGGCGCGATCCTGTGCAACGTGGCAGGCGCCGCCGAAGTGCTGATCGAGGATTTCGGCATCACGGACGAACGCTTCCTCTCGTTCCTCCCGCTCTCCCACGCCTATGAGCATTCCGGCGGGCAGTATCTCCCCATCGGGGTCGGTGCGGAAATCTTCTATTCGGAAGGGCTGGAAAAGCTCGCCTCGAACATCGAGGAAACCCGCCCGACGATCATGGTCGTGGTGCCACGCTTGTTCGAAGTGCTGCGCACGCGGATTATGAAGCAGATCGAAAAGCAGGGCAAAGTCGCCAACTTCATGATGGATAGCGCGCTCAAGATCGCTGAGCATTCCAAGGAGGGCAAGAAGCGCCTGCGTGACCGGCCGCTCGATTTCCTCGTCGAAAAGACGCTGCGGCCCAAGATCCGCCAGAAGTTCGGCGGACGGATCAAGGCGATGGTCTCGGGCGGCGCGCCGCTCAACCCCGAAGTCGGCAATTTCTTCGATGCGATGGGCCTGACCATGCTGCAAGGCTACGGCCAGACCGAGGCCGGGCCGGTGATCAGTTGCAACCGCCCCAAGGTCGGGCTCAAGATGGACACGGTCGGCCCGCCGCTGCGCGGGGTCGAAGTGAAGATCGCCGAGGATGGCGAAATCCTCGTCCGCGGCGAGCTGGTGATGCACGGCTATTGGCGCAACGATGCCGAAACCGCGCGCACCTTGCAGGACGGCTGGCTCCACACCGGCGATATCGGCCACTTCGACAATAAGGGCCGGATCAAGATCACCGACCGCAAGAAGGACATGATCGTCAACGACAAGGGCGACAATATCGCCCCGCAGAAGGTCGAAGGGATGCTGACCCTCCAGCCCGAAATCGCGCAGGCGATGGTGAGCGGGGACAAGCGGCCTTACGTGGTCGGGCTGATCGTCCCCGATGCCGAATGGGCGCTTGAATGGGCGCGCGCCAATGATGAGAAGTTCGACATGAAGGCGCTGCAAGAACTCCCCGCTTTCAAGAACGCGGTGCGCGCGGCGGTGGATCGGACCAATGCCGACCTGTCGGTGATCGAGAAGGTCCGCCAATTCGCCTTCGCGGACGAGGCGTTCTCCATCGAGAACGAGGAAATGACCCCGAGCATGAAAATCCGCCGTCACAAAATCCGCGAGCGGTATCAGGAGCGGATCGACGGGTTGTATCGGGGGTGAGTGCAGCGCGCCGCGCAATGACCTGGCGAAGTTGACAAAGTTGACACCGTGTCAAGCGCGTTTCTGCGTGAATTATTTCGTAATAACAGCGTGTTATGCCGAAAAATCGAAGTTGACACTTTCGCTGTAGAGGCCCCCCCTCCCCTTCGGGAGCTTTGCGCTGATGGGAGCACGGATCACGATGTCAAAGGGCCGATGATCACCGTAGCGCGGTCACGCCCTGTAGGAAAATCCGCCGCCACAAGATCTGCAAGCGGTATCAGGAGCGGATCGACGGGTTGTATCGCAGCTAGGGGGGCGCTGCTGACAGTGTCCGGCGGTCTTCAACGCCTCGCTATGCTGCCCGGATGACGCATGGCGGCGGTCCGGCGGCGCGGATAGACCTGCGGGAACCGGGGCGAGGAGATGGCGGCGTGAAGGTGTGGGGCATGAAGATCTGGACTACAGCGATCGCGGTCGCCCTTGCGCTGGGCGGAGTGCTCCCCGCTCCCGCATCGGCCGAGACGCCCGCGTCGCCTGCGTGGATTGCCCCCGATTTCGCGGTGCCGACCCTGATTGAGGGGCTGGGCTTAAAGCTCGTGCCCCTAGGCCCCGCGCTGACCGAGGTCGATTACCGCGCCTACATGAACTCAATCCCGCATTTGCAGAAGACCTTCACCCGTTCGACCGGCTGGCCGCACGAGGGCCTGACGCTCAAGGACGCGGCACTCGACATGGAAACCGAGGCAGGCCGCTTCGAGCGGCGCGAATCCTTCGCCTACGCTGTCCTGACGCCCGACGGCACGCGCGAACGGGGCTGCGTCTATGTCTATCCGGGCAGGGCCGGAAGCTATGACGCCGAGGTCCGATTGTGGGTGACGGCGGAGGAATACGAAGCGGGCTTCGATGCCGAGCTATACGCCTGGACCAAAGACTGGATCGCGCGCGATTGGCCCTTCAGGAACGTCGCGTACCCAGGGCGGGCGATTGCATGGGAAGAATGGGACGCGTTGGTTGCCGCGGGCAAGGGGCAGTAGGCGACGCGCGAATCATCCCTTGCCGTCACCCCGGACTTGATCCGGGGTCGGGCTGCTTCAGTGCGGTCATGAGAGCCGGGGTCTGCATCAGGTTGCGAATCTGATCGGTGATCGAGCGCCCGTCGCTGGATGCAACCTTGAGCAACTGCTGACACTCATCCCGAGTCCAAAGCCTGTCCGGCGTCACGTCGTACCGGTCGAGCGGCAGATGGCGGGTGAGAAGGAAGCTGTTCCCCGCGTTCTCATGCACAACCATGATCGACGCATGTGCGAGAAGATGTCTGAGCGGACGAAACGATCTCCAGCGTTCAATCCGTTTGAGAAGGGTCTGGCAGCGTTTGTCGCTGCTGCGGAACAGGCGATTGCACAGCGTCTGCAGGCTCGAAAGCGGTCCCTTGTCGATGGG
>DLGU01000155.1:12695-20127 GCA_002482865.1 Porphyrobacter sp. UBA7686
AGGTCCAAGGCGATACACAATTGCCCGATAGCGCGTTCGGCAATCGCGAATTGCGTAAGAACGCGCCCGAGCCAGTCAAATGGCTCGACAGGTTCGGGTTGTATCTCGAAGGCGGCAAAGGAGGGTTGTTCCGACATAAACAACCCATAAGACACAAGGGCTTAATCTTCCGTCACCCAAGGTCCGATCAATAAGGCACCGCCCCCTTGTCCCGCTGCGCCTTCGCCGCTGCGGTCCACCACGCCAGATCATCTGCAAAGCGCGGGAACTGCTTCTCCAGCGCCTTGCCGCCGTCGCCGACCGGCTCCCCCTCCTCGTCCAGCGTGTCCTTCATCGGCCCCACCGCGATCGTGCTGGACACCACCACCATCCCCATCTCGCCCAGAACATCGCGCCACGCGAGCGCCGCACGCACCCCACCGAAGCGCCCGGCCGAGTAGCTCGCAATCGCGGCGGGCCTCCAGAACCACTCTTCTAAGAAGTGATCGGTGAGGTTCTTCAGACCCGGCTGCACGCTCCAATTGTATTCGCCGACCACGAACAGAAACGCATCTGCCGCGCGGATCTTGCCCGCCAGTGTCTCCAGCGCATCGGGGGCCTCGCCCTTGGGGTATTCCTTGTACATCCTGTCGAGCATCGGGAGATCGAGCGCCTTGGCATCGATCAGCTCCACCTCAGCCCCTCGTGCCTCAAGCTGGCGGACGCAGTAATCCGCGAGCCGGATACCCTGACGGTCGCGGCGATAGGAGCCGTAGAATACGAGGATACGGTCAGCCATGTCAGTCTCCGGGGCGCTCACGGCACGATGGTGGTGAACAGATAGGTTGCGAAGATCACGAGGTGGATCACCCCTGGCACCACCGTGGTCCGGCCCTGACCCAGCGTCAGGCTCGCCACCAGCAGCGTCAGCGCCAGCAGCACGATCCCGCCCATCGACAGCCCGAGTTCGAGATCGAGCCCCAGCGCCAGTGCCACCATCGCCACCGCCGGAATGGTCAGCCCGATCGAGGCCAGCGCAGATCCGATCGCGAGGTTGAGGCTGGTCTGCACCCGGTTGGCCTTGGCCGCGCGCACGGCGGAGAAGCCCTCAGGCGCGAGCACCAAGGCGGCGATGATGATCCCCACCACGGCCTTGGGCGCGCCCGCTGCCTGCACGCCCGCCTCGATCACCGGAGAGAGGTTCTTGGCGAGCAGCACCACTGCCACCAGCGCCGCCAGCAGCATCGCCGCTGCCGCCGCTGCCTTGGGGCGCGAGACCGGCTCTTCGTGGGCGTGATCGTCGGCATCGGCGATCTGGTGGATGAAGTGATCGCGGTGGCGGATCGTCTGCGCCACCACGAAGGTGATGTAGACGATCAGCGATACCGCCGCGACGAACACCAGCTGCGTTTC
Source organism: Porphyrobacter sp. UBA7686 (assembly GCA_002482865.1). Lineage (GTDB taxonomy): Bacteria > Pseudomonadota > Alphaproteobacteria > Sphingomonadales > Sphingomonadaceae > Erythrobacter. The sequence goes on from DLGU01000155.1 coordinate 14,088, forward strand.
GGTATAATAGGACTCAGGCGCGCTGGTGGTGAAGCGCGGCAGCACCAGCGTCAGCACCGCGAGCGTGGCCAGCATCGCCAGGCCCGTGCTGACCCCGGCCTGGGTATAGGCCTGCTCCAGATGGCGCCGCCCGCCTGCGATCAGGCAGATGCCGATGATGCCGTTGATAGTGATCATGATCGTCGCGATCAGCGTGTCGCGCGCCAGCAGCTCGGTATCCTCGCCGCCCGCCAGCATGATCGAGACGATCAGCGACACCTCGATCACCGTCACCGCCAGCGCAAGGATCAGGGTGCCGAACGGCTCACCAACATAGTGGGCGATGATTTCGGCATGATAGACCGCCGCCATCACCGCCGCGCCCAGCAGCACGGCGATGGTTGTGGTGGGGGCGAACCCATCGGGCTTGCCCAGCGCCAGTGCTGCGATGCCGAGCACCGGCCCGATCAACGTCCAGAGCGGAAGTCCGAAGGTGAGGCGAGCGGCGGGGGCGGGCGGCGCAGTAGCTGTCATACGCGCCAGCCTATCGCATTGCGGCGGCGCGGGAAACGACGCTGCAACCGCCCCCGAAAAATTCGGGGTGGCTCGCCCCCGGTGCGCGCCCTAGACCGCAGCCATGACGACCGTCCTCGACACGCTGACCGAGAAGGAGAAGCAGACCCTCCGCCTGATCCTGCGCGGGCATGACGCCAAGTCCTCGGCGCAGGAGTTAGGCCTGTCGGTGCACACGGTGAACGAACGGCTGCGCGATGCGCGGCGCAAGCTCGGCGTCACCAGCAGCCGAGAGGCGGCACGGCGGTTGCTGGCGGAGGAAGGCGGAGAGCCCCCCGAAAGCTTAGGGGACAAGGCTTTGGGGGATGCGGCCGAGGGGTCTGGCGCGGCAGAGGCAGCGGCATCCGCTACTCAGCGGCGGGCGTGGTTCGGCCTTGGGCCGGGCCTTGCTCTCACCCTTGCCGGAGTGCTTGCCATGTCCTTGATTCTTGCCGCGCTGTTCCTCCCCGCCTCGCCGCTCTCGGTGTTGGCACCCGCCCCTGTGGTGTCAGCTGCCGCTACTGCCGAGGCTGATGCTGTCGCCGCTGCCCGGGCAGCCGAAGCCTTCCTGATGCTGATCGACGAGAGCCGCTGGGCTGACAGCTATGCCGCCACGGGAACGCAGTTTCGCAAGCTCAACAGCCTGGCGCGCTGGACCGAGGTGTCCGAGAAAGTCCGCCCGCCGCTCGGTAAGGTGCTGACCCGCAATCTCGTCACCAACGAATTCGTCCCCGCTCCGCCCGAAGGCTACCAGCTGGTCAAGTTTGCCAGCAGCTACGCGGACGGGACCAATCAGGTCGAAAGCGTCTCGCTGGAGTGGGAAGATGGCGCGTGGCGCGTGGTGGGAATTGTGATTGGGTGAGAGGTTGGCGTTACGTCGGGCTGGCCGCGGCGCGCCATTGCTGTACGAGCATTGCGCCCGTGGCCAGTTCAATCACGCCGAGGCCGAGCGCGGCCCACGGGGCGGCTGCGTGGCTGAGGATGCCCACTGCGCCTGCGGCGATGAACGCCGCTCCCAACAGGGCGAAAACCAAGCTCCCGAACATCACCGGGAACGCGAGGTAGCGCAGGCCGACCCCAATCGCCACGATCGGGACTGCTGCGAAAGGCGCCTCAGCCATGCCGAGCCATCCGATAAAGAACCCGCCGAGCAGGACGGGGACGGTGGCAATCGCAATCCACTCCAATCGCTTGCCAGTGGTGGAGGGCGAGGCCTTGAACACAAACCGCTCCACCAGCCCTGCCACAGGCGCAATCGCCAAGCCGCAGAAAAACAGGACAAAAAAGCCAGTTTGCGGGCCCTGAGCGAGCAGCGCCGCGCCTGCCGCCAGCCAGGCCAGGCCCGATACCAGCACGCCCGCGCCGCCGTTCACATGGGCGCGGCGCAGGTCTGCCTGCGCTTCGGTCAGTGCCATGGTGATGTCCCCTTGTGTTATGGGGGGAGCGTAGCGCGAAGGGGGCCTGCGGCCAAGCCGCAGGCTGACGTCGGACGGGTTCGGCGAGCAGGGGCCCGCCGCCCCGCCGGCCGCGCGGCCGGGTGCCGCTTCGCTGCGCGCCTCCCGGCCTCAATACATATGCTGCCCGCCGTTGATGCTCATGGTCGAGCCGGTCATGAACCCGCCGTTCTCGGACGTGAGGAAGGCCACCCCGCGGGCGATTTCCTCCGCCATGCCGAGGCGGCCGACGGGGATCTTGGCGACGATCTTCTCCAGCACCGGAGCGGGCACGGCGGCGACCATGTCGGTGTCGATATAGCCCGGCGCGATCGCGTTCACCGTCACCCCGAACTTCGCGCCTTCCTGGGCCAAGGCCTTGGTAAAGCCGTGAATGCCGCTCTTGGCGGCGGCGTAGTTGACCTGCCCGTACTGCCCCGCCTGCCCGTTGATCGAGCCGATGTTGACGATCCGCCCCCACCCGCGCTCGCGCATCCCGGGGAAGGTCGCCTTGGCCATGTTGAAGCACCCGCCAAGGTTGATGCGCATGACATCGTTCCAGTCCTCGAAGCTCATCTTGTGGAGCGTGCCATCGCGGGTAATCCCGGCGTTGTTGACCACGATATCGACCGCGCCGAATTCCTCCGCCACGGCGGCGCAGCCCGCCTGGGTCGCCTCGTAATCACCCACGTCCCAGCGGCGCGCCGGGATGCCGGTCGCCTCGGTGAAGGCCCGCGCCTTCTCCTCGTTCCCGGCGTAATTGGCGATGACGGTATGGCCTTGGCGCTGAAGCCGCTTGCAGATCGCCTCCCCGATTCCGCGCGTTCCCCCGGTGACGATGGCTACCCGGCCCATGCTCTTCTCCCCTTGTCGTGATGCGATTGCACCAGCGCAACCTAGCCGTGCCGTAGGGTCAGGGAAAGCGGGGAATAGCTATGCGCGTCGGCCCTGTCGAAGCACCAACGACCGACGGACTAGCGCGGGATCAGAACTTGATCTGCGTTCCGACGTAGACAGCCTGGCTATCCTGCACCGAATTGGTCAGCGGATTGAGCCGTTCGCGCTCCTGCGAGTAGCGCACGCCTGCCGTCACGTTGAGATTGGGCGACAGGCGGAAGCTCCCACCCAGACCCACGGTCTGCGCGGCGGTCGAATCGAGCGTATTAGGCGAACGGCCGGCAATCTGACGATCTTCAAGCTCGATCCGCGGCTGGAGGCGGCTGGGCTTGTCTTCGGCCTTGGGGCGCGAAGGTTCGAACTGCGCCAGATCGGGCAATGAGACATTGCTGACCTTGGCCGACAGATCGACCGAGCGGGCAAAGCTCTTGTAGCCGCGTGCCGAACCCAGCTGGAACTTGCTCGAATCCAGACCGGTCAGGCCGAGACCACGGCCCGGCACAGCATCGATCGCCTTGCGCACTGTGATCGCGCGGGCGGTGTCATCATCCATCCGCACCGCGACCGTCACTGTGCGCTTGCCCGACATGGTCGGCGCGCTGGCAGGCGTGAAGCGAATGCCGCGCGCGCGCGCCTTGTCGGCCACGCGGGCGGCCAGATCGGGATCGACCGAGGCCGGGGTGAACATCCGCAGGCCCAAGGCATCAAGCGAGGCCGCCGTGCGCGCCGGGGCGATTTCGCCAGCCAGCGCGAGTCCGGCGCTCGGCACGGCAAGGGCCAGCGCGCCGCACGCCAGCGCGTACAGGGCAAGCGGCCGCAGCGATTGCTGCGCCCTTGCTGACCTGTCCGACTCGCGTGCCATTATGCTACCCGTTTCCTGTTCTCATGCGCCCCGGATTTCCGACCGGAGCGCCTTTGCCTCACCACGCTTTGCCTTAACGCCAGCTGAGTCGCGGTGACTTTGAAATATAGTGATAGTCTCGCGCAGGCCGCTTGCAATGGGGTTGCTGCGACACGAAACAGATTCGCGTCGCACCTGTGGCACCATGCACACAGAATGTTGCACTGATAGGCAAATTCAGGCTGGGTAAAGCCCGGGGGCGCTCTTCCAGCGCATGGCTTGACCGCCTCGGCCGGGCCTCTGCGCGGATGATGCTTGCCGCATCAACCCTTGGGGCTATAGAGCGAGGCCGATACAGATGATGAGGATGATCCGGCTGTGACACGCGCCAATTCCGCCACTTTCTCCAAGGCCACTGGTCGCCCGGCGTTTCGCCGCACGCTCGGCCTTGCGCTGCTTGGCGTCTCGCTGGTGGGCCTCAGCGCCTGCGGCGGCGGCGCCCGCCCGCGCACCGAATTGTCTGCGGCCCAGCTCAACACCATCGGCGTCAACGCCTATCTGTGGCGCGCCGCACTCGACACGGTGAGCTTTGCGCCGCTGCTTCAGGCTGACAGCAGCGGGGGCGTGATCGTGACCGATTGGTATTCCAATCCCTCCAACCCCAATGAGCGGGTCAAGCTGACCGTGACGATCCTCGATCAGGATCTGCGCGCCGATGCCTTGCGCGTCGCGGCGAGCCGTCAGGTGAATGAAGCCGGCAACTGGGTTGAAGCCCCGGTGCAGGCCGCGACCGTGCAGAAGCTTGAGGACATCATCCTCACCAAGGCCCGCGATCTGCGCCGCCAGGCGATTGCGTCCTAGGCGCTTCCCGAGTTCACGCTTCTCACTGAAAGCCGTCCATGACCGATACCCGTTTCGATCCTGCCGTCGCCCCGGCGGATCGCTTCGATCCGCAAACCGCTGACTCACGCTGGCAGCGTGCCTGGACAGACGCGGGGACCTTCACCGCCGATTCGAACAGCGAAAAGCCGAAAAGCTTTATCCTTGAGATGTTCCCCTATCCCTCGGGGCGCATCCACATGGGCCATGTGCGCAACTACACGATGGGCGATGTGCTGGCGCGCTACCAGAAGATGCGCGGGTTTGAAGTGCTCCACCCGATGGGCTGGGACGCCTTCGGGATGCCGGCAGAGAATGCCGCGATGGAAAAGGGCGTCCATCCGGGCGGCTGGACCCGCCAGAACATCGCGCAGATGAAGGCGCAGTTGCAGCGCATCGGCTTCGCGCTCGACTGGACGCGCGAATTCGCCACCTGCGATCCCGAATATTACGGCCATGAACAGGCGCTGTTTGCTGACCTCTACGAAGCAGGCCTCGTCTACCGTAAGGAATCGACCGTCAACTGGGACCCGGTCGACATGACCGTGCTCGCCAATGAGCAGGTGATCGACGGCAAGGGCTGGCGTTCGGGCGCAGAGGTCGAGAAGCGCAAGCTCAACCAGTGGTTCCTGAAGATCACCGACTTTGCCGACGATCTGCTGGAGGGCCTCGGGAGCCTCGAAGACTGGCCCGAGAAGGTTCGCCTGATGCAGGAGAACTGGATCGGCAAGTCGCAGGGCTTGGAGTTTTCGTTTGATCTCTCCGATGGCGGCAAGCTGGCGGTTTACTCGACCCGCCCCGATACGATCTTCGGCGCGAGCTTCTGCGCCATCGCCGCCGATCACCCGATTGCCCAAGGGCTGGCGGGTGACCCCGAGGTCGCCGCCTTTATCGACCAATGCAAGAAGGGCGCGACCACGGCCGCTGCGCTCGAAACGGCGGAGAAGCTGGGCTATCGCACGCCGATCACGGCGAAGCATCCGTTCACCGGAGCGGACCTGCCGGTGTTCATCGCCAACTTCGTGCTGATGGAATACGGCACCGGCGCGGTGATGGGCGTGCCGGGGCATGACCAGCGCGACTTTGAATTCGCGACCAAGTACGAACTGCCGATCCTGCGCGTGGTCGCCAGCGACCCGGCCAAGGCCGACGAACCCTTCAAGGGTGAGGCCGAGGCGGGTGACGGGGTGGTCGTCAATTCCGACTTCCTCAATGGCATGAGTGTCGAGGACGCCAAGCAGGCGGTCATCACCCGCGCCGAACAAGGCGGCTGGGGCGAGGGCCGCACCGTGTGGCGCCTGCGCGACTGGGGTGTGAGCCGCCAGCGCTATTGGGGGACGCCGATCCCCTTCATCCATTGCGACACCTGCGGCGTGGTGCCGGTGCCCAAGGACCAGCTTCCTGTGGTGCTGCCCGAGGATGTCAGCTTCGAGGTCCCCGGCAACCCGCTCGAACGCCA
>DLGU01000101.1:0-5013 GCA_002482865.1 Porphyrobacter sp. UBA7686
GACAAGGAATACCAGATCATGCGCTCAGCCAGCATTGCATGCTTGCGCGAGATCGGGGTGGAGACGGGCGGTTCCAACGTCCAGTTCGCGGTCAATCCCAAGGACGGGCGCCTGATCGTGATCGAGATGAACCCGCGCGTGTCGCGTTCCTCGGCGCTGGCGTCGAAGGCAACGGGCTTCCCCATCGCCCGCGTCGCGGCCAAGCTCGCGGTCGGCTACACTCTCGACGAGCTCACCAACGAGATCACCGGGGCAACGCCCGCCAGCTTTGAGCCGACCATCGATTACGTCGTCACCAAGATCCCACGCTTCGCCTTCGAAAAGTTCAAGGGCGCGGCGACCGATCTTTCGACCGCGATGAAATCGGTCGGCGAGGTCATGGCGATCGGCCGCAATTTCCAGGAATCGATGCAGAAGGCCCTTCGTGGGCTCGAAACCGGGCTCGACGGGTTCAACCGCGTGCCGGAGCTGGAAGGCGTGGCGAAAGACGTCATCACCGCCGCCCTGTCGCGCCGCACGCCTGACCGGCTTCTGAAGGTCGGACAGGCCTTCCGCGAAGGCATGAGCGTCGAGGAGATCGCCGCCGTCACCTTCTACGACCCGTGGTTCCTGCGTCAGATCGAACAGATCATCGCGGCCGAACGCGAGGTGCAGGCCAATGGTTTGCCACGCGATGCGGCTGGGCTGCGGCGGTTGAAAGCGATGGGCTTCTCCGACAAGCGCCTTGCGACTCTCGCCGTGCGTTCGGTCGGCGTGGCGGGCGGCATGGGGGAGACGCAGGCCAAGCGTTCCGGGCTGCTCCACGATGCGCTCGTCGCGATGGCGGGAGCGACCAGTGCGGACGAAGTGCGCGCGCTGCGCCACAAACTCGGCGTGTTCCCGGTCTTCAAGCGCATAGACAGCTGCGCCGCCGAGTTCGAGGCGATCACGCCCTATATGTACTCGACCTATGAAGCGCCGACCTTCGGCGAGCCCGAGTGCGAGGCCGCGCCGTCGGATCGCAAGAAGATCGTCATCCTCGGCGGCGGTCCGAACCGAATCGGGCAGGGGATCGAATTCGACTACTGCTGCGTCCACGCCTGTTTCGCGCTCGCGGAGCAGGGCTTCGAGACGATCATGGTCAATTGCAACCCCGAAACCGTCTCGACTGATTATGATACCTCCGACCGGCTCTATTTCGAGCCTCTGACGGACGAAGACGTGCTCGAAATCCTGCGGGTAGAGCAGCAGAAGGGCGAGCTGGTCGGCGTGATCGTACAGTTTGGCGGGCAGACGCCGCTCAAGCTGGCGCAGGCGCTGGAGGATGCGGGCATCCCGATCCTCGGCACATCGCCCGACGCGATTGACCTTGCCGAAGACCGTGAACGCTTCGCCAAGTTGGTGAGCAAGCTGAAGCTCAAGCAGCCCGAAAACGGCATCGCCCGGAGCCGTGATGAAGCCGCCGCAGTGGCTGCCCGCATCGGCTATCCGGTGCTGCTGCGCCCGTCTTATGTGCTGGGCGGCCGCGCAATGGAGATCGTCGACAGCGAAGCGCAGCTCGACAATTACATCGCCACGGCGGTGAATGTGTCGGGCGACAGCCCTGTGCTGATCGACCAATATCTGCGCGATGCGATCGAATGCGATGTCGATGCGCTGTGCGATGGCGAGGAAGTGCGCATCGCAGGGGTCATGCAGCACATCGAGGAAGCCGGCGTCCATTCGGGCGACAGCGCCTGCACCCTGCCGCCCTATTCGCTCGCGCCCGAAATCATCGCCGAAATGGAGCGTCAGGCCGTGCTGCTCGCCCATGCGCTGAGCGTGGTCGGGCTGATGAACATCCAGTTCGCGGTCAAGAATGACGAGGTCTACCTGATCGAAGTCAACCCGCGCGCAAGCCGCACGGTGCCGTTTGTGGCGAAGGCCATCGGCCAGCCCGTCGCCAAGATCGCTGCGCGGGTGATGGCGGGCGAAAAGCTCAGCGCCTTCCCGCCGTTCAAGCGCGATCTGCCCTATATGGCGGTCAAGGAAGCGGTGTTCCCGTTTGCGCGCTTCCCGGGTGCCGACCCGGTGCTGAGCCCCGAAATGAAGTCCACCGGCGAGGTCATGGGCATCGATGCGACCTTCGAGGCCGCCTTCCTCAAATCGCAGATCGGGGCCGGCATGGTCCCGCCGCAATCGGGCACGGTGTTTGTCTCGGTCAAGAACACCGACAAGCCGGTGATCGTCGCGGGCGTGCGCCAGCTGATCGAGCACGGGTTCAAGGTGATCGCCACTGGCGGGACGCAGACTTACCTTGCCGAACAGGGCCTTGCGGTCGAACGCGTCAACAAGGTGGCAGAGGGGCAGCCGCATATCGTCGACAAGATCATCGATGGCGAAATTGCGCTGATCTTCAACACCACCGAAGGCTGGCAATCGCTGCTCGATAGCAAATCCATCCGTATGGCGGCGCTGGCGAACAAGGTTCCGTACTACACGACGGCGGCTGGATCAGCGGCCGCGGCGGCAGCGATTTCGGCGATCCGGCCTGATCAGCTTGAAGTCCGGTCGATGCAGGACTATTATGGGATCTGACTGACGCTTCCCCACAGATTGAAAGTCCCCGCGCCGTATGGATCGAACGGCCGGGATCGCTTTCTTTCCGAGCGGGGGGAAGAGCCAAGCATAACAGACAGAAAGACAACAAAAATGGCGACGATGGACAAGGTGCCGATGCTGGCCGAGGGGTATGAGCGGCTGACAGCCGACCTCAAGACGCTCCGCGAGGAACGCCCGAAAATCGTCGAGGCTATCGAAGAAGCGCGCGCCCATGGCGACCTTTCGGAAAACGCCGAATACCACGCCGCCAAGGAGCGGCAGGGCCAGGTCGAAGCCATGATCGGCGACATCGAAGGCATGGTCAGCCGCGCGCAGATCATCGATCCGACCACGCTGTCGGGCAACAAGATTGTGTTCGGCGCGACCGTGACCTTGCTGGATGAAAACGACAAACCGATCCGGTACCAGATCGTCGGCCAGACCGAAGCGGATGCGGCCAAAGGGCGTATTTCCTACACCTCGCCGCTCGCCCGCGCGCTGATTGGCAAGCAGGTGGGTGACGATATCGAAGTGACGGTTCCTTCTGGCGAGAAGTTCTACCACGTCGACAAGATCGAGTTCATCTAAAGCGTGGCTGTTCCGCCCGTCAGGCCGATTGCTGAGCGGCGGGTTGTGCAGCATTTCGTTGATGCCGGCGCCATCAGCATGGCGGACGCGATTGCCTATGATCCCGGCCTGCCAAGCCGTCAGCGTGCGTTCGCGCGCCTGAAAGGTGCAGATGTCCTCAAGACCGATGGGCAGGGGCGCTGGTATCTCGACGAAGAGCGCTGGGGCTCAAGACGCTCGGACCGCCGCACGCGGGTGGTGCTGACGATGCTTGCGGTGGCTGCGGCCGGGGCTTTCGCCGCGCTTCGCTGAACTTGGATGGGCGGGAGCAAGCCTCGCGCTTTTAGCCTAGCTGCTTTTCCATCGCATAATTGTGGATCGCCACCTCGCCGCCCTCAAAGGGAATGGTGAAATCGCGGCGGTGGAGCAGGGCATATCCGGCCCGCGCGAACACCGGGCGGGCGAGTTCGCTCGCTTCGGTGTGGAGCCGTTCGGCACCCAGAGCTTGCGCGGCGATCTCCGCCTCGTTCAGAAGTCTAAAGCCGAGCCCATGCCCCGTGTGATCCGGGTGGCAGAACAGCATGTCGAGATGCCCGTCCGCCTCAAGCACGGCATAGGCCGCCGGATGGTCAAGCGCGTCGGCCGCGACCAGGATCACATCGCCCCGCGCCGCACTCTCCAGCAGCCTCGCAGGCGAATAGCGTGCCGACCATGCGGCGACCTGTTCCGGGGAATAGGCCCGCAGCGCCGTCTGCCGGATCGCCGCCAGTGTCAGCGCCGCAATGGCCTCCGCATCGGCGGGCGCGAATGCGCGGATGGTGTAACCCGCCACGGCGCCAGCCTTCCGCGAATTAGTCTTCAGGTGTCAGCAGCTTGTGGATGTGGACCACCACATACTTCATCTCGGCATCGTCAACCGTGCGCTGCGCCTGCGCGCGCCACGCGTCGACCGCAGCGTCATAGGAGCTGTACACGCCGACGACGTGGATGCTCTCGGGGTCCTGAAACTCGATCCCGCGCGGGTCGATCACGCGGCCGCCCATCACGAGGTGGAGGCGCTGGGTGGGGGTGGTTTCTGCCATGATATGTGTCCCTGGGGAGGAAAGATGCGCGCGCCTTTAGCGCCTTGGAGCGCGAGGGCAAGCCTTCAGGGACGCTGGCAGGATCAGCCCTTGGTCTTGCGACCCAGATCGCGCACGATATCCGCCGCAGCTGCGCGGGTCTTGCGGGCGAGCGCGCGGGTGCTGTCCGCCGCCGAACCTGCGGCATCCGACGTTCGGGCAGTGATCTTCTTCGCCTGCACGCCCGCCGCATCGCCCAGTTCTTCCGCGCGCTCCTGGCCGGCGCGGGCAGTCTCCAGCACCTCGTCGATGAGGGTCATAGCATAGGTCACTGCAGCCTGACCGATCATCTGGCCAAAGCGCGAACCGCCGCGCGAGGCGACGTTCTTCACGCCCGAACTGGCGCTGGAAGCCGCGCCGGTAATGGCACCGGCCGTGCTGTGCGCAACACGGCTCGCCACGCGGCGGCCGGGGCGGGTGAGCAGGCCGATTACGAGGCCCGCGGCCAGCGCTCCCCCAATCACCGTCAGCGGATTGGCGCGGGTGTAGTCCACCGCTGCCGTTGCGGCTTCGCGGGCTTGGTCGGCGAGCGTGCGGTCAGCATTGCGACGCTCAGCCGCCTCGATCCGGGCGCGCAGCGCATCGCGGCTGTCGGTGGGCGAGATGGGGGTGGGTTCGGTCATGCGGGGTCTCCTTGCGCATCGCCTTCGGGGGAGGCGGCGTCGGTATCAATGTCGTCGTCAATGTCGGCGAATTCGTCGAGCCAATCGAGGATCGGCCCGCGAGCGAACCACAGCACAATCGCACCGATCAGCACTGCGAGGAC
>DLGU01000101.1:5113-35643 GCA_002482865.1 Porphyrobacter sp. UBA7686
CGATACGCGGCTTGCGATGCCTTCTTCGCTGAGGCTGGCGCGCAGGCGTTCGATATCCTCAGCCAGCACGGCGCGGGCCGCATCACGCAACGCGCGGTGTTCGATGAAGCTTTGCGGCAGGCGGGTCATGCGTCCTCTCCCGCGTCGAACATTGCCGAGAGTGCCTTGCCGTCACCCGCAGCGCTCCATACCAGCAGCGCAACGCCGATCAGCAGCACGCCCACCACAATGGCAATCGCGCCCCAGATCGTCACCAGCGGCGCCAGCGCAATCACCGCGCCCACAGCCAGCGCGATCAAGGCGATGTGGAGCAACACCAAGGCCAGCACCAGCAGCACCAGTGCCCGGCCCGCCTTCTTTCCGGCGAGGCTGGCACGGGTCTTCTGGAAGGCGATCTCCGCCTCGGCATAGGTGCGCGCGTCATCCACCAGCGCGGTGATATCGTCACGCAGCGAGGTAAAGCCGGTGCTGTCCTCGGTCGCCTCAGCGTCCTCGGGCGTCACTGCCGGATCGGCGATTGTGCCATCCGGCGGCGGCGACTGGCCGGGCTCGGTGTCATACATGAGCGTGCCTTTTCAGCAGGATCAGCGCTTCTTCCCGCCCAGCATCCGCGCGAGGAAAAAGCCGACGACCGCCGCGATCCCGACAGCCACGCCGGGGCTCTTGCGGACCATCGCGCGGGCATCCTCGCTCAGTTCATCGACACTCTTGGATTCGAGCTTTGCCGAGGTTTCCTGCAAGGTGCGCGAGGCTTTGCGGGCGTAATCGCCATATTGTTCGCCCAGCTTCTCGTCGATCTGCGAAGCGGTGTCGCCCACGACCTTGCCGAGCGAGGCGATCGCATCGGTGGCGACCTGCTTGCCTTCAACCGCGAGTTCGCTGGCCTTGCCCTTGGCCTGTTCGCCATAGACCTTGGCTTCGGCGACCAGATCGGTGCCCTTGCCCTTGGCCTGACCGCTGACACTGCTGAGACGGTTTTCCGCTTCGGTGCGCAGCGCTGCGGCGCCCGCCTTGGCTTCCTCGAGCGCGGCGTTGAAACGGCTTTTGGCTTCGATCACCGGAGCAGAAGCCGGGGCTGCATCTTCGCCCTTGGTCGTCGCTGCCAGCTTGACCGGTTCAGCCTTGTTCAGGCCTTCGGTCTTGGTGGTCGCGCCCTTGGTCGATTTTGCCGGGGTCTTCTTCGGGGGGGTAGTGTCAGCCATTGCGGTGCTCCTTGTCGTCTGGGCGTCTTTGGGTCGATGCCGTTCACGTCTCGCCACCCGCTTGCACGAGGTCATTCCCGCGCATAGGGACGTCACGCGTCCGGCCCATGCTGGAATCATCGAACCAGAATCATGCCGTTCCCATTATCATAGCGTCGAAGTGTCTTAACACCCTAAACCACATTACAGCCGGAGCCAAACATGACCGCCATCATCGACCTGCACGGGCGTGAAATCCTCGATAGCCGCGGCAATCCGACCGTTGAAGTCGACGTATTGCTCGACGACGGCAGCTTCGGCCGCGCCGCTGTGCCCTCGGGCGCGTCAACCGGTGCGCATGAAGCGGTGGAGCTGCGCGATGGCGATGCTTCGCGCTATCTGGGCAAGGGCGTGCTCAAGGCGGTCGAAGCGGTCAACGGCGAGATCCGGGAATTGTTGACCGACAATTTCGATGCTGAAGACCAGCGCGACATCGATCTTGCGCTGATCGCGCTCGACGGCACGGCGAACAAGGCGCGGCTTGGCGCGAACGCGATCCTCGGCACATCGCTGGCGGTTGCCAAGGCGGCGGCCAATGCGCGGGGCCTGCCGCTTTATTCCTACCTTGGCGGGGTTTCGGCCCACATGCTCCCGGTGCCGATGATGAACATCATCAATGGTGGTGAGCACGCTGACAATCCGATCGACATTCAGGAATTCATGATCATGCCGGTCGGCGCGGACTCGCTGACCGAGGCAGTGCGCTGGGGCGCGGAGGTGTTCCACACGCTGAAGAAGGGCCTCGCACAGAAGGGCCTCGCCACCAGTGTCGGCGACGAAGGCGGCTTTGCCCCGAACCTCGCCAGCACCCGCGCCGCGCTCGATTTCATCATGGAGAGCGTGACTAAGGCAGGCTTCACCCCGGGTGAGGACATCGTGCTGGCGCTCGACTGCGCGGCGACCGAATTCTTCAAGGGCGGCAAGTACGAAATCTCGGGCGAGGGGTTGAGCCTCTCCCCGCACGAAATGGCCGATTATCTCGGCAAGCTGTGTGCCGAATACCCGATCCGTTCGATTGAGGACGGCATGAGCGAGGACGATTTCGAAGGCTGGGCGGCACTGACCGGCCTGCTGGGCGACAAGGTCCAGCTGGTGGGCGACGATCTGTTCGTGACCAACCCTGCGCGCCTGTCGGACGGGATCGCTCGCGGCCTGGCCAATTCGCTGCTGGTCAAGGTCAACCAGATTGGCACCCTCACCGAAACCCTCGCGGCGGTCGATATGGCGCACCGCGCGCGCTACACCTGCGTGATGAGCCACCGTTCGGGCGAGACCGAGGATGCGACCATCGCCGACCTCGCGGTCGCGACCAATTGCGGTCAGATCAAGACCGGCTCGCTCGCGCGGTCGGACCGGCTGGCCAAGTACAACCAGCTGATCCGTATCGAGGAAGAGCTGGGCGATAGCGCTGGGTTCGCGGGCAAAGCCTGCTTTGGGGCGCGAGCCTGAGCGGCTAACGTCTTGGACCCGCGAGGGTCAACGCCCGAAGCGATCTTGCAACGCAAGCAGCGCTAGCGCCGCCTTGGCCGCTTCGCCGCCCTTGTCCTTCTGGGCCGGGTCGGCTCGCACCAGCGCCTGCTCTTCGTTCTCGACCGTGAGGATGCCGTTGCCGATGGCGATGCCGTCCATCGTCAACGCCATAATCGCGCGCGCGCTTTCACCCGCCACGATCTCGAAATGATAGGTCTCGCCGCGGATCACGACACCGATGGCGACAAAACCGTCATAGCGGTCAGCCTCGGCCGCCAGAGCAATGGCGCCGGGGATTTCGAGCGCGCCGGGGACGGTCAGAACCTCGACTGTGTGGCCCTTGGCTTCCAGAGCGGCGCGGGCGCCGGCGATGAGCATGTCATTGAGGTGGGCGTAGAAGCGCGCTTCGACGATCAGGATATCGGCCATGGCAATTACTCCGGAATGGGGTGGAAGTCGGTGATGGTCAGGCCATAGCCTTCAAGCGCGACCAGATCAGGGCGGCTGTTCGACAGCAGCACCATGTCGGTAACGCCGAGGTCGACAAGGATCTGAGAGCCGATGCCGATGCTGCGCAATTCCTCGTCGCGGCTCCACTCGCCCGTGCCGACCCGGCCGGTGAGGATCACAATCACGCCCGAACCATGCACACCAATCGCCTGCATGGCGCGTTGAAGTGTACGCTTGCGCGCACCCGGAGCGCCCAGCACATCGTCAAACACCGATATCGGATGGACGCGGGCGAGGGTGGGTTCGCCCGGGATGACGTGGCCCTTTTGCAGCACATAGGCCTCGCTGCCCGCCACGCGGTCACGATAGGTGATCATGCGCCATTGGCCGCCGTAATCGGAGGTGAAGGCGCGTTCGTTCAGCCGCTCGACCAAGTGGTCATTGCGCATCCGGTACGCGATCAGATCGCGGATCGTGCCGATCTTGAGGTCATGCTTGCGCGCGAACTTCACCAGATCGTCGAGCCGGGCCATCGTCCCGTCCTCGTTCATGATCTCGCAGATCACGCCCGAGGGGTTGAGACCCGCCAGACGCGAGATATCGACCGCAGCCTCGGTATGGCCTGCGCGCACCAACGTGCCGCCATCGCGCGCCATCAGCGGGAAGACGTGGCCGGGGGTGACGAGATCATCTGCGCCCTTGGCGGCGTCAATCGCGACCGAGATCGTGCGGGCGCGGTCTGCCGCCGAAATGCCGGTGGTGACGCCTTCCTTCGCCTCGATCGAGATGGTGAAGGCGGTCTGCATCGATTCCTTGTTGTTGCGGCTCATCGGCTGCAATCCGAGCGTCTCCACGCGATCCTTGGTGAGCGCCAGACAGATCAGCCCGCGTCCGTACATCGCCATGAAGTTGATCGCCTGCGGGGTCGCCATCTGCGCAGGGATGATCAGATCGCCCTCGTTCTCACGGTCTTCATCGTCGACGAGGATATACATGCGCCCATTGCGCGCCTCGTCGATGATCTCCTCGATCGTGGCGAGCACCGGCCGGTCGGCATTGGCCTCCAGAAAGGCATCAAGCTTGGCGAGAGTCTCGGCGGTGGGGTTCCACGTGTCCTCGGTGCAATCGCGCAAAGTGTTGGCGTGGAGGCCAGCGGCGCGGGCGAGACCGGCGCGTGTCATCGTGTTGGATGTGACGAGATCGCGAACGCGTGTGATGGTCGATGTGTTCATGAGTCGCAAATATCACATCACGATGTGAAGGCAAGTGGGTTGGCATGTGTGACTATCGCCAGTTTCGACGTTTCTTCCGTCCCCATATCCTCGATCGGGAACAGGGGAGTCCCGCATGGCCACCACAGTCTCGCACACCTTCGCGCCCGACGTATCGCCAATTGCGATCCGCAATTTCACCAGGAAGCGCTATCTTTCACCCTAGCGGATGGAGCGCGAACGCGCCCGATCTGTGGGCGACAAGCTGGCTGGTGGCCGAAGTCGCATGTGATGTGCGCGACGCTGCGCAATTCATCACCTTCGATGTCGGTGCGGAAAACATGATCATCGCTCGCGGCGCAGACGGGCAGCTGCAAGAGCAGAAGATCCAACGCGGTCACCGGGCTCTTTCGCCTGGCACGGGGAACTCGATATCCCGATGACCGCGCCGAACCATTTACCCTGAGAGGGCGGGCGCGGTTGCGCTATCAGGGTCTAAGTAGGCATTTGAGCACCAACTTTAACTTAGATTGGGTTTGGGCACGGGGCGCATTCGCTCACCGCTTTGCCGGGGCGCTCTGCCATATTTGTTCAAATTGCCTGTGATGAACCCGCTGGGGTGCGCATTCCGGCCCAGCAGATGAGTGTGTGAAGGCCTTGCGCCCATCTTGATGATTTGAACCGGCTTCTCGACAGGGCGGGAAATCATTGTGAAGCCTTTTACTTTAGTAGCGCCTTGCTTGCTTGCTGGCTGGCGGCTGCGGCTCGAACGGCGAGCGATCGGACGATCAGGCCTCAGATAACCCGATGCCGCTGGTGTATAGCGCACTGACTGTTGCGCTCTCTCCGATAGCCACACCGATTATGCCGGCGCGGTCTTCGTACAACTATAAGGCGAAGGAGGGTGCGCAATATTCTTACATTGCGGCGATTTCGGAAGATGCCATCCTTGATGCACACTACCTTAAACTGGACGCTCACGTTGCGGAGAGTGCGATCAGGAAGCTCGAGAAGAACTTAAGGTTCTAAATCGCTCCCAGCTTATTCCACTGCCTGGCAGGTAGCGCCAGCTTTGCCTCGCCAAGGATTGCAAATTTCGTAACGATTTTAGATATATACGTTCAGAAATGGCGATTACACAGAAGACAATGAAAATCCTGTGGGCTGCGTCTGCCGGGCGTTGTTCCTTCAGCGGCTGTTTGGAGCGCTTGTGCTTCGCCGATTCTAGAGAGTTTGCGCCTTACACGATCGGCGAAATGGCTCACATCTGCGGGGAGAATCTCGGCTCGAATCGGCATGATCCAGAGCAGAGCCCAGAGGAGCGGGATGGGTTCGCTAACCTGATTCTACTCTGTCCCAATCATCATACGTTAATCGATCGCAAGGAAAACGAGGTGACTTATAGCGCTGAGTTTCTGCGCCAAATGAAGTCGGATCATGAGGCGTTCGTGAGAGGGCGATTGGAGGCATGGGTACCGAAAGACAAGGGCGGAGCAGCTGCAACGATTGCGCCGCTCTTGGCTGAAAATCATGAGATTTGGTTGAGGTATGGGCCGCTTTCAGATCTTGCCAGGAAGAACTCACATAGCGAGAGTGCACACGCTATCTGGGTGTCCGAGCGCCTCTCGACCATTGTTCCGAATAATCGGCTGATTTGTGAAATTCTCGAAACATCTAAGGATATGTTTACCGCCGAGGATCACGCAGCGATTGCAGCCTTTCTCGTGCATGCAAGAAGTTATGAACGCTGGGTCGAAAACGAGACTTCCTATGCTGTAGTAGCACCGTTCCCAAAGAGCTTTGACGATATGATTAAGGAGTATGCCAATGCCAGCACATAATAGCGAATTTCCCTGGATGAGCTATTATGGAGGCTACAGCTTCTTTGAAGATCGCATGGCTCAACATGATGGTGTTGATTCTATAGAGTCGGTTGAAGACGGGCAATATACACTTACACGGTCTAACGGGCAAAATATCAATGTATTCATTTGCGAGTGCTATTGCTTCTGCGTTGCCGAGTACATGGAGACGGTCGCCAATATCGGCCGTCAGGATGCCATTATCATTAACGGCAACTGGTGCGACTACACCGACGAAGTGAAGAAGCATTGTCGAGATGACGGCGTAGGAGTGTTCACCATTCGCGGCTTTATGGCAGCGCTCAACAGGCCGGACTTTCAATATTATCTCGAACCTGACGAGAAGGAGCTTTTCAGGAACAAAGGTTGGCTATGAATGATTTCTTCGAAGTCTACGAATTTGGGTCATTTTTCAATGGGGCTGACGAAGCTCGCGATATCGATCTTATTCTGATACATTCCTCGCTCTCGAAAAGCTCGTGCGAGTTCGCAATTTTGTGCAAAACACTTATGAAACGAGCGCTTCCTATGGCGCATATCACGATGATGTCTGCTCCTGAGCAAGAGGGTGTGCAATTCGTCGAAAGGGCGAAGGCCAAACCACTGGGTACCATTTACACGAATACAGTGGAAATCGACGTCGCAGGAACTTGCACTCTAATCGCATCGCGGCATCCAGCCCAATTCGAAAGATTACTCGCGATGACGATTTAACTTTTACGCGGCGTCGACTTATCAAGGTGTCTACGCAGTGTATTTCGAAGAGCCCATGCAGGCTGCGGATTAGGCTAGGCACTCCCAACTAAAGACCCAACCGACGCGGTGGAGTCTAGCCTCGAACCTTGTAAGTGTCTGAGAAGGGATGGTGGACGCACTAGGGCTCGAACCTAGGACCCGCTGATTAAGAGTTAGTGGCAGACCCGAGGGTGAAGATGAAAAATAACACGTTTTCCTAGATAGATATGGAGCAAGATTTGTCGAGTCTTGGTGTTTTCTGTTGCGTTTTTGATTCCTATTGATTACTGCTTGATGCCTAGAACGGATCGAAGGCACTGGCCATGAGCAGCACTGAAACGACGCGTCGCCCACCCCGGCGTGACAAGATCACAAAGCGAACCGTTGATGCCGCCGAGCCTGGCGAGCGCGACTATTTCGTTTGGGACACCAGCTTCACCGGCTTCGGCTTCAAGGTGACGCCCAAGGGGCGGAAGGTGTTCGTATATCAGTACCGGATGCCTGCACCGGGCGAAAGCGCAGAGACATTCGCGAAGCGCTACACCATCGGCAAATACGGCAACCTCGCGCCAGATCAGGCCCGCAAGATTGCAGAGAAGCTCGCCGGCATGGTGGCGAGCGGCATTGATCCGATGGAGCATGACAAAGCGACGCACCAGACCGCCAAAGCAGCTAAGGTTGCTGCGCAGGAGCAGAAGCGCCTCGATAGTGTGCTCGCCTTCGACAGGTACGCAGACGCGTGGCTTTCGCACTATGAGCACGAAAAGGCCCGGCGACCGTCAAGCGTCCGGCAGGCCAAGCTGGTGGTCGAGAACCATTTGAAGCAAGCGCTGGGCAGCAAGCCGATGCCCCATATCGAGCGCGCAGACCTGCAGCCGATCCTCGATGCGATCCCGGCGAAGCAAAAGGGTATGCGGCGCGCAGTGTTCGCCTATGCCTCGATCCTGTTTGGCTGGGCGATGCGGCGCGGCGATATCAAAACCAACCCCCTCGTGGCCATGGATAAGCCTTCCGCCCCAGCGGCACGGATTCGGGTCTTGAGTGACGCCGAGGTCAAACTGCTATGGCAGGCAACATACAAGCTGGGGGCACCCTTTGACGCATTCGTGCGCCTCCTCGTGCTCACCGGCCAGCGCCGTAGCGAGGTTGCAGGGATGGCGTGGGGGGAACTTGACCGTGCCGCCGCGACTTGGACGATCCCTGTTGATCGCGCGAAGAACAAGGCAGCGCATATTGTGCCGTTGAGCCCCGCGGTCGTCGCTGAGATCGATAGCCTCGCTCTCGTAGCACTTGGCGGCAAATGGCCCGACGATGGCCCAGCGTGGCCCGCATCCGGCCTCTTGCTCTCCACCACTGGCAAGACGCCCATCAGCGGCATATCGAAGGCCAAGGCCAAGCTTGATGCTGAGATGGCCAAAGCGAATGAGGGGCAGCTCGTTTCGGCGTGGCGCATCCATGACATTCGCCGCACGGTTGCCACCGGCTTCCAAAAACTCGGGGTGCGCTGGGAAGTCACCGAGGCCGTGCTGAACCACGTTTCTGGCGCGCGCAGTGGCGTCGCAGGGATCTATCAGCAACACGAATGGCAAGATGAGAAGCGCAGTGCCCTTGATGCGTGGGCTGCGCAAATCGGAGCCATTGCCAGCGGTCCCCGCCAAGATAATGTCGTGTCGCTCGACACGGCCAAGAGATCGGCATGAGCCGATAAAGGCGGCCGGGTGAGAGGGGTCGCATCCCTCAGCCCGGCCTGATCACCAACCGTCCATAGGAGACGACATGATGACTACCCAGACCTTTACCACCGAACAGATGAAGGCCAAGTGGGATGAGGCCGCCCAGCGGCTGATGAAGGCCGAGATCGCGATGCATGAATACATCGATGCAACAGATCCGCTCTACTACCTCGAAAGCCAATTCCTCGCCCGTCATGGCATCAGCGTGATGACAGGGCAGCCCGATGCACGCCGTGCACTTCTCGGGGCCAATCCTGCCTATGCGGTGCCCGCGCACATGAACGACCATCGCGACAAGCTTTGCAAAGAATACGTCGACCTTGCATCTGAGCTCATGGCCATGCCAGCGCCCGATCTTGTGGCACTGCGTTGGAAGCTTGAGCACACTGAGGACGGCGGATACACCAAAGAGTATTGCGCCCAAATATGGAACGACTGCGATCGACTGATGTGCCCGGCGCCTGATGCTATCGCGGCGGCCAAGGCGGCGGCATGAAAGGGCAAACCCATCAGGAAGCAGCGGGGGGCGCCGAGGTGCTCCCCGCCGAGGGTGCGGCTGCGGCCGAGTGGCAAGGCATGGCGCCAGAGCAGCACGAGGCCTTGGTGCGGAGCATGCGGCTCGCGTTTATGGCACGGCGGGCTCTTCAGGGGCGCCTGCCAGAGCCGGGGCGCGCATTGGCCGACTTACTGCGAAGCGATGCACCCCTAGGATTCGAGATCCGGCAAATGCTTGCAGATTTCCTTGATCATCGCGCTGCCCGGCATGGCAGGCCAGTCGCTCGGTTTAGTGGCGCCGGCCAGAAAAGTCCGTTGCTGCAATTTGAAAAGCGCATCGAGTATCTGCGCCTTGCTGATGAATTCCACGCCCATAGAGGCTTGCCGACCCAGAAGTTTGCCGAGGAAAAGACCCAAGGCAGTGATAGAAAGCTCGACCGCGCGCTCGCATGTGCGCGGGAGTTTGATCGATGGCGGGCCGAGGAAATGCCCAACGAGTTCGGCGATCCCGAGCGTGTGGGGATCATCGATGCCGACGAATATGAGCAATTCCTGCGCGAACAATTCGTCGACTGGCTGCTCGACAATCCCGAGCGCGACCCAACGCGCTGAGGCTAGCGACACTATCGTTTCATAGCGGCGCTGAAACAGCAGACGGAACGCGCCAAAACTTGGGCCTAACGCAACAACGAGGCCCAAACATGAACCTGATGACTGTGCAAGAGGCAGCTGCATATTGCCGCCTTTCGAAGTTCACCCTTGAGCGATACCGCGTCACCGGTGAGGGGCCCCGCTTCGCGAAATTCGGATCGAGCAAAACCGGCGGCGCAATCCGCTACCGGCAATCTGACCTCGACGATTGGATCTCCGGACGCATTGTGCGTAGCACCAGCGAGGCGAGTGCCGCTGCATGAGAAGTCCGCCCAAAGAAAAAGGCCCAGCGGTTGCAACGCCGGGCCATGATCGAAGCAGCCTCGTCAGCACTTTTGATCAAGATGAGACATACAGCGAACAGGCCGAAAATGCAAGGGTGCGCTGCCTCGACTGCGCGCTCTTCCATTCCCACGGCGACAGCTGGGGCGAATGCCGCGCATTGCCGCCGCGCTTTGTCCAGAACGGGCTAGAGGCGGGCGCATGGCCGCGCATCAGCGCGTCCAACTGGTGCGGCGCGTTCATGCGGGACGTTGGAGCATGAGTGCGGCTGAGAAGATTGAGGACGCCGTCTGCGCCGATGATGCGCGCCAGCTATTCGCCGAGCTCGATCAAATCCACCTTGTCGCGCTCGATCCCGAAAAGCGCAGGCACCCCGAAGGGCGCGACTTTGGCCGTGATATCGATGCGGCCGTGGCATGGGCCGCGCAATCGAACGCCGGCGGCCTCAATATCTATTGGACGGTCAACCTTGTGCGGCCGGGCGTCAACAAAAAGCCGAGCAAGGACGATATCGAGGCGGCCCGCTTCGCTCACGTCGACGTGGACCCGCCCAAGGATGGATCGCCCTTCGACCCAGCCGCGGTGGCGGCGGCCTTCGAAGAGAGCCAGCGCCCACCCTCATTTGTAATCGATAGCGGAAACGGGCTGCAGGCTTTCTGGCGCCTCGATGACGGCTGCGCCAATTTGCCCAGTATCGAGGCCATCAATGTGCAGCTGCGCGATCATTTCGGCGGCGACAGCTGCCAGAACATCGATCGGCTAATGCGAGTACCGGGCTTTGTGAATTACCCGGACCATAAGAAGCGCGCCGCTGGGCGCGTTGCGCGTGTCGCGGGCTGGGTCGCGCCTGATGAGGGGCTAATCTACGCACCAGAGGAAATTCGCGCAGCGTTCCCGCAATCTGCGCCTAAGCCAGGCCCCTCCAATGCGCTGCCCGGCGCGCCGGACGCAGGATGCGCATTGATCACGCCGGATGATCTCGGCCTGCCGCAAATGGATGGGTTGCGCAGTGCCATCGAGCACCCGCCTGGCCGCGATCGCAGTGGCGACGGACTGGCCGTTGCCCGCCTCATGGCGAATGCCAAATTCGCAGACGAGCAGATCCTCGGCATCTTGCTCAATCCCGTCAACGCCGTGAGTGCGCACTTTTTGGCCCAAC
This sequence comes from Porphyrobacter sp. UBA7686, assembly GCA_002482865.1. GTDB lineage: Bacteria > Pseudomonadota > Alphaproteobacteria > Sphingomonadales > Sphingomonadaceae > Erythrobacter. Next base: position 16,403 of record DLGU01000101.1, read on the forward strand.
GTGACCCGCGTCGGCAGGTGCTGCGCGTCATCGGCGTTGTGCGGCGTGATGATGGGCAGGGATCACCCGCGAGCGAGGTGAACGCCCCCGCAAGCGCCGACGCACCACTGCTTGATCTCGATGACGCAGCCGATTGGCACGATATCGACGTGCCGCCGCGCAAATGGCTGCTGCAAGGATGGTTCCCTCTCGGCGAAATGGGGCTTTGGACTGGCGCAGGGGCAGTGGGCAAATCGCTCGCAACGCAACAGCTTGCCGTTTGCATTTCCGCCGGAAAGCCGTTTCTCGGCATCAAGGTGATGCAGGGGCCGAGCATCTACATCACTTGCGAGGACAGTAAAGAGGAGGTGCAGCGTAGGTTCAAGGCAATCTCTGCGCAGATGGGCGTCCGTCTGGCGCACGGGCAATGCCGAATGCGAAGCTGGAAAGGCGAGCTCGATCTTGAATTGGCGGTTTTCGACAAGGAACGAAAGATGAAGCCGACTGATCGCTTTGCATCGCTCCGAAAGACCGCCCTTGCTACCGGCGCGAAGCTGCTTGTGCTCGACAACACCTCGCACCTGTTTGGCGGCGATGAAAACGTTAAACGCGAGGTGGCCGCATTCACCAATCTCATGAACGGCCTAGCCGCCGAAATGGGCGGTGTGGTGTTACTGCTCGGCCATCCCAACAAGACCGGCTTAAATAACCCTGGCGCTGCCGATGGCAATCAATTCGGCGGCTCCGTGGGCTGGGAAAACCAAGTGCGATCCCGTGTGTTCCAATCGGCACCCAACCCCGATGATCCAGACTTGCGCGAAATCACCAACCCGAAGGCGAACTATGCCGCGAAAGGCGGCTCGGCGAGATTCCGTTGGTACATGGGCGCATTTGTTCGCGATGAGGATTTGCCGAGCGCCTACGCCGCCGAACTTGGCAAAGCGGTTCGCGCCAATGCCGAAAACGAGACTTTCCTCGCCTGCTTGCGCACACGTGAGGCGCAAGGTGAGGGGCGGCTTGTCGGCCCCGCACCCGGCCCGAACTATGCCCCGACACAATTTGAGGGGATGCCCGAGGCCAAGGGCATGAAGCGCGAGCGCCTCAAACTGGCAATGGAGCGCCTCTTTGCCACCGACGCAATCGAGGCTTTCACCTATCGAAACAAAGCTAAGGGGCGTGATGTGACAGTGATCCGCGAGGTCTGCCGATCATCCCCGAACGCCACCCCCGAACTCGTCCCGAACACTTTCCCCGAACTACCCCGAACTACTACCCCGAACTACCCCGCGCACACTCCTATATCTAAAGATATAGAGGGCGCGGCCTCAGGGCCGCCCTCGCCCTCTGATGATGGGGCGGGGCAGGGATGAAAGTTCAAGCAGAAATGATCGGGCTGCGCCTTTCCATCCTGCACTCAGCCACACCGCTACGCGCGCGAGGCACTGCGAACCGCGCAACCCATCGGGACAGGTATCGCGCGCATGCGCGAGCCTCAGCCTGGGCCGCACGTCGCCTCTCGCTTCCCGCATCGGCTGCAGCGCATCCGCTGGGCGAGGGCGTCGAGATCACGCGGCCAGCCCTTGGTGTGGCAGGCAATCGCCACGGGCACCGGGTCGAGCAATTCGCGGTGATGGCAGGCACGGCATTCGACGCGCAGCTGATAGCCATGGCGCGAGAGGTCGCTCACCGTTCTGCAATTCTTGCTGCCCATGCCTGGGCGATGCCTTGGGCGCTGGCGGCGGGGAAGGGTGGTGCAGAACAATCGGGGAACAAGGCTGTGGAACAAGCCTGCGCACTAATTCATAATCAGCGGGCCATGCCGCGCGAAGCCCTGAATTCCGCCATTGCTCGGCTAGTAATCTCACACTCTCGAAATAGGCATCGAATAGGCGGCACGCCCACCCGGATCAGCGGCGGCAATCATTGCGTCCACCCGCCCGCATCATCCGGCCTAGCCTCTCCCCTGGCCACCCCCGACATGACGAGGAATCCACCCCATGACCAACACCGCCGCCACCAGCATCGCGCCCGCCTTCAACGCCTTCCGTCAGATCGATGATGGCCAGCGCCGCGCCATCCACCGGGTTGCGATCGATGACAGCGGCGCGGTGGTGGCATGGGAGCCTGAGCCGGTGCGCCTTGAGGTGCCAAGCGGCATGGCGGGCGATTCCGATGTGTCCGCCGCTACGCTTGCGCACTGGCGCATCTCGTCGTTGGCCTTCGGTTCTGCCAATTGCACCTTCACCAGCGCGCCCGTGCTGCGCCTGGTCGGCGGCAAGCTGATCGATATGCCGACCTATGGCGGCGAGGATGCCGAGCCCGTGCGGGCAACCAAGGCGCTGATCGCGGCTTAGCGCTGGCCGGCGCGCAGCCGGGTCAACTTGGTCAGTCTGAAGGAGTGACGGGCTGAGACGCTAATGGTTTCGAACCATTCTTGCGAGGTGAGAAAATACTAAATCCGAGAAGTCGTTTTCGCCTCTTGGCAGGCGCAGCAGTCGGAGGCGAACCCTCTTCGGAGATCGGTGTGAGTTTTCCTTGTCGATTGCAGACTAGATAGGGTGCTTTTGTACAAGATCCTTTGGGCATCGTGCTTGCCTCCTGTGTTGCACAGAGGCGAGAATAATTCAGGATAATGATGCAAGAAAGACAACCAAATCGCCGACTGCGGCGGATGGTTGCAAATCTGGGATAAAGCTTTCGGCGACGCAGGCGACCATTACAGCCTTCCGAATAGCGCTCAAACTAGGCCCCTCGGTGGCGGAATCTGACAGCTGCATTCTTGAGCAACTCGACTCTTTGCTCAATTCCGATGTATGCTCACACTGTCCCGCCGATGGCATCGCCTTTTGCTTAAGGCGACCACCCGGACGCCGGACGCATGCGTGCCAGCAATCAGCCGAGACGATTGGCCGTCAGCCCCCGGGCCCAGACCGCCCTGTCCAATTTGCTGAACTGGAAAGCACACGCATTGCCTGAAGCTATTCTAGATGGCTGACGGCGAGGCGATTGCTCGCAACCTGCCATAATGGTTGCACTAGGACGTTGAACGCAACTCTTAGGGGTTGTGGCCACGCCCCGGAGTATTCAGTCATGAAACTTCGGAATAAGAAAAAAACCGTGAAGGTCGAGTGGACGATCAATGTTGCCGAGATTGCGCGCCATATGGGGCGTATGATTGTGGCGTTGGCTTGCATCTTGTCCTGAGTTTCCCCGGCGGGCCTTGCTCGCCGGGGTTTCTCGTTTGACCTTGGCCGCCGCCAAGCCATGGCGGGAAAGTCTCTCCCGCCGCCTGCCATCCTCGGCGCATGGTCGAGCAGCGGAAACGATACGGCGGCGCGGGCAATCGCAACCCCAACCGCAAGGCCTATGACGGGCATGTACGACCCGAGCAGACGCGCCCGATGCCCCCTGAGTTTCGCGACGAATACATACGCAGTGGATGGGACTGCCAGTATTGGTTCGGCACAAATTGGCGCGTGATGATTCGCTGGATTGAGGAGGCAGGCGGGGATGAATTGCGCGCAGCCCGCCGCGAGTGGCTGCGCCAGAATGGCCGCAACCGGATCGCACATGTGCAACACGTGAAGGGGTGGAGCGCTGAGAAGCTCAAGGCGCTGCACAATGACTAAGCTCTTGGCTTCACATGTCCGCACCGTACTGCGCGCGTTCGGATGCGCCATGATGGCGGGTGTCATCGTTTGTGGTGTTTCAGACGTCCGCGTCAGGGCCGAACGTTTTGCGCATTTGGTTCTCCCAAATACTGAAATCTGCCCCCTGAATGACCGAACGGGCTCCTGTGGCTCGATCCAGCTTTACGGCGATGCGAGCAAGGTGCACCTTGCCAAATATAGTTCTGTAAATAGCAGCCCCATAAAAATAAGCATATTGATTCGAATGATTAATGACCAATTCGCTGTTGCCGAAAAAATAGGAGCTAGATTCTTTAATCATTACATCACTGGAAAAATCGTTACCACTCAAAGCCAGCGGAATCGGTTCATTCATTGGGGCATCACAGCAACACAAATCGGCTATGAAAATAACTACACTGGTTCGTCCCGCATTTCGCAGGCCGATAGTCACAGTGTTAAAAGAGTTCATGACGACAGAAGGAACCAACAGGCCCGATTCGGCCTTCTGAAACAAGTCGACACTTTCTCGTGCGGCCTTGGAGGCGTTGGCCGCTGCAACAGCAGCCCAGGCAGTAAAACTGATGGTTACGATAAGGGCGACAATCTCGAAAAACGTCAGCCAAAGCTGGCTAGCAGCAAGGTTGTTGCCACGGTCGGTCGCCCCGACCATGGCCCATTGCGCGCACAGATCGGCGTCATCCTTGTTTTGGGGTGCCTCGCAATTGGGCTGATACCCGTCGGGATCTATCTTGCTATTTTCGGCAAGTGTTGGGAGGCGCGCGTCTCTGGCGGGCTGATAGCTTTGCTGGGCGGTATTGGATTTTTCAATGTCATAAAGCAGATCATACCCGGTGTATGATCCGCCTCCCACTACCGCTAATCCTGCAATTGCAAGGATGACACGCCAATAGCGCTTAAACATCGCCCCAATCCACCCCCGCATTTGCCCGGCTGACCTTGTTCCCGATCTCCCGCTCTGAGTCCATAAGCTGCTGATCTTTGTGGCGCCATTGATGCCGCCAACGGCGGGAATTGCACCCCGCCCGAATGCCATTCTCCGGCTGTCAGCTCCACGCTGGCAGCGCCGCTCCCGGCCTTGCTGCCCGGAGCCACGGAGAAACGACCATGAGCATGATTCATCCCCTTAATGACCAGCGCAAGCGCCACCCCGATGGCCGCGTGATCGAAGACGGCGAGACCCTCAGCTTCAACATTGCGCTTGTCCGCGATGCCGCAACCACCGATGCGGCGCGCGCCAGCATTGACGAAACCGTCAAAGCCGCGATCGAGCGTGAGGCGAAGCTCACCAATCAGAAGCCGGCCGATTGGCTGGCCAGCGCGGACCCCCGCATCATTCAGCGCCTAATCGAGGGCGCTGCCAGGGATCATGTCGCTGCACTGGGCGGCGAGGGGATTGCCCGCGGCTTCGCACTTGATAGCGTGATCGCTGGTGAGGTCGACCGCGCGCAGGCTGCTCACGATCACAAGTTTTCCTTTCTTGGCAGCAAAGCTCCAAAGTTCAATCGCGACAATGCCGCATTCCTTGCCCGCGAGCGGCTGAGGAACGTCGAACGCACACGCGCATCCGCCAATTTGCGCGATGCCGCCGCCCTCTTCCGCAACGCGGTCTGATCGTCATGGCCGGAAACCTTCAGCAGCGGCTGCTTGCCGCAAAGAAGCCGTTCGCCCGTGTCGCTGATAACGAGGCGCTGCTTGCCGACCTTCAAATCGAGGTCGAGCGGCTGGGCAAAGCGCGCGATATCGCCGCCGGGGAATCCATCGATTTCGCGTTGTCCGATGACGACCGCGACGAGGCCGCGGCTAAAGCTGCCCGGCTTGATCGCACCATCAAGGCGCTGGAAGCCGAGCTTGCCGAAGTCGCTGCGCTTACCGAACAGCGCCGGAATGAGGATGGACGCAAGGCCGCCGAGGCTGAGAAGCGGGCGGCCCTGACTGAACGCGACGAGATCGCCGCCAAGCTTGCCGATCGCGTGCCTGCCATGATGAGCGAGCTCACGGCATTGCTGACTGAGGTGAAGGCCAATGCCGAGCGCATGAAGAGTGCTGCCGTGTATGAGGCGGATGCTGAACTCGTCGCCCGCGGCATCCCAGCGAACGGCTATATCCAATCCACGCCAGTCTTGCGCTTCACCGAGATGCGAATTCCTAATTGGTCGAGCCATAGCCGGATGTGGCCAATCGTTGTTAACCCTGCCGCCGGCTTCAACTTTGATTATGGCGCGCAAATGCAGAAGGGGCGTGAGGAGCGCGCCCGAAAGGAGCGTGAGACGGCAGAAGCGGCCGCGAAGTTCGCTGCCGAACACGGCAAGTATCGCATCACGGTAGAAAGCTCGGGCGAGCTGCATGACGAGGTTGTACGCTTTCCGCCGGAACTGGTGTCTGGTGATATCCCGGCCGCGCTCAGCTGTTGGGATTTCCGCGAACTGGTGATCGCGCACACCGTTGCTGAGCAGCTGGCCAAGGTGCCACGTGTGCAGGTCAAGCGCCTCGTTGAGCGCAAGAAATGAATTCCGCGACGGCTTATCCTTTGGCCGAAGCGGACGCCGCGCGCTTGCCCTGTGGTTGGGAGAAGCGAGCGCGCGGCACCCCTTCAGACCTCGCGGCGGCACCTCACCTCCCGCTGACCGCGAGCGCCGGGCGGGGGCCGTCAACAACCCCGCCCGGCGACAACAACCCGGCTCGGACCGATCATGTCGCCGCGCACATGCCGGGCGGCGGGGAGCCTCGCTTCTGCGTTGTCGCGAAGCTCCCCGCCAACCCACTCCCTGAGGAACCGCAATGGAGCCGACACACTACCCGCCCGCAATCGTCGATCGCATCTGCGACCTGCTCGAAGAGGGTAAGTCGCTCAAGGAAATCTGCGCGCTTGATGGTTTTCCGAGCCGATCGACTGTCTGGCGCTGGTGTGAGGGCAATGATGAACTTGCCGGCCGCCTGCGGGAAGCTCGCGAGATCGGCTATCTTGCCTTGGCAGAGGAAGGCATGGCCTTGGCTTTCGCGCCTGCGGTCGCTGCTCCTACCGATCCGCAGGCCGCTCGCCTCGCATTCGACGCTGTCCGGTGGAAGCTGGGCAAACTCTCGCTCGCTTTCCGCGACAAGCCCCTCATTGAGGGGACAGTGAATGTCGCCGGAAACGATGCCTTCGGAGCTTTCGCCGAAGCACTTGAGCGGGCTGCAGCCGGAATCGCAAGCGGCGCTGGCAGCACGAGCCAGGTGGCTCTCCCAAGCCCGGCCGGACCAGATCACCCCACCGGGGGATGATTGGCCGGTGTGGCTCGCGTTGGCGGGCCGTGGCTGGGGCAAGACCCGCACTGGTGCCGAGGATGTTGCGTGGTTCGCCTGCGCCAATCCCGGCGTGCGCATCGCCATTGTTGCGCCGACTGCAGCCGACGCCCGCGATACCTGCGTCGAAGGCGAGAGTGGCTTGCTGGCTGTGCTGCCCAAGGTTTGCGTCGAGAACTGGAACCGCTCGATCGGTGAGGTGACGCTGTGGAATGGTTCGCGCTTCAAACTCTTCTCAGCAACGGAACCGGAGCGCCTTCGCGGTCCCCAGCATCATCGCGCGTGGGGTGATGAGGTTGCCGCATGGCCGGACCCGTCCGCATGGGATCAGCTGCTATTCGGGCTGCGCCTGGGCAAAAATCCCCAAGTCATTGCCACGACCACCCCCAAGCCGACGCCGCTGATCAAGGGCATCTTGCGCACGCCTCAGGCTATGGTGACGCGCGGCAAGACCTTTGACAATGAAGCGAACCTCCCCGCAGGTACGCTCGCCCGGCTGCGCGAGAGATATGACGGCACCCGGCTGGGCAGGCAGGAACTTTACGCCGAGCTCCTCGAAGACGTGCAGGGCGCGCTCTGGACCAGCGCCATGATCGAGGAACACCGCGTCAAGGGCGCGCCGGATAACATGAAGCGCATTGTGGTCGCGGTCGACCCGTCCGGCACGAACGGCAAAGATGGCGGCGACGAGATCGGCATTGTTGTGGCCGGCAAGTCAGGCGATGGGCGATACTACGTGCTCGAAGATGGCAGCTGCAAACTCAGCCCCGAGGGCTGGGCACGCCGCGTGGCCGAACTCTACAGCAAGTGGACCGCTGACCGCGTGGTCGCCGAAAAGAACTTCGGCGGCGACATGGTGGCTGCCCTCATGCGCAACGTCGCAAAGGATCTCCCGATCAAGCTGGTGACGGCCTCGCGGGGGAAGGCAGTGCGCGCCGAGCCGATTGCCGCCCTCTATGAGCAAGAGAAGGTGAGCCACGTTGGCCACTTTGACACGCTCGAAGATCAGATGTGCGCAATGACGCCCGCCGGTTACGTGGGCGAGGGCTCGCCTGACCGCGCAGACGCGCTGGTGTGGGCGCTGACCGAATTGCAAAGCAGCGGGAGGACGTATGACCTCTCGACGCTGTAGTGCCCAACTCGCTGAGACCGTGGGTGCGGCACGCTATCCGGACATTGCCGATAGTGCGGACCTGCGCGAGGTGTACGCTGGGCCGATGGCGGCATTCATGGCCGTCGCCATCGTTGACCTGTCCGGCCTCCGGTGCGGCGACCCATTCGACCGGCTCGCCCAGGCAGTGAATGCGCTTGCCCCTGATGATGGGCTTTTTGCCGATCGGTTCCGCACTGCCCTTCGCGCCGTCACCGTTGCCCAGCTGGGCGAGGCGCGCGCGCACCAGTGGCATGATCTCAAGTTGTCCGCAAAAGCCGCTGATCTCTATTGGCATTTCCGCAAAGGCCTGATCGAGCGGCACCCGGAATTGTTGTCGGTAGGGGCGGGGCGATGAGCAAGGGCCGCGAACAGCTGCGCCGCCGCCTGCGTTTCTACCAGAGCGCCGAATTCCGCGATCTCGCGGGCTCGCTGGTCTACGAATACGGCGACCAGATCCGGGCCGAGGCCTTCCGGTCGATATCGGCCGGTTCGGTATCTGGCGCCGGGCATGTCCCATCCGCACCGGGGGAGAGCCCAAATAGGGATAGCGGCGCGCTTCAAGCGGGCCTGAAAGTCGTTCGCACCGGGCCACTCACGGCCGAGGTCCGCGCCGAAACCCCATACTCAGCCCCCTTGGAATTCGGGACCAGCAAGGTCGCAGCCCGGCCATTCCTGAGGCCCGCACGGGACAAGGTGGCGGCGGTGGCTGAACAGCAATTTTCCCGCAAGCTCGCCCGCGAAGTAAGAAAGAGAACCCGATGAGTGAAATCGATCCGCTGGTCTTGGAATTGCGTGCGAAGGTCGACCAGTTTGAGCGCGATCTCAAGCGCACGACCCGTACCGTCGACGAGCAGCTTGGCCGCCAAGGTGCGCGCGCGCGGAAGCTCGAAGATGAGTTTCGCCGTTCCTCGGGCGCCATCTCGTCGAGTCTGAAAGGCCTCGCGGGCACGCTCGCCACCGCTTTCACGGGCCGCGAACTGGTGGGCCTGATCGACAGTTACACCCGCCTTCAGAACCAACTCAAGGTCGCGGGGCTCGAAGGCGAGCAGCTGGCGAGTGTGCAAGAGCGGCTCCGCGTCATTGGCCGCACCTATGGGGCCGACCTCGAAAGCCTCGCTTCGACGTTCAGCCGCATCGCGCAAGTGCAGGACGATCTCGGGGCGTCGACCGAAGACATCATCCGCCTGAATGAGATTGTCGCTGCCTCGCTTAAGGTGGCTGGCACCGACGCGCAGACCGCATCCGGGGCCTTGCTACAGCTTGGGCAGGCGCTCGGTTCCGGGACTGTCCGGGCCGAAGAATTCAACAGTATTTTGGAAGGTGCGCTCCCGCTTGCGCAGGCCGCCGCGCGCGGAATTGAAGGCTATGGCGGGTCCGTCGCCAAGCTTCGCGCGGCCATCGCTGACGGCAAAGTCACCTCGCAGGAATTCTTCCAAGGGGTGCTGCGCGGCGGTGTGCAGACCATCGAAGACGCCAAGAATGCCACCTTGACGCTGTCCGGTGCATTCACGGCACTGCGCAACGAACTCACCACCTACGTGGGCAGCAATGCAGAAGCGACCGGCGCGACGGGCGTGCTTTCTGACGCGATTCTGGGCCTTGCCGAGAATATCGAAGATGTGATTGAGGCGCTCTCGATCATCGCGCTCGCGATTGGCACCCGCTATGTCGTCGGTATCGGTGCAGCGATAATCCGAACGGCCGGCCTCAGCGCCGCAGCGATCGGTCTGGGCGTCACGCTCAACGGTGTGGCGGCGACGGCCCGAACCGCGGGCATTGCCCTTTCCGGTGCCTTTGGCGGGCCGATTGGCCTTGCTGTGGGCGCCCTCGTCATCGGCATCGGCTCCCTTGCTTTGGCGAGCGAAGATGCATCCGAAAAGATGCAGAAGCTGAACGGAAGGGTCGATGAAGCGGCGGCGACCGCCGAACTATATGAGCAGCGCCTGCGCGATGCAGGGGTCGAAATCAGAAACACCGGCAAGGGCGCCGACGAAGCTAGCGAAAAGGTAGCAGGCTTTGCAGGGCAGATGCTGAACGCCGCTGATGCAGCCCTCAAATTGGCCGATAGCCTTCGCATTGCTGATCTCGCGAAGATCGGCAGCCGGTTGACTGAAATTCAGGCTCGGCGCGCAGAAATTGCCATCGATGATACACGCGGTCGCACGGCCGCAGGCTCGCGCGAGGCATCAGACTCTGGCGATGTTTTTGGCAAAGACGGGCGGAAGCGCCGGGCGGAAGAGGATGGACTGCTGGCGCAGGAAGAGCGCGACCTTCAGAGACAGGCCAACGCTATCCGCGTGGGCGTTGCCAATGGCATCAACGTCACCAGCGACACGCCAGCCAAGCCCGTCGCTGCGGCATCGCCGCCCCGGGCCAGTCGCACCCCTAAGGGCCGCACCGGCCCCAATCCGGCGGAAATTCAGGCCCGCTTTCTCGATGAGCAGGCCCGGCTTGATGCTGAAATTCTGCAGGCTAAGCTTTCCCTCGCAACGTCCGCCGAAGAGCGGGCAAGCATCGAGCGCGAAATCCTCGGCGGGCAAGCCGAGCAGCGCCGCGCTGAGATCAATGGCAACAAGGATCTGAACCCGGAGCAGCGCAAGGCCCTACTTGATCTCATCGATCAGCTTTACGGTGTAACCGCCCAATACGATGAGCAGGGCAAGGTCATCGCCACCTTCAACAATAGCTTGCTTGCGCAGCAAGTGGCGCTTCGCGAGCAAGCCGAAATCGAGCAGCGCAATGCCGAACTAGCTGACGAGCGCGGGCGTGCTGCCATTGATGCACTGCGCCTGCAGTTTGACCTCGCCACCACGGAAAAGGACCGGCGGGCGCTTGCCCTGCAAATCCTTGACGCAGAGCAAGCCGTTCTTCGCGAGCGGCTCGAAGCCCAAGTGAACAGCAAGACGCTGAACGATATCGACCGGGAGCGCGCCCGTATTGCTCTCGCCGCGCTCGATGCCCAGGCTGGCGCCCAGCGGGAGAGCGTGAATCGCCAATTCGCCTCGCCTCTTGAGCGATACGCGCAGGGTGCTCAGGACAGCGACCAGCGCGTCGAAGAGGCAGCCGTGCGGCGCATCCAAGAGCTCAATTCCACGATCACCGATGCCATGACGAATGCCCTCGGGATCAAGGACCCGTTCCTCTCGGAACTCATCAAAATCTTCTTGGACCGCAACGTCTTTGGCCCATTGGCCGAGGCGCTCTCGCAGGAAAGTGGGCTCATTTCCACGGCCGGCCAAGTCCTCCCCGGCATCCTGAAAGGCATCGGCGGCCTGTTCGGGCGTTCCAGCGGCGGCCGCGTCAATGCGGGCAGCGTCTACCGGGTGAACGAGGGTGCCTCCGCTGGTCGAGTGGAGGCGTTCCGGCCCGATGTGTCCGGTCAGATCATCCCGTTGGGCCGCATGAATGCTATGCGTGACGGCGGCGGCGGTGGAGCCTCGGGCGTTGTTCGCGTAGTCATCGAAGAAGCACCCGGCTTCGCTGCTCGCGTGCAGGCCGAGGCCGTGGGCGTGGCGATTGAGGTGACGAGGCAATCGGCTGGCGAAATAATCGACGCCGCGGCAAATGAGACATTCCGCCGGGCCAGCCGGCGGACGCTATAGGAGCATTGAAATTGAGCGAGAACCCATCCGCAGCTGATCAGGATTTCTTCGCCGCTATGGCCGACATGGCGGGCACGATTGCCCAGCTTGTCGCGTCACGCGCCAGTCGAGAGGGCGTGCCAATCGATCACGGCGCCTATGTCGAAGCTGCTATGGGTATGGTGGGCTCGGCCTATCAGCTGGCGAAACTGGGCGGCGATGATGCGTTGTGAGGCTATCTCGAATTGCTGCGCAGCCACGCTGATGCGGTCGAGCGGGCGCTTTGATGGGGTGCTACTCGCGTGGAGGGGAAACTGGGGCCGCTCACGCACATAAGCGGCCTCAATTCCAAGGGAGCAAAGCAGGGGTGCGTTACCGCCCTCTCCACCCAAATAAGTGAGATCCGGAACAGCGTCGCTAACTTGGATTGACTTCATCAGCGCGGGGCGAGGTGCGGGCGCTGGGCTCATGACGGCAAGCGATCAGGTCGCGAGCGTGCGCTAGTGCCTGAATTGATTGCAGACAAGGCCGACCCAAACTATCAACGTCGCGTGCCGACGGGGGATTCGCTCACTATTCTCACTGTTTTCGCTAGCTCATCGCTGGCGGCCATGATCGGTGCTCTAACGGCCCCTCCTGGCAAGAGAGCGACCTTTCTTTGGGTACTTTGCGGTGCGTTCGCACTGCTAACCTTAGCGCAGGCGTTCACGCCTTGGCAAAGCCCTCTCGTGCGAGATGTCATGTCGGTTGTCGGGACCTTCGCAACGAGCGGGGCCTGGGTCATGTTAGGTACGGTTGGTATCGTAGCGATGATGCAACCCAAAACTCGAACAGCTGCACCAGAATTGGGCCCAGATCCCGCTACGCCATCACCGCCACTAGCCACCCCCACGCCAAAGTTTGCGTCGCACCGCACATCGACAAAGTGGACACCCGACGTTTCATTGAGCGACGCATTTAGTTATTTTGAAGAACATTCTGGCGAGCGAGGATATTACGATAAAAAGCACGAGGTTTTTGAGAAATTTGTTACCGCTGCGCGTGAAAGTAGAGTCACCTCGTGGGCAAAAGAGCACCCGGATGATGATAAGTTTTATCAGATCGATCCAAAGTTTTGGAATTTCGTAACCCCGACGTTCGAGACGGGCTTTGTGTTCTCAAAACATGTAACTTGTGGCGCTCACTGCGTTCATTTTTCTCAGGCTGAGCTAAAGGCTGTATGGCCGCCAAAGGCTGTGGTCACGGCGTAGGGACCTTTATGCGCAGTTTTTTCCTGCGCGCCTTATCAGCATTTTTCCGGCGATGCTTTTCTGATGTTTTTTCGGAGCCCGCTCGGGCGGGAGACAATCAAACCGGCGCTAAGTGATTGTTTTTATGGTGGACGCACTAGGGCTCGAACCTAGGACCCGCTGATTAAGAGTCAGCTGCTCTACCAACTGAGCTATGCGTCCATTCCGACAACGTCGGACAGCAAAACGGAGGGCCGAAGCCGTGTCCCGATTCGCGTGAGGCGCTGCATTTAGCGCGTCTCGCCCTGATGGCAAGGGCCTATTCGTGCGAAATCGTAGCTAGACCGTCAGGCCCCGGCGCGGGGCCATGCGGTTCCAGCGGTTGACCATCATCAACAGGCCGATGCAGATCATGTTGGTCATCATCGACGAGCCGCCGTGGCTCATCCACGGCAGCGGAATACCTTTGGCGGGCGCCATGCCCATTACCATCAGCAAATTGATCGCAATGTAGAAGAAGATCGTCGCGGTCGCCCCAGCGGCGAGCAGGGCGCAGAAGCGATCCTGCGATTCGTTGGCGACCTTCCATCCCCAGCGCAGGATCAGCGCATACATCGTCAGCACAAACAGCCCGCCCACAAGGCCCCATTCTTCGGCCATGCTGGCAAAGACGAAATCGGTGTGGGGTTCGGGCAGGTAGTTGAGGTGGCTCTGCGTGCCGTTGTTGAAGCCCTTGCCGAAGATCCCACCCGATCCGATCGCGATCTTGGATTGGGCAATGTGATAGCCTGCGCCCAGCGGATCATTCTCGGGATCAAGGAAGGTCGTGACGCGCGCCTGCTGGTAGGGGCGAAGCGCGAAGAAATAGATCAGCGGCATCGCGGCAATTCCGGTGCCGCCCGCCAGCAAAAACCACCATAGCGGCAGCCCGGCGAGGAACATCACCACCACACCGCCGAACGCAATGGCCACGGACGTGCCAAGGTCGGGTTGCAACAGCACGAGCGAGATCGGCAGCAGGATCAGCATCCCTGACGGCACCAGAGAGCGCCACGATCCGATCATGCCGGACGGGAGCGTTTCGTAGAACCGGGCCATCGCCAGCACCACGGCGGGCTTCATAATCTCGGAAGGCTGAATACGGATCGGTCCGGCTTCGAGCCAGCGCTGGCTCCCGCCGCCGACTTGCCCCACGATCTCGACCCCCAGCAGCATGACCAGCACCGTCAGATAGGCAGGATAGGTCAGCACCCGCACAGCGTCGCGCGGCATGGAGGCGATGATCGCCGCCATCACTGAAAACACCAGAAACCGGATGAAGTGCGACATCGCAAACGGCTGCATCGAACCGCCGCCCGCTGAATAAAGCACCAGGCCGCCAAAACCCGTGATCAGCAGCAAGGGAATCAGCATCTCCCAAGGCTGGCGGGCAATCGGTTCGGGTACGATTCCGCGGGCGGCGATGGTGCTCATTCGCTGATCTCCGCAGCGGGCGGGACAGGGGCGGGGGTCGCGGGCGCTGCGGCTTGCGGCGCGGCGGCAGCACCCGGCGGCGTGCCGGAGGGATTGGCTTCGGGACGCGGGGCGATCACTTCGTCCGCGATGGCTTCGGGCTGAGTGGCAGCGCGGCGGGCTTCGGCCTCGACCCGGTCGAAAATCTCCTCCTCCCGGCGCGGCGGACGGCTGACGCTGGCCCCGCGCTCGGCAGCATAGGCCGCATAGCGCGCTTCGAGCCGCTGCTGCGCGGTGCCGCCCCATCCGGCTTCCAGCGCGGCGAGCGCCTCCAGCCCCTTGGCCGGGTCGAACAGGAAGGTCATAACGTCGCGCGCAATCGGATAGGCCGAGCCTGACCCGCCGCCATGCTCGATCACGACAGCACCCGCATAGCGCGGGTTGTCATAGGGGGCGAAGAAGATGAACAAGCCGTGGTCGCGGTATTTCCACGGGCCGGACTTGCCGTTGGAGATCGAGAGCGAGACCACCTGCGCCGTCCCGGTCTTGCCCGCCATCAGCGTCCCGTCAATCGGCAGGCGCGCGCGGCCTGCTGTGCCGGGGCCGTTGACCACATCGCTCATCGCCTTGCGGACATATTCGACCTGCTCAAGCGGGAAGTCGATCGTTTCGAAGCCCTTGGGCTTGGTGTCGAGCGTCAGGCGCGGCATGACGTGGCGGCCGGTGGCGATGCGCGATGCCATCACCGCCAGTTGCAGCGGGCTGGAGAGCATATAGCCCTGGCCGATTGTGGCGTTGACCGTGTCGAAGGCCTGCCATTCGCGGCCCCACTTCTTCATCTTCCACGCCGGGTCAGGCACGGTGCCGAAGAACTGGCTGGTGACGGGCAGGGGGAATTCCTGCCCCATACCGCAGCGCCGGGCCATTGCGGCAATCGGGTCCATCCCGACGCGCTGGGCCATGGCATAGAAATAGACGTCGCAGCTCTGATAGATGCCCTTGGCCATGTCGACCGAGCCGTGGCCGCGGCGGTTCCAGCAGCCGAACCGCCGATTGCCAACCTGTAGGCCGCCGCCGCAGAACACGGTCTCGTTCGGATCGATCCCGGCCTGCATAAACGCCATCGAGACCATCGGCTTGACCGTAGAACCGGGCGGATAGAGTCCCTTCAGCACCTTGTTGCGCAGGGGCACGCGCTCGTCATCGCGCAGCATCGCGTACTCGACTCCGCCGATCCCGTCGGAGAAGGAATTGGGATCGAAGCTCGGCATCGAAGCCATGCACAGGAGATCGCCGGAGCGGCAGTCCATCACCACCACCGAGCCGCTTTCGAGCCCGATGCGGCGTGCGGCATAGTCCTGTAACGGCCCATCGATGGTGAGGCGGATGGGCTGGCCCTGCACATCCTCGCGCGTTTCGAGATCGCGCACGATGCGCCCGCCCGCCGTCACCTCGACCCGCCGCGCACCAGGGACGCCGCGCAAATTCTTCTCGAACTGCTTTTCCAGCCCGTCCTTGCCGATCTTGTAGCCCGGCGTGATCAGCAGCGGGTTGGGGTCTTTCTCGTATTCCTCGGCAGAGGCGGGCCCGACATAGCCGATCAGGTGGCCGACGCTGGAGGCGGTCGGGTAGAAACGCGAGAAGCCGCGTTGCGGCACCACGCCGGGAAGGTCGGGCAAGCGCACACTCAGTGCAGCAAATTGTTCGTAACCCAGCCCACTGGCCACTTCGACCGGCTGAAACCCGCGCGCGGTTGAAACCTTGTCCTTGATGTCGGCAATCCGTGCCGGTTCCAGCGACAGCAACTGGCCGAGCCGGTCGATCGTCGCGTCGCCATCCACCAGTCGTTCCGGGATCAGATCGACGCGGAAATCGGCGCGGTTCGACGCCAGCGGCGCACCGTTACGGTCAAGGATCCAGCCCCGCCGCGGGGGGACCAGCGTCAGATTGACCCGGTTGCTTTCGGATTCGAGCCGGTACTTCTCGTTTTCGGCGATGGCGAGATAGCCAAGGCGCAGCGCCAGCAGCACGCCAACCCCGCCCTGAACGGCCCCGATCAGCAAGCCGCGACGCTCGAAACTGCCGCGCAGAATCGAGGCGTTGATCATGCGCGGGGTGCGCTCCGGTCCGTCACGCAGGAACGGGATCTTCATCAGTCGATCTTCCGCGCCCGAGCGAGGCGGAAGCGGTCAAGACCTGCAACCATGCGCGCGATTATCGGATAGAGCATCACGGACAGCAAGACCTGCGGGAGCGCGACGATGAGCAATTCGGGCGTCACGCTCGCGCCCGAGACGAGCAGGGCCGCAAACCAGTAACTGACGGCGATGACCCCGGCGGTGAACCAGTCCTGCCAGAACCCGCGCCACGGAAAGCGGGTCTCGATCAGTTCGATCACGATCATCGCCAGCGACCACAGCAGGATCGCGCTGCCGAAAGGTTGGCCGCTCACAAGATCGTCAAACGCCCCGAGCGGCGCGCCAGCCCACAGCGGCAGCAGCCCGGGGCGGACCATGCGCCATCCGAGCAGCAGCAGAAACCCGAGCGAGGGGAACAGCGGCATCAGGTCCGCGATCAGCAGCACCGGCAGAAGCGAGCCAAGCATGATCGTCACATAGGGAACGCTGCGGACGCGCCATGCATAGGGTGCGCGGTTGATGCGCTTTCCATAGATATCCGAGCGGGCGCGAGGGTCGAGCCGCTCCATCACTCCTCCCCGGCCGCAGCGCCCGATGGCGGCGCAGGCGCAGGCGTGGGCGTGGGCGTTGCACCGGCAGCGGGGGAGGGGCCGGGCAGCACGGTGTCTTCGAGTTCTGTCACAGCGGCGGCTTCGTGCACTGGCTCGACCGCGACAAAATTGGTCGCCGAAGGCTCGGCCACCAAGCGCGCAATCCCGCCGTCGGGCGTGATCTTGGCAATCACCGCGACCGCAACCCCGGGGCGGTAGTATCCGCCTGCACCGCTGGTCACCATCATGTCGCCCACCTTGAGCGGGTTCACCCCCAGATTGACGAGGCGGATGCGCAGCAAGCCATCGCCGCGCCCTTCGGCAAAGGCGATCACATTGTCCTTGGCGCGGCGCACCGGCAGCACGCTTTCGCTGTCGGTCAGCAGCAGCACGCGGGCCGAGTTACGCCCTGTCTCAAGCACGCGGCCGATCACCCCGCGCTCTGACACAACAGGCATCCCCGGCGCCACCCCGCTGCTGCTTCCGGCGCTGATATAGGCGTGGCGGCGCACGCTGGTCGCGGTCGAGCCGACGAGCCGCGCCATTGCGACGGGCTTGGCCTCGCTATCGCGCAGGGCCAACAGACCTTTGAGGCGCTGGTTCTCCGCCTTGATCGCTTCGGCTTCGGCGAGCCGAATGCGGGCGAGCTCGTTCTCGCGCCGCAGCTCGGCATTTTGCTGCCCCGCATTGAAATAGCCGGAGATGGTCGCGAAAAAGCCCTGCGAGCCCGAGCGCGTCACCGCGCCGCCCGTGCCAACGGGTGCAACCACATCGGTTGCAACCCCGCGCAGGGGTGCAAAAGCTGCTGGCTGCCACAACGACAGCGCCAAGAGCACCAGGCCGAGCACAGCCCCCGCTCCGGCCAAGAGGTAGCCGGTGAACAGCGAGAACTGCGCCTTCTTCGAAAAGCCCGAGCGGCGCGAAGAGGGGGGCGCCATGGGTTAGAGTCCCTTCTGCCGTTCAGCCCGGCTCAGATGCAGGCGCGTCACGCGGTCATCAGCACGCCGCGATAGATCGGATCCTCCATCGCCCGGCCAGTGCCGATGGCGACGCACAGGAGCGGATCTTCCGCGACCGAGACCGGCAAGCCGGTTTCTTCGCGCAGGTGCTCGTCGAGCCGCCGGATCAAGGCACCGCCGCCCGTGAGCACTATACCCTGATCGACGATATCCGCCGCGAGTTCCGGCGCGGTGTTTTCCAGCGCGATCCGCACGCCTTCGACGATGGCACCGATGGGTTCGCTCAGCGCTTCGGCGACATGCGCCTGATTGATCGTAATTTCCTTAGGCACGCCGTTCACAAGGTCGCGGCCCTTCAGGGTGATCGTCTCGCCGATGCCGTCTTCCGGGATCATGGCGATGCCGTAATCCTTCTTGATGCGCTCTGCGGTCGCATCGCCGATCAGCAGGTTGTGGTGGCGGCGCACGTAAGAGACGATCGCTTCGTCCATCTTGTCACCGCCGGTGCGGACCGAGGTGGTGTAAGCAAGACCGCGCAAGGAAAGCACCGCGACTTCGGTGGTGCCGCCGCCGATGTCGACGACCATGCTGCCGACCGGTTCGGTCACCGGCATATCGGCGCCAATTGCGGCGGCCATCGGTTCAAGGATCAGGTGCACATCCGATGCGCCTGCATTCGAGGCCGCATCGCGGATCGCGCGGCGTTCGACTGAGGTTGAGCCCGAAGGCACGCAGATCACGATTTCCGGATAACGGAACATCGACTTCTTGCCATGCACCTTCTGGATGAAGTGCTTGATCATCTGCTCGGCCACTTCGATGTCAGCGATCACACCGTCGCGCAGCGGGCGGATCGCTTCGATGCTGTCCGGGGTCTTGCCCATCATCATCTTGGCATCATTACCGACGGCCTTGACCCGGCGGATCCCGTTGATCGTCTCGATGGCGACCACGGAAGGTTCGTTCAGCACGATCCCCTGATCCTGCACATAGACCAGCGTGTTGGCGGTGCCGAGGTCGATCGCCATGTTTTGCGACCGGAATTTGAAGAAGTTAGACAGAAAGCTCATCGGTGGTGGTGTTCCAGTGGTGGCGAGGCTGCAAGCTGAACACGCGGTCGTTGCAGGGGAATTCGACCCGGTTATGACATGACACCGCGCGCCTAGCGAATCCGCGCACAAAAGGCCAAAATATTTGTCCACCGCAGAAGTGATTTCTGGGGGTG
>DLGU01000101.1:35669-49379 GCA_002482865.1 Porphyrobacter sp. UBA7686
CGCTAGCGTGCGACAAATGCCCGAAATCCGCCGTCTCCCTTCCGCGCTTGTGAACCGTATTGCAGCGGGTGAGGTGGTCGAACGCCCGGCTGCGGCCCTGAAAGAGCTGGTTGAGAACGCGATTGATGCAGGGGCCCGGCGAATCGGTGTGGTGCTGGCGGATGGGGGTTTGCAGCGGATCGAAGTGGTCGATGATGGCTGCGGGATGGCGCCGGACGGCATGGCGCTGGCGCTGGAACGGCACGCGACATCCAAGCTGCCCGATTCGCTGATTGGCCCGGAAGGCGCGATCGAACTGGTGACGACGCTCGGCTTTCGCGGTGAAGCTTTACCGAGCATCGCCAGCGTGGCGCGCCTGACCATCGAAAGCCGTGAGGCGGGCGCTGCCGAAGGCTGGCGGCGAGTCGTCGATCATGGCGCGGTGCTGGCTGATGAACCCGCTGCGCTCCCGCCCGGCACCCGGGTGCGGGTGGAAGACCTGTTCGCCAAGGTGCCCGCGCGCCGCAAGTTCCTGCGTACCGCGCGCAGCGAATATGCTGCCTGCCTCGATGTGGTGCGGCGGCTTGCGATGGCGCGGCCGGATATTGCCTTCACGCTGGAGACCGTTGGGGATGCGGGCAAACGCACGGTGCTGTCCCTGCAAGCGGATGAAGCGCTGGCAACCCGTGTGGCGCGGATCATTGCGCATGAGCTGAAGGACAATTCGGTCGCCATCTCGCAGGAGCGCGACACGCCCTACGGGATGATGCGGCTGACGGGGCTGGCGGGTTTGCCGACCTATAATCGCGGCGTGGCCGATCATCAGTACCTGTTCGTCAATGGCCGTCCGGTGAAAGACCGGCTGCTGGTCGGCGCCGTGCGCGGGGCCTATGCCGATATGCTCGCAAGGGATCGCCATGCGGTGCTGGCCCTGTTCCTCGATCTTCCGCCGCAGGATGTCGATGTGAACGTCCACCCGGCCAAGACAGAGGTGCGCTTTCGGGATTCTGCGGGCGTGCGCGGGTTTATTGTTTCGGGGCTGCGGCAGGCACTGGCGACGGGGGATCGGCGTTCTGCGCAGGGGCCGGATCGGGCGGCAATGTCGCGGTGGCAGGCCGAGCCGGTCGCACCAACAGCTGCTCCGATAGCTCCGATGCTGGAGAGCATTTTTACGGGCCGTGACTGGAGCGCTTCGCAGCCCCGCCTCGGCGAAGCGCGTACCGCGTGGAATGCGCCGCTCGCCCAGCCACAGGGCCGCGCCGAGGAAGCCGCCCCGGTGCCTGCGGAGGCGCAGCAATACCCCCTCGGCATTGCGCGCGGGCAGGTGGCGAACACCTATATCGTGGCCGAATCTGCCGATGGGCTGGTGCTGGTTGATCAGCACGCTGCGCATGAACGCCTCGTCCTCGAACGCCTGCGCGCGGCCGGGGCGGAGGAAGCCAACCGCCGCAGCCAAGCCCTGCTGGTCCCCGATGTGGTCGAACTGGACGAGGTCGATTGCGACCGACTCGAAGACGCTGCCGAGGGACTGGCGCGCTACGGCCTCGTGATCGAACGCTTCGGCCCAAGCGCGATGCTGGTCCGCGCGGTTCCGGCAGCGATTGCCAAGGCGGACAGCGCGAAGCTGCTCCGCGATCTTGCCGACGACATCGCCAAGCACGGCAAGCAGGAAGACAGCGGCGCGCTGCTGCTGGCCGAGCGGCTCGAACTGGTGCTGGCGACGATGGCCTGCCACGGATCGGTGCGGGCCGGGCGGGTGCTCAGCGTGGCGGAGATGAACGCGCTGCTGCGGGAGATGGAGGCCACGCCGCGCTCAGGCCAGTGCAACCACGGGCGGCCGACGTGGGTGAAGCTAAGTATGGAGGACGTCGAGAAGCTGTTTGGGCGGCATTAGCCACACTGGTCGTCGTCCCGGCGAAGGCCGGGATCCAGAGTGGCAGACGTCACTGCGGAAGCAACTGGGCCCCGGCCTTCGCCGGGGTGACGAGTTAGGGGGAGGGCTAGGGCCGCCCCGTCTCACCCCTCAAACATTGAACTTGAACAGCAGCACATCGCCGTCCTGCACGACGTATTCCTTGCCTTCCTGCCGCAGCTTGCCCGCTTCCTTCGCGCCAGCTTCGCCGCCGAGCGCGACGTAGTCATCATAGGCAATCGTCTCGGCGCGGATGAAGCCGCGTTCGAAATCGCTGTGGATCTCGCCTGCCGCCTGCGGGGCCTTGGCGCCATCGGGGAAGGTCCATGCGCGCGCTTCCTTGGGGCCGCAGGTGAAGAAGGTCTTGAGGCCGAGCAGCTTGTACCCGGCCCGGATCACGCGGGCGAGACCGCTTTCGCTGAGGCCGAGCGCTTCGAGGAATTCGCCCCGATCTTCCACGGGCATCGTCACCAGATCGGCTTCGATGGCAGCGGACACGACCACCGCTTCGGCACCCTCAGCCGCCGCCTTGGCGAAGACCTTGGCCGATAGTTCATTGCCCTCAGCCGCGTCTTCTTCGGCGACATTGCAAACGTAAAGCACCGGCTTGGCGGTGAGCAATTGCGCTTGTTTGAACAGCCGCTCTTCCTCGTCATCGCCCGGCACGGTCAGGCGCGCAGGCTTGCCTTCACGCAGCAGTTCGAGCGCCTGCCCGAGCACGCTCGCCATGGCCTTGGCTTCCTTATCACCCGCAGCGCCGCGCTTTGCCGCTGCCGGCACGCGCTTTTCAAGGCTTTCGAGGTCGGACAACATCAGTTCCGTCTCGACCACTTCGGCATCCGCAATGGGATCGACCTTGTTGGCGACGTGCTGAATATCGCCATCTTCGAAGCAGCGCAGCACGTGGACGATCGCATCGACCTCGCGGATGTTGCCGAGGAACTGGTTGCCGAGGCCTTCGCCCTTGCTTGCACCCTTCACGAGGCCGGCGATGTCAACGAAGCCGAGCTGGGTTTCGATGATCTTGGCGCTCTTGGCGATGGCGGCAATCTTGGCGAGGCGTTCGTCGGGCACGGCGACCTGACCGACATTGGGCTCGATCGTGCAGAACGGATAATTTGCGGCCTGCGCGGCCTGCGTCTCGGTCAATGCATTGAACAAGGTGGACTTGCCCACGTTGGGCAGGCCAACGATCCCGCAACGGAAACCCATGATGATTGTCTCTTGGCTATCTGGAAAGCGCCGCCCTTAGCGGGCAGTCGGCGCGCTGGCTAGAGCCTCACCGTTCATGCACAGCGCGGACCAGCGGCCCGGCGCGCGAATTGCCGAGCCATTCGGTCTGCACGCGCGCAGTCACTTCGTTGATCGGCACCTGCGGCTTGTTGCCGGGCGACACGGGTAAGCGCAACGGACGGGTGCCGGGCGCTTGCGCGATCAGGCCCGCGATGGCGCGCGCGACGTCCATCGGATCATTGCTGCGGCCCGATCCGTCCTCGGTGCCCATCGCGGCGACCTGGCTCGGATAGCCATCGGTATGCATCGCCTCTGCCCGCGCCTTCAGCGCCGCTGAATAGGCATTGCGATTGACCCAGACCTTGGTGGGATAGCCGCCGGGTTCAATGATGCTGACGTCGATATGATGCGGCACCAATTCATAAGCGAGCTGTTCGCTCATCGCCTCGAGCGCAAATTTGGTGGCAGAGTAATGCCCGGAATAAGGCGTGATGACACGGCCCAATTGGCTCGAAATCTGGATGATTTGGCCAGCGCCCCGCTTGCGCATCCCCGGCAGCACCGCGCGCGCCATGCGGTGCGGGCCGAACACGTTGGTTTCGAACATCAAGCGCGTCGCTTCCATGTCCTGCACTTCGATGGGCGAGGTGATGCCGATGCCAGCATTGTTGACGAGGACATCGATGGGTCCGCGGTTCATCTCCTCGGCGGTTGCCACGCCTCGGGCGCAGCTATCATCCGAGGTCACATCGATCTCGATAATGAAAATCGGAAGGCTGTCTTTGCGTGCGATCTCAAACAACTCTGTGGCCTCGGGTCGAGGAATGTTGCGCATGGATGCAAACACCTTGGCACCTTGCCGCGCCAGCAGCTCGGCAGCGAGCCGCCCGAAGCCCGAGGAACACCCTGTTATCAAGACGCTTTTGCCTGTGAGGCTGGTTTCAGGATTGAACACAGGCTCGGCAGCTCCCGCACGGACCGTAGCGGCGAGCGAGGCGGTGGCAGCGGCGGAAGCGAGCAAGGTGCGGCGGTCGAGGCGCATGGGCTGTATCCTTGGCGGGTAGGGGTCAGCCAAGACTATTGGCTTTGCGCCATTGCGCAAGCGCCTCGGGGTTCCGCAAGCGGATCACCTTGCCCGAATATCCCGCTAAGTTCGCCTCGGTGCGCACGCGCGGGCCGGTGTTCCAGTTTATCACGTACCAGAAAAATGCAGCATCGAAGCGTTCGGGGCAGCCTTCGGGCATGTCGGGTCGGGAACGGCCTCGATGGGTGAGGATGCGCTTTGCGAGCCGCCACAGGCACAGACGGATCGGGAAATCGAGGTAGATCACCGTGTCCGCCCGTTCCAGACGCGGGGCGAGGGTGCTGCCATAGTTACCCTCGATCAGCCATGCATCTTGCGCCACGACCTCAGCGAGCCGAGCAGTCAGCTCAGCTTTCTCGGTCTCGACCCAACCCGCCTGCCAGCCCAGCTGATCCATGTGGACGAGCGGAAGGCCCATAAGTGGGGCAAGCTCGCGGGCGAGAGTGCTCTTCCCCGAACCGCAGGGGCCGATGAGGAGGACGCGTTGCATGGGCCTTAGCCCTGCATTCTCAGAGCGACATCATTCATGAACCGCACGTCATCGCCCTTTGCCAGCCACTCGGCCTCCGCGCCGATTGCGCCCAGCATGGCGACCAGATCGTCCTGCTCGTCCTTGGCGAAATTGCCGAGCACGTGGCCTGTCACACGGTCCTTGTGTCCCGGATGGCCGATGCCGAGCCGGATGCGGCGGAACTCTGCTCCCAGATGCTGGTCGATAGACCGCAGACCGTTGTGCCCCGCATGACCGCCGCCCTGCTTCACCTTGACCTTGAAGGGGGCGAGGTCGAGTTCGTCATGGAACACGGTCAGCGCATCGGTGCCGAGCTTGTAGAAGCGCAGGGCTTCACCGACCGCGCGGCCGCTTTCGTTCATGAAG
This sequence comes from Porphyrobacter sp. UBA7686, assembly GCA_002482865.1. GTDB lineage: Bacteria > Pseudomonadota > Alphaproteobacteria > Sphingomonadales > Sphingomonadaceae > Erythrobacter. The sequence continues at coordinate 40,755 of DLGU01000101.1, forward strand.
GTGGCGGGCTTCAGGAGCAGCACCTTCTGGCTGCCGATCCGCCCTTCCTGCACCCAGCCTTGAAACTTGGTCTGGATGGGGCCGAAGCCGTGCATATCGGCAATGACGTCCACGGCCATGAAGCCGACATTGTGCCGGTGGAGCGCATAGCGCGGTCCGGGATTTCCAAGGCCGACCCAGATTTGCATGGCAAGTCCCCTAGCTGCCGCTCACACAAAACGAAACGCCGGACTTCCCATTGGAGAAGCCCGGCGTTCTGTAGCCGTTGATGGCGAACCGAATTACTCGGCGTCGGCGGTGGTCGTATCGCCTTCGCTGCTCTTGAGCGCCGAAGGGGCGACGAGCGTGGCGATGGTGAAGTCACGATCGGTGATCGCGCTGGTGACGCCCTTGGGCAGGGTCACTTCGCTGATGTGGATCGAGTCGCCCAGATCCTTGCCGGTCACGTCGATCTGGATGTCATCCGGAATGTCGGCGTTCGGGCAGATCAGTTCCAGCTCGTGACGAACGATGTTCAGCACGCCGCCCTTCTTGAGGCCGGGCGATGCGTCTTCGTTGATGAACACGACGGGCACCTGCACCTGAACCATGCTGTCGCCGGTCATGCGCAGGAAGTCGACATGCAGCGGACGATCGGTCACCGGGTGGAACGCAACATCCTTGGGCAGAGTGCGAATGGTCTTGCCACCGATCTCGATGTTGACGATCGAGTTCATGAAGTGACCTGTCATCAATTGCTTGATCAGTTCCTTCTGCTCGACGTGGATCAGGGTGGGTTCTTCCTTGCCGCCATAAATGACAGCAGGTGTCCGACCATCGCGGCGAATTGCACGGGAGGCTCCCTTGCCAGCCCGTTCGCGCGCTTCAGCCGGCAGGTTCAGAGCTTCGCTCATAATCGTGCCTTTCGAATGCGTGTTTGAAGGTAGTCATTCCGCGCACCGCCTCCAGGGATGACCGGAGCGCCGAAGCGCGGGCCCTTAGAGAGAGAAGGCCGGTTTGGCAACCGCTTTAGGCCGCAGCCCTCAGGGCAGGCGACGGATGCGGTAGCCTTGCGCCTCAAGCAGAGCAGCCAACCCGTCCGGCCCGACAAGGTGCGCGGTGCCGACAGCGATCAAGGGGAGGGGGGCCTCTTGCAGCAGCGGGCTGAGCGCAGCGGCCCAGCGGCGATTGCGCTCCGTGAGCAGGGCGGCGCGCAAGGCGGGATCGGCCAGAAAGCCCTCGCGGGTGGATTGTTCGATCGTCGCAGCATCACCTGCCATCCACGCGCGCTGGAGCCGGGCGGGGTCCTTGCGCGCGGCCTCGCTCCCCCGCACCACGGCGGCGAGCATGCTGCGCTGCTGCGCTTCGGTCAGGCGATCGAAGATGGAAAGCTGCGCCGCAGCGCCTTCCAGCTCGCGCACCGGACGGTCGGCAAAGTCACGGATGAGCGCACGGTCGACCCCATTGGCCGGATCGCCGGTCGCATCGACCTGCGCCAGCATGATCGCCGCCGCCCAGGTTTCGACTGCGGCAAAGCGCGTGCGATCAATCTCGCCGCGCTCCAGCAAGTCGGTGAGTGGAGTGGCCAGATCGTCCGGCAATCTTTGTTCGAGGGGCGGCTGGTCCGGTGTGGTGCTCAGTTCCGTGAAGGTCCCGGCGACCCGCTTGCCATCATCCAGCGCGGCAATCTCGACCACCAACAGGTCGGCGGCATCCGTCGCCTGCGTGATTGCAGGCGTGCGCCATTCGGTGTCGTCGGGGAGGGCGTGGATCGTGCCGACCATCCAGCCCTCCACCGTTCCATCGGCCGAGGCGATTTCATAGAGCAGCGGATTGGGCGGGGCCCTGTCCGCTCCGGCCTCGCCGGGTGCATCGCTGCATCCGGCAAGGCCAAGCAGGAGGAGGGGGGCAAGGATCGCAGCTGCGGCACTACGCACCGCTGTCAGCAATCCCGCCCCCCGATCCAAGGTCATCGCGGCAGCGCCCCGATCACTTCACGCGGCTTACACTGATGCCCTTTTGCGCGAGGTAATCCTGCACGCTCTGGGCACCGGCAAGGTGACCTGCACCGACCGCGATGAACACCGTGCCGGGCTTGTCGAGACGGGCGTCGATCCACTCGGCCCAATTCGCGTTGCGGCTGTAGAGCAGGGCGTTGGCAACAGCGGGATCGGTCATCCCTTCGTTCATCATCGCAGCGAGTTCGTCGGCATCACCCTCGGCCCATTCGGCGACCATCCGGTTCAGCATCGGCGCCGTTTCGTCCATGCCTTCGATGGCTTCCATCATAAAGGTGATCTGCGCGGCCTGATCCATCCCGTCAAAAATGCCGATCTGGAATTCCGCCGTCTCCAGCGCGCCCTGCGGCTTGTCGCCGACCTTGGACAGCAGCACCTTCTCCACGCCCGCGCCGGGGGTGTAGCCCTGCTGCATCAGCGGGATCAGCGACATGGTGAGGCCGGTCAGCCAGGGCTTGACCTGGTCAAACGCTTCGGGCGGGGCTCCGAGCTTGGCGAGGGCCGCTTCGTAGGTGGCCTTCTGCTCCGGCGTGAGGAGCGAGCGCAAGGTGGTGCCTGCAGGCAGACTGCCCTTGCTTTGGGCAAGCTGGCCCATGGCCGCTTCACTGGCCGGGTCCATCGGAATTTCCGTAACGATCATGTCGGAACCGGTGAGCGCCTTTGCGATGGTGTCGTCATACCACTCGATCCCTGCCGGAAGGATGTGGACGGTGCCAAACAGGTAGATGGTGGTGTCCGCATCCGCGACCTTCCACAGCGCGGGGCCCTTGGCAGCGGGTGCAGCGGCGGTTTCGGTTGTGGCATGGTTGTCCGCCAGAGCGGGGCTGCTGGCCAGCAGCGCAAACGGGGCGACGGTCAGGGCAAGGAGTGAAGCGAATTTCATCGGGTGGTTCCTTTCGGGGGGTTATGAGAGTGTGGGGAAGGAGAAACCTTGGGGCAAGTACGCTGACACGATTCGGCGGTTCAGAGCCGCCAGCGGGCATAAATAAACGACACGAACATAGACACATAAGCGATGGCGAAGATCCCGAAGGCGTGCGGCGGCGGCACGAAGCCACCAGCGTGGAGCACCGCCCAAACCGGGAAACCCGCAAGCACGGATACGCAGCCGCCGGTAAAGGCGATGAAGTTCTGCTCGCGCTTGTAATCATCGATCATGCGGAAGCCGTAGAGCGGCAAGACCATGAAGGCGCCCATCAGCAACGCCGCCAAGACCAGCGCCAGCAGCGGCGGCAGTTTGAGGTCTTCCCAATCACCGCCAAACAGGTTGCCGTCGCCTTGATCGAAGAGGCCGGTGGCAAGTCCGATCACGCCGCCAATACCGGCGGCAACACCGATATAGAGCATCTGCGTGCGATTGCGCTGGCGGGTGCGGACCTCGCCGGGACCGGCTGAGAGCCCCTCGCCCGAGGTCACGCGCGGCCAGAACCGCCAGGTCGCGTATATGACGCCAGCCATGGCGAGCAGGATGCCGCTGATGATGGCGATATCCGTCGCACTGGTGTTGTCACCTTCGGTCACCGCGCTGATGAAGCCAACTGCCGTTGCGCCAAGGAATATCAGCGCAATGACGCCGCCGATCACAATGGCAATGCGGACGAGCATTACGGCACCTTCGGACATTCCGGTGCCGGTGCGAGGGGGATCAAAGTTCGTCATCGAAAATCTCCTCGATCCGCATGTCGAACAGGCGGGCAATTCTGAAGGCGAGGGGGAGCGAGGGGTCGTGCTTGCCCGTCTCGATCGCATTCACCGCCTGGCGCGACACGTCGAGCCGCCCGGCGAGTTCCGCCTGTGACCAGTCGCGTTCGGCGCGTAGAACTTTGAGGCGGTTTCTCATGGGGTCAAAACCCAAGCGCCGTGATCAACTTGGCGAACAGATTGCCAACCGCAAAGCCGCTCAGGGCAAGCATCAGAAAGACATGCCAACGCTTGATGGTGATCATCTGGTTCATCGCGTTTCCTTCCAGAACAGGGTGTGAAAAATGAAGCATGAAGCTAGGACATGAAAGCCGAGAGGCATCACGCGCCGGGAGTGGAGGCGGGCGATGCGGGGGAGGGAGCGCGCTGGGCGAAGCGCAGACTTTCAATCCGGGCGTTGGCGATCGCAACGCGCACCGCTGGGGCGGTGGCGGCCAGCGTGCTGACACGGCATTTGCGCTCAAGCCGAACCGAAGCACTGTCGCGCCCACCGTTCTGGCACATCTGGCGCACGCGGGTGCGGACCCGCTGGTCAAGCCGCGCGATCCCTTCCGTGGTGGTCAAGTCGAGGTCATCATGCGCGACCTTGGCTTCAAATTCGGTGACGTTGGCAGGTTCGGCAAAAGCGGCTGTGGGGGTGATTAGCAGTGTAGCGGCGGCGATTGCGTAACGAAGGGACATAGCGGTTCTCCTTGGGAAGAAGATGGGGGTGTCGCTACAACCTTCCTGAATGTCAGGTTGCCCTGACTTTATGTCTCGATTCGTTGACTATGTCAAGATAACCTGACTTGAGGTCAAGATGATACGACATCATCTAAATCAAGCCGCTGAATTTCATACAATCCGCAGCTGCGGAAGCTCTGGCGTCAGGATTTGTCTGCCAATCCGTGCTGCGCTGCGGCATTGACGCAAATGGGGTGTTCGGCCATGGCGAGCCGCCATGAGTGCTGCACCCCTTTACAAGCCTGCGCCGCGCGATCCGGCGCGTTCGTTTCAGGACATGATCCTGACGCTCCACGACTTCTGGAGCGCCGAGGCCGGCTGCGTCATCCTCCAGCCCTATGACATGCGTATGGGCGCGGGGACGTTCCACACCGCGACCACTTTGCGCGCGCTTGGGCCGGAGCCGTGGAACGCGGCGTTCGTCCAGCCCTGCCGCCGCCCGACCGATGGGCGTTATGGCGAAAACCCCAACCGGTTGCAGCATTACTACCAGTATCAGGTGATCCTGAAGCCTTCGCCCAGCGACATTCAGGAGCTCTACCTGAAAAGCCTCGGCGCCATCGGCATTGATCCGCTGGCGCACGATATCCGCTTTGTCGAAGACGACTGGGAATCGCCCACGCTCGGCGCGTGGGGGCTGGGCTGGGAGGTCTGGTGCGACGGGATGGAAGTGACCCAGTTCACCTATTTCCAGCAGATGGGCGGCTTCGATTGCAAGCCGGTCGCGGGCGAGCTGACTTACGGGCTTGAGCGTCTGGCGATGTATATTCAGGGCGTCGACAACGTCTACGATCTGGCGTTCAATTCCTCGGGCGTCAGCTATGGCGACGTTTTCCTTGAGAACGAGCGCCAGATGTCGAAGTGGAACTTCGAGGTCGCGGATACCGACGCGCTGTTCGATCTCTTCGCTAAGGCCGAGGCCGAGTGCCGCAATGCCCTGTCGGCAGGCGTCCCCATCGCTGCGTATGAGCAGGCGGTCGAGGCGAGCCACGTGTTCAACCTGCTGCAAGCGCGCGGCGTGATTTCGGTGCAGGAACGCGCCAGCTACATGGGCCGGGTGCGCGATCTGGCGCGGTCTTCGTGTGAGGCCTATGCGGCGAAGATGACGCCCGAGTGGTCGGCCAAGTATCCTGAGTGGGTGCTGTGATGGACCGCAATCTCTACCCCGTTCGCCCTGAGCTTGTCGAAGGGCCGTTCTCCTTTTTGACCGACGCAAGCAAGATAAGTGCAGTGCTTCGACAAGCTCAGCACGAACGGAATTTCTGATGGCTGACTTCCTGCTCGAACTGCGCTGCGAGGAAATCCCCGCCCGGATGCAACCGAAGGCCAAGGAGGATCTGGCGCGGCTGTTTGCCGATGCCCTCGCCAAGGCCGGCTTGCCGGTGGGAGAGATCGAAACCTTCGCCACGCCGCGCCGATTGGCCCTGATCGCCAAGGACCTGCCGCTTGCCACCGAGGCTGTGAGCGAGGAAACCAAGGGGCCGAAGGTCGGCGCACCGCCGCAGGCGCTTGAGGGTTTCTTGCGCAAGGTCGGCCTCACGGCAGAGCAGCTGACCGAGCGTGACGGCGTCTATTTCGCCGTGGTCGAGAAGCCTGGGCGCGAAACCGCCGCGGTGCTGGCCGAAACGATCCCGGCGATCATCCGCGCCTTCCCCTGGCCCAAGTCGATGCGCTGGGGTGCAGCGTCGCTCAGCACGGAGTCGCTGCGCTGGGTGCGTCCGCTTTCCGGGATCATCGCCTTGCTGGACGGCGCGGTTGTCCCTTGCGAGATCGACGGCATCGCGAGCGGGCGCACGACGATGGGGCACCGCTTCCACCATTCCGGCCCGGTCGAGATCGCCGATGCCGGGAGCTATATCGAAACCCTGCGCGCGGCCCATGTGATCGTCCACTTCTCCGAACGCTGCACACTGATCCGCAACGGCGCGGCCAAGGTCGCTGCCGAGGCTAGCCTGACGCTAGTCGCCGACGAAGGTCTGGTGATCGAGAACGCGGGCCTCACCGAATGGCCGGTGCCGCTGCTCGGCCGCTTCGACGAGGCGTTCCTCGACGTGCCGCCCGAGGTCATCCAGCTCACCGCGCGGGTGAACCAGAAGTATTTCGTGTGCCAGACGCCGGACGGCAACCTCGCCAACGCCTTTGTCTGCACCGCCAATATCGACGCGATTGACCCCGCAGTGGTGGTGGACGGCAACCGCAAGGTGCTCGCCGCGCGGCTGTCCGATGCCCGCTTCTTCTGGGAGCAGGATCAGAAGACATCGCTTGCGGATCACGCGAAGAAGCTGTCGCGCATCACCTTCCATGAGAAGCTGGGCACGGTCGCCGACAAGGTCGAGCGCGTGGCGAAGCTGGCGCGGTGGTTGTGTGAGGAGGGGATTGTCACAGATTCTCCCTTCCCCCCGGGGGAAGGGTTGGGGATGGGGGGTGCCACCCCTCGTCCGTCGAACACCCATCCCCAACCCCTTCCCTCAAGGGAAGGGGCTTCCTTGGCCGACCTCGCCGAACAGGCCGCGCGCCTGTGCAAGGCCGATCTCGTCACCGAAATGGTCGGCGAGTTCCCCGAATTGCAGGGACTGATGGGCGGCTACTACGCCGCCAAGGAAGGCCTGCCGCAGGAGGTCGCCGAGGCGATCCGCGATCACTACAAGCCGGTCGGGCAGGGCGATGATGTGCCTACGGCTCCGGTGACGGTGGCGGTGTCGCTGGCGGACAAGTTGGATACTGTTTGCGCATTTTTCGCCATAAATGAGCGACCAACTGGTTCAAAAGATCCGTTTGCTCTGCGTAGGCAATCGCTTGGGATCATGGAGCTAATTCAGAAGAACAATCTGCGCCTCGGACTTCATCCGATTGTGTCGAACCAATTTATTCAAGCTCTCGCCGACTCAATCACAGCCCGCTTGTTCAAAACCTCTGAAGATGCAGACAAAGCACTCCGCGCTGTTTTCGGCGAAGATTATGAGGACGCTCTTGATAAGCGCCTTTTCGAATTTGCAGACTTCGATAAGACAGAAGCGGAAGCACAGGCGAAGATTGCAATGGCTAACGTGCCAAGGCTCCTCGACTTCTTCGCCGACCGCCTCAAAGTCCAGCAGCGCGAGGCCGGTGTCCGTCACGACCTGATCGACGCGGTGTTTGCGCTCGGCGGAGAGGACGATCTCGTCCGCCTGCTCGCCCGCGTCCATGCGCTGCAAGCCTTTGTCACCACCGAGGACGGCACCAACCTCCTCGCAGGCTACAAGCGTGCGGCCAACATCCTCAAGAAGGAAGACTGGCGCGGGATTGAAGGCGAGATTGCCCAGACCGGCGAGGAAGATCCGCTGGCGATGGTCGATGATCCCGATCTCGCCCCGGTGATCGCCGCGAAGATGGCCGATCGCCACGCCGCAGCTGAGCATCTTTCCTACACGCCCGAACCGGCCGAAAAGGCACTGATCGACGCGCTTGATGCCGCCGCCCCGCGCGCTGCGCAGGCGGTTGAGGGCGAAAAGTTCGCCGATGCGATGGCAGCGCTCGCCACCTTGCGCGCTCCCATCGACCGGTTCTTTGAAGAGGTGACCGTCAACGACGCCGATGCGAACAAGCGCGCCGCGCGGCTTGCGCTGCTGGCGCGTTTCCGCGATGCGGTCCACCGGGTCGCCGATTTCAACCGGATCGAGGGGTAGCCCCCCCGCCACCACGCAAAGTGTCAACTTCGATTTTCGGCATGATAGCATAGTGAATTCAAGGGCTTGTTGTCAGATTTGGCGCTTGACACGGTGTCAACTTTGTCAACTTCGCCGCACCAACCGAGGACTGCCATGACGTTGAAGACGGTCTATGTTTTCGGAGGCAACGCCGACCACTCCGACCCGCGCCAGAAGGACAAGACCGTCGCTGGCGGCAAAGGCGCAAACCTCGCTGAAATGGCGAGCATCGGCCTGCCAGTCCCTCCGGGATTCACGATTACCACCGAAGAATGCGTGCGTTATCTTCAGGAGGGCGCGGACTTCTCCGATGATCTGCGAACTGCCGTCGCCGCCGCACTGACCCATGTCGAGGCGACTGTGGGCAAGAGATTTGGCGATGCCGCCGATCCACTGCTGGTCTCAGTCCGCTCAGGCGCGCGGGTGTCGATGCCCGGGATGATGGACACGGTCCTGAACCTCGGCCTCAATGACGCGACGGTCCAGGGGCTTGCCACCTCCTCGGGCGATGCGCGCTT
>DLGU01000101.1:49424-53104 GCA_002482865.1 Porphyrobacter sp. UBA7686
GTGGTGCTCGGGATCGATCACGGATTGTTTGAGGAAGCGCTCGAGATCGCCAAGGAAGACAAGGGCTTCTACAACGATACCGAGATGGCGGCTGAAGATTGGCAGGCGCTGGTGGCCGAGTATAATACCATCGTCGCCGACGAACTGGGTCGTCCGTTCCCACAGGACGTCCACGAGCAATTGTGGGGCGCGATCCGCGCTGTGTTCGACAGCTGGGATAGCGACCGCGCGAAGGTCTACCGCCGGTTGAACGATATTCCGGGCGACTGGGGCACCGCGGTCAATGTGCAGGCGATGGTGTTCGGCAATATGGGCGAAACCAGCGCCACCGGCGTCGCCTTCACCCGCGACCCTGCGACCGGCAACCGCGCCTATTACGGCGAATACCTGATCAATGCGCAGGGCGAGGACGTGGTCGCGGGCATTCGCACCCCGCAATATCTGACCAAGGCCGCACGCGAGACGGCAGGTGCCAAGCCGCTGTCAATGGAAGAGGCTCTGCCTGACGCCTATGGCGAACTCGCCCGCGTGTTCGATCTGCTGGAACTGCATTACAAGGACATGCAGGACATCGAATTCACGGTGGAACGCGGCAAGCTGTGGATGCTCCAGACGCGCTCCGGCAAGCGCACCGCCAAGGCCGCGCTCAAGATGGCGGTCGACATGGTGGCCGAAGGGCTGATCGATGAGCGCGAGGCGGTGCGGCGGGTTGATCCCATGGCGCTGGACCAGCTGCTCCACCCGACGCTCGATCCCAAGGCCGAGCGGAATGTGCTGACCACCGGGCTTCCCGCCTCGCCAGGCGCGGCAGCGGGCAAAATCGTGCTCGATGCCGATACGGCCGAACAATGGGCCGGACGCGGTGAGAAGGTCATTCTGGTGCGGGTCGAAACCAGCCCGGAGGACATCCATGGGATGCACGCGGCGCAAGGCATTCTGACCGCGCGCGGCGGGATGACCAGCCACGCGGCGGTGGTTGCCCGCGGGATGGGTCGTCCTTGCGTGTCAGGCGCGGGGGCTGTGTCGATCGACCGTGCGACGCGCAAGCTCAGGATCGGCTCCACCGAGCTGAAGGAAGGCGACGCGATCACGCTCGACGGGGCGACCGGGCAGGTGATGCTCGGCATCGTCCCCACGGTCGAACCGGAGCTGGCGGGCGATTTCGGCACGCTGATGGTGTGGGCGGATAAGCTGCGGCGGATGAAGGTGCGCACCAATGCCGAAACGCCCGATGATTGCCGCATGGCGCGGCAGTTCGGCGCGGAAGGGATCGGGCTGTGCCGGACTGAGCATATGTTCTTTGAAGCGTCGCGTATCTCGCTGGTTCGCCAGATGATTTTGGCTGACGATGAAGCCGGACGCCGCCGCGCTCTGGATCAGCTTTTGCCCGAACAGCGCGCCGATTTCACCGCGATCTTCGAGGTGATGGCGGGTCTTCCCTGCACGATCCGCTTGCTCGATCCGCCGCTGCATGAATTCCTCCCCCATGCGGACGAGGACTTCGCCGATCTGGCCGATGCGACTGGGCTTGGCGTGGATCACCTCAAGCGGCGCGCAGGCGAGCTGCATGAATTCAACCCGATGCTCGGCCATCGCGGCTGCCGTCTCGGGATCACCTATCCTGAAATCTACGAGATGCAGGCGCGCGCGATCTTTGAAGCGGTGTGCGCGGTGAAGGCTTCGTCGGGCGAGGCGCCGTTGCCGGAGATCATGATCCCGCTGGTTGCCACCAAGCGGGAACTGGCGATCCTGCGCGCACTGATCGATCGGGTGGCCGAAGCGGTGTTCGCCGAGGTCGGCACACGGGTCGAATACCTCGTCGGTACGATGATCGAGCTGCCACGCGCTGCGCTGATGGCGGGTGAGATTGCCGAGGAAGGCGCGTTCTTCTCCTTTGGCACCAATGACCTGACGCAGACGACGCTCGGCGTCTCGCGCGATGATGCGGCGCGGTTCCTCAGCGTCTATGTCGACAAGGGCATCTTCCCGCGTGATCCCTTCGTCAGCCTCGATATCGAAGGCGTCGGCCAGCTGGTCGAACTGGCGGCAGAACGGGGCAGGGCGACCCGGCCCGACATCAAGCTCGGCATCTGCGGCGAGCATGGCGGCGACCCGGCGTCGATCAGTTTCTGCGAGGAAGTGGGGCTGGACTATGTGTCCTGCTCGCCCTTCCGCGTGCCGATCGCGCGCCTNNCGGCATCTGCGGCGAGCATGGCGGAGATCCGGCGAGCATCGCGTTCTGCGAAAAGGTGGGCCTCGATTACGTCAGCGCCTCGCCTTACCGCGTGCCAATCGCGCGGCTTGCAGCAGCCCAGGCGGCGCTGAAGAAGGCCTAGGTTCCGGCGAGAGAGCGTCGGCCGGTGAGGGTGATGATCTCGAAGGTTTCGGCGGTCTTGCCATCCGCATCGGCGCGCGCGGCAAAGTCGGCGCGGGCGCGGGCGAGAGCGGTTTTGCCAAGCGGCGCAGCGGGCTTGGCGAGCGCATTGCCGAGCCCCTGATCGCGCAGATCGGCAACCAGGCGGTTGAGACTTGCGTAGCGCACCGTCAGCGTATGGGTGTCGACTACCGGGTCCTTCCATCCGGCGCGCTGGAGCAACCCTGGCGCAGCGCGCGGATCGACCAGCGGATGAATCCGGGCAGCAGGACGGTCGGGCTCGGCAGCGAACATGGCGGCGCGCAAGGCGGGAAGGCTCTGGCCGCCGATGAAGTGCGCCATCACCAATCCGCCGGGAGCAAGCGCATTTCGCAAATGGATCAGCGCGCCAGGCAGGTCGTTGACGGCATCGAGCAGGCCGAACACGACGATAAGCTCATGCCCGCCAGAGGGATGAGGCGCTTCAAGGTCGAGCGTTGCCGGATCTACGACTGCCGCACCCTGCTCCCGAAGCGATGCCGTAAGTGTCCCGGTCGAATCGCCGAGCACCAATGCCTGTGCAGGCTCGTGGCGCAGGAAGGCAAGGCGCTCCAGCGTGTCCTCGATCATGTCTTCGTCGATGAAGCGCGCAGCATCGGGGGTCGCCGCGCGGTGCCGCGCGCGGGCGAGGCGCAGGGTGCGACGATGGGCGCTGAAGATCATGGGGATCGCAGGTGCATTCATCGCTCGCGCCCTGCCGTGCTTGCCAGCGCAGTGCAAGCCGTGCGACACCTTGCAGCATGGTCGCGGTCGCACGCTTTGCCAGACATTTTGGACCCGTGGTGGATGTGCTCTATCCGCCACGTTGCCCTTCGTGCGGGGTTGCGATTGCCAGTCAGGCTGGGCTGTGCAGCGATTGCTGGAGCAACCTTGAGGTTCCCACCCAAGCCGAGAACGAAGTCGGCGCGGTGCCGATCTATGCTGCGACCTATTACAACGAGACCTCGCGCAAACTGGTGCTGGCTTACAAGCATGGCGGGCGGATTGCGCTGGCGCGACTGATTGCGGTGCGCTTACCCGAGTCGCAAGCGGGGCGTGCGCCGCCGGTGCTGGTGCCGGTCCCGCTCCACCGCTGGCGGCTGTGGCAGCGCGGGTTCAATCAGGCTGCCCTGCTGACCCAAGAGCTGGCCCGGTTGGGGAAGGGCGAACCCGTGGTTGAAGCTTTGGTGCGGCACAAGCGCACGCCCAATCTCGGCGGATTGGGGCGTGAGGCACGCGAGCGGGTGCTCACCGGGGCAATCCGGCTCAACCCTGCGTGGTTGACGCG
>DLGU01000101.1:53189-58315 GCA_002482865.1 Porphyrobacter sp. UBA7686
AGCAGAGCCTGCATTGCAGCGATGGCCGAGGCTGGGGCTGCGTCAATTTCAGTCGCCTGTTTCGCCCTGGTCGATCAGGATCACCGCCTCATTCACCCATAAAACATAACGCCCGAGGTCTTTCGACCCCGGGCGCCACGTGACGAAACGGTGCGGATCCACCCTTGCGGGCTGTGGCAGCGACCCCCTAACTTCGCTGCCGGGATCCAATCCCTATCGTTCAATCGGTCGCGCTGGCACCCCGCTGCCAGTTTGCGGTCCGATCACCCCCTGAACCTGACACCGGGCGGTGCCATTGTTCGGTGGAGAACCCCTTGCGAAGGCTCCTGACGCGCTTCTTCCACGCTGTTGCATTCGGCGGAAGATCAAACCTGTGATAGGCGCATTTTTTGCGTGCCCCTGTTGTGTGCGTGCAACAATCGTCGCATGAGCGCGCCGCTTACGACATTTAGTGCGCACCGGGACGGACCCGCGCGCATCGCTTATCTGCGTGGAGTTGCAACGTGACCGGCACAAGCCTGACCCCTGAAGAGCGCGAGAGCGGCGCGGTGTTCGCGCCGAAGTTTGACGCGGCGGGACTGCTCACTGCGGTGGTCGTCGATGATGCCAGCGGCGAGGTGCTGGTGGTTGCGCATATGAACGCCGAGGCGCTTGCGGCGACGCTCAGCACCGGCAAGGTCCACTTCTGGTCGCGTTCGCGCGGGGCCTTGTGGATGAAGGGTGAGACATCCGGCAATGTCCTGACTGTCGTGCAGACGCTGGTCGATTGTGATCAGGACGCCCTGGTGATCCGTGCCGCGCCTGCGGGTCCAACCTGCCACACCGGCGCCCGCAGTTGCTTTTATCGGCAGATCGATTTGCGCAATGGCGAACCGGTACTTGTGAGGGTCTGAACTTGACGCTCACGTAAACGGAAGGTATGGAGCGGGCATGGCTACCGCTCCTGCACCCACCGGATCCTCGGATCCCGCCCAGCACGCTCCCAAGGATCCGGCCAGCGAGCCGCGTCGCAATGGCGCGCATCTCGACAGGCCCGATGTCCACGAGCGTGAACAGTTCACCATTTCCGATCTCACCTCGGAATTCGGCTGCACCGCTCGGGCGCTGCGGTTCTATGAGGATGAAGGCCTGATCAATCCGGCCCGAGTCGGTCTCACCCGCGTCTATTCCAAGCGCGACCGCGCTCGGCTCGCCTGGATCATGCGCGCCAAGAATGTCGGCTTCAGCCTCACCGAAATCCGCGAGATGATCGACCTTTACGATCTTGACGATGGCCGCGTCGAGCAGCGCCGCGTCACGATCGCCAAGTGCCGCACGCACATCGCCAAGCTGAAAGAGCAGCGCGACGACATCGATAGCTCGATCAAGGAACTCACCGATTTCGTCGCCGAGATCGAGAAGCTCGACCTCGGTTGAGCCGATAGGCCCACCGCCACTTCAAATAATCTTGCTTACCAAAGGGATCATGTGATGCCGACCTATACCGCTCCCACTCGCGATACGCGCTTCATCGTCAACGAAGTGCTTGATCTTGCCAGCTACGGCAATCTGCCGGGCTTTGAGAACGCCACGCCCGACATGATCGACACTGTGATCAACGAGGCCGGCAAGTTCTGCGCCGAAGTGCTCGCACCGGTCAATCAGGCGGGTGATGAATATGGCTGCACCCGTCACGAGGATGGAAGCGTCACCACGCCCCCCGGCTTCAAGGAGGCCTATCAGGCTTACGTCGAAAGCGGTTGGGGTACGCTCGGGCAGCCGGTCGAATATGGCGGGCAGGGCCTGCCCCACGTGCTCAGTTTCGCGTTGGAAGAATTCTCCGGCACGGCGAACCAAGCTTTCGCAATGTATCCAGGCCTCACCGCCGGCGCGATCTCGGCGATCCTTGCCAAGGGTTCTGACGAGCAGAAGGCGGCTTTCGTGCCCAAGATGATCTCGGGCGAATGGTCCGGCACCATGAACCTGACCGAGCCGCACTGCGGCACCGATCTCGGCATGATCCGCACCAAGGCTGTGCCGAACGGCGACGGCAGCTATGCGATCACCGGCACCAAGATCTTCATCTCGGCCGGCGAGCATGATCTCACCAGCAACATCATCCATCTGGTGCTGGCCAAGACTCCGGGCGCGCCCGATAGCGTCAAGGGCATCTCGTTGTTCATCGTGCCCAAGTTCCTGCTCGACGAGAACGGCGAACCATCGGCGCGCAACGGCGTGACCTGCGGTTCCATCGAGAAGAAGATGGGCATCCACGGCAACGCCACCTGTCTGCTCAACTATGACGGCGCGACCGGCTACATGGTGGGCGAGGAGAACAAGGGCCTCGCTGCGATGTTCATCATGATGAACGCAGCCCGCCTCGGCGTTGGCATTCAAGGCTATGCCCAGGCTGAAGTCGCTTACCAGAACGCGGTGACTTACGCGCTTGATCGCCGTCAAGGCCGCGCGCTCACCGGCCCGGCCGATCCGGCGGCCAAGGCCGACCCGATCTTCGTGCACCCCGACGTGCGCCGCATGCTGATGGACGCCAAGGTGTTCACTGAATCGATGCGGGCGCTGTGCCTGTGGGGCGCGTTGCAGGTCGATCTGACCCACAAGGCGCAGACCCCTGAGGAGCGTGAGCAGGCCGATCTGCTGATCGGGCTCATGACCCCGGTGATCAAGGGCTACGGCACTGACAAGGGTTATGACATCGCCAACAACATGCAGCAGGTCTTCGGCGGCCACGGCTATGTGCGCGAATGGGGCATGGAGCAGTTCGTGCGCGATAGCCGCATCGCGATGATCTACGAAGGCGCCAACGGCGTGCAGGCGATGGACCTGTGCGGGCGCAAGCTGGCTGCGGGCGGCGGCAAGGCGATCCAGGCCTTCTTCGCGATGATCGACGAGGAAATCGCGTCGGCCAAGCAAATCCCCGAACTGGCCTCGGTCGCCGAGAGGCTTGAAAAGGCGCTGGGCGAGCAGAAGGCCGCGACCATGTGGTTCATGCAGAACGCGATGGCCAACCCCAATCACCTCGGCGCTGGCGCGCATCACTATATGCACATCATGGGCATCGTGACGCTCGGCTTCTTCTGGCTGAAGATGGCGAAAGTCGCGCTGACCAAGCTTGCGGGCGAGCCGGAGGACAAGGCGTTCTACGAGGCCAAGCTGGTTTCGGCCAATTACTACGCCGAACGCTTCCTGCCCGATGCCGGCGCGCTGCGCCGCAAGCTCGAAGCGGGCAGCGAATACATGATGAAGCTGCCGGCCGAGGCCTTCGCCACGGCGGCGTAAGCCTCACTCGCCAATGAAATGACCAAGGGCCGCCCTGCCATCCGCAGGGCGGCCCTTGGCTTGTCTGCCTTAGCGTTCGGCTTCGTCAGCCAGCGCGTAGAGGTAGTCGGCATAAGCCATCGTCACCTCGTCAAGGCCATAGACCTTGGGGTTCGTGCTCTCGATCAAGAACCACTCATTGGGAGCATGAGCGCCGCCGCCGCGGCCAAGGCCGAATTGCGAGGCGGGCAGGTTCAACGGCGGACCGTTGAACACCACCCCCGGCCAACTTCCCGCATTGCGCGGGCGGATGGTATAGGGAACGCCGCTTTCGTCGAACATGCGCTTCTGGGCGCGGATCAGGATCGAGTCCTCCTCGGTCTCGTTGGGGCCATAGCCGCCTGAGACCGTTACCTGGACATCGTCGAACCCGCGCTTGGCAAGATGCGCCCGCAGCTTGGTGACCGCCTCGTCCTTGGTCATGTTCGGCACCAGGCGGAATTCCAGCTTGGCTTCGGCGCGGCCGGGTAGCACGGTCTTGCCGCCTTCGCCGGTATAGCCCGCAACCAGTCCCTGAATATTGACCGTGGGCTGCGAGAAGAACCGCTCAAGGCTGGTGACGTAATCCTCATCATTGATCCACCGCCCGACGCCGAGCAGCGCCTTTTCCCCCGCTTCAGCGTCTGGCTTTACGCTCTGCGCGATCAGCTCTTTCTGGCGCACGGTCAGCGGCTGGACGTTCTCGAACCATCCGTCGATCGCCGGGGTATGGCCGTCATCGGCGACGAGCGTGTCCAGCGCCTTGACGAGCCGCCACGCCGGGCTTTCGATGCGGGCATGGTTGGACGAGTGGATGTCGGTCTTGGGATATTTGTCGGACGTCTCACCGCCCACCACCAGCTGGAACTCAACCGCACCCTTGGCACCCAAGGTGATACCCGCGCTCCCGTCGCGGTTCTGATTGGCCGAGGGGATAAACACGCCGACCGCCTTCGATAGCGCAGCTTGCACCTCCGGCACGGCGACGACCTGATCGAAGTGGGTGGAGGCGACTTCCTCCTCGCCTTCAGCCACCAACACCAGATTGACGGGCAGCTTGCGGCCGCTGGCTTGGATCGCCTTGATCGCGGCGAGGAAAGCCATCTGCGGCCCCTTCTGGTTGACCACGCCGCGCCCGACAATGGCGGTGCCTTCGCCGGGGCGATCGACCAGCTTGGCATCGAGCGGTGGGGAACTCCATTCCGCCGGATCGAACTGCTTCACGTCATACATGAAGTAGATGCCGACAGTGGTCTTGGCACCCGAATCGAGTGTGGCAAAAACGGCGGGGACGCCATCGGTGGGGATGATCTTCGCCTGCTGGAACCCGGCGTCGAGCGCCAGCTTGCGCATATATTCCGCGCCTTCGGGGGTGCCACGCTTTTCGGCGGCGATGGTGGGGAGGGCGACCCAGTCCTGCAACGCTTTGACCGTTGCGTCTTGCTGCGCCTCGACCGCCGTGACAAGCGCTTGGCGATTGGGCGTTTCGGCGGCAAGCGGTGCTACCGCGAGCGCGATTGCCGCTGCCATTGTCATACCCGTCAGTCGTTTCATCACCGGTCGCTCTCCCTGTTGCGAGGGAGAAGAGGTAACAGCCGCCTTTGGTTTCGCAATGGCTATTGCGGGATCGGAAGAGGCTTCGCCTACTCGAGCCTGCCCATCATCCGCTGCGAGCCAGCCTTGATCTTGAGACCGCTGGTAGCGGCGGGGGCGGCGGGGCGCTCCCACAGGCTCGCCGAGTTTCGTGGGACAGGCCGGGGTCGGGTGGGAGTTGCGGACGCACCCTGCGGCGCCTTCTCGCGTGTCGGCTCAGGCGCTGGCTGGCGGAGAGG
>DLGU01000054.1:0-13181 GCA_002482865.1 Porphyrobacter sp. UBA7686
GTGCCGGGCGCGCTGGAGGCGCTCGCGGCGCTGGGGATCGACGAGACGCGGCGGGCCGAGACGGTCAGCGTGGCGGAGTTCGTCGCGGTGGCGAAGGCGCTCTCCGCCTGACAGCGCGGCTGTCACGGCCTCCGATTCGCCCCCTCTCCACGCCCTGTTGGAGACACATGAGACACTGTCCAGAAGCCAAAAACCTCCCCCCCAAGCGCTGCGTCTGACATCGAATATAGAAGAGCACGGCAGGCCATACGGGGTAACCTGCCAAGCCTGACGCCAGTAGGAAAGCGCGGACGCGTCCCAAGCCGACCGGCGCCTTAGACATTGACGAAAGGCGGCGGGGGTGCGGGGTCAGCTGAGCTTGGGGCAGGGATTGGTCTTTGACGTGTAGTCGAAGCCCCATGTCCGATAGCCGCTCACATCAATGTGAAACCGGCCTTCGGTATTGCGGGACAGGTCACTCGGATCAAAATAAGCGCCCAGCCCCATGCCGGACTTGCGCCCTGTCGCGCTCTGGAGGGCGCACAAATCAGCATAAAGCTTGCGCCGATCACGCCGATTGGTCGCCACCAGATCCAGTGCCTTAAATTCCAGATGCTGGCTCCGGCTTGCACCATTGACGCAGGCATTGATCGCAGGAGAGCGCCAACCGGACACCACATCGAGCGGCCCTGTCACCGGGATCACCTCGTCGCGCAGCAGCCGCAGTGCAGGGATGATATCGCGCCAGCGCTCCTTGGGAGGCGTTGCGAAAAAGTCCGTTCCGCAGCGCGCGGCGTAATGCGCATCGACCCGCCACAGCTGCCATGTCGGGACGATCCCCGCGACACCCTCCTTCTGTAGCACAGCCTGAAACGCCGCATATTCCTTGGCCCGCAAACCCGGATCGTCCGTGGGCGAACTGAACAGCCAACGGTTGAACGCCCCCGCCGAGCTTGGCCCCGTGTCATTGGGTGCCCGCTCAACATCACTGACATCGGCGAGCGAGGCGGTTGCCAAGCAGAAGAAACCAAGGATCAAGGCCACAGTGCGACGCATGGCCAAGTTTCTGACCTACCCCGCCTTCTTCCGCAAGCGCCAAGCATGGAGCAGTGGCTCGGTGTAGCCGCTCGGCTGTTCCACACCCTTGAAGATCAGCTCCTTCGCCGCGCTGAAGGCCGCGCCGCTTTCGTTGCCGGTGAGCGGCTCGTAAAGCGGATCGCCCGCGTTCTGCGCATCGACCTTCGCGGCCATGCGGGTGAGCGAGTCCAGCACCTGCGCCTCGGTGATAACCCCGTGCAGCAGCCAGTTGGCGATGTGCTGCGAGGAGATGCGCAAGGTCGCGCGGTCTTCCATCAGGCCGACGTCGTTGATGTCGGGCACCTTGGAGCAGCCCACGCCCTGATCCACCCAGCGCACCACATAGCCGAGCAGGCCCTGACAATTATTGTCGAGTTCCTCCGTGATCTCGGCCTCGGACCAGTTGACGCCATCCGCCAGCGGAATGCTGAGTAGCGCGTCGAGGCCCATCGGTTCGGGCAAGGTCTTCTGCACCGCGAAGACGTCCTCGGCATGGTAATGCAGCGCATGGAGCGTCGCGGCGGTGGGGGACGGCACCCAAGCGGTGTTGGCCCCGGCGCGCAGGTGGGCGATTTTCTCGACCATCATCTGCCCCATCAGATCGGGCGCGGCCCACATGCCCTTGCCGATCTGCGCCTTGCCTGACAGGCCGTGCTTGAGGCCGATGGCGACGTTCCTCGCCTCGTAGGCATTGAGCCAGTCCGAACCCTTCATCGCGCCCTTGCGCAGCATTGGCCCGGCCCGCATCGAGGTGTGGATTTCGTCGCCGGTGCGATCGAGGAAGCCGGTGTTGATGAAGACGATGCGGTCCCTCACCGCGTGGATACAGGCGGCAAGGTTCGCCGATGTGCGGCGCTCCTCATCCATCACGCCGACCTTAATGGTGTGGCGCGGCAGGCCGAGCAGGTCTTCCACCGCATCGAACAGGTCATTGGTGAAGGCGCATTCCTCCGGCCCGTGCATCTTGGGCTTCACGATGTAGATCGAGCCCTTGCGCGAATTGCCGAACTTGCCCCGGCCCTCGACATCGAGGGTGCTGATTGCGGAGGTGAAGACCGCGTCCATGATGCCTTCGGGGATCTCGCTGCCGTCCGCGAGGCGGATCGCCGGGTTGGTCATCAGGTGGCCGACATTGCGGACAAACATCAGGCTGCGGCCTGACAGGCTGTGCTGGGTGCCGTCCGGCGCGGTGTAGGTCTTGTCGCCCGCCAGCGTGCGGGTGAGTGTCTTGCCGCCCTTTTCAAAACTCTCCGACAGATCGCCGCGAATGATCCCGAGCCAATTGGTATAGGCGACCAGCTTGTCCTCGGCATCGACCGCCGCGACCGAATCTTCGCAATCGGCGATGGTGGTGAGCGCGGATTCGACGATGATATCGGCGATGCCGGCCTTGTCAGTCGAACCCACTGGCGTGCTTGAATCGAACACCACTTCGATGTGCAAGCCGTTGTTCTTGAGAAGAACGCCCTTCTCCGTTTCGCCGATATACTGAGCCGGATCGGCGAGCGTCACGCCCTCGCGGCCCGCCAGATCGGCCCAACTGCCACGCGCCAAGGTGAACGCCGAATCAAGAAACTGCCGCCCCCTTGCAATCACCGCCGCGCCGCGCGCCTCGTCATAGCCGCCGGGCTTGGCCGGAGCCGCATCGAGCGCATCCGTGCCGTACAGCGCGTCATACAGGCTCCCCCAGCGTGCATTCGCCGCGTTGAGCAGAAAGCGGGCGTTGAGGATCGGCACCACCAGCTGCGGCCCGGCCATGGTGGCGATCTCAGGATCGACGTTCTGCGTGCCGATCTGGAAGTCACTCGGCTGGGGGACGAGGTAGCCGATTTCGGTCAGGAATGCTTTGTAAGCCGCCGCGTCATGGGGCTTGCCCGCGCGCTCCACGTGCCACGCGTCGATCTGCGCCTGCAAATCCTCGCGCTTAGCCAGCAGCGCCGCATTGCGGGGGGCGAAGTCGGCCAGCAGTGCAGCAAAGCCCTGCCAGAAGGCCTCCACATCGCGGCCCAACGGCCCCAGCACCTCGGCTTCAAGGAAGCTCGCCAGCCGGGAATCGATCGTGAAACCGGCGCGGGTGGTCATGTCAGTCATTGGTGTCCTCGTGGGGCTAGCAAAGGGCGTGACCTGGGGAGGAGAGGACGGCTGGCGCTATGGCGCAGGGGCAGCGCGATTGCAACGGGTTGGCCCCGCGCCCGCGCGACGCTAGAGGGGGGGCATGAGAGAGGATGGGACCCTGACCGCGATCGACGGCGCTGCCATGCTGGCGCAGGTCGAGGCGTGGAGCGCGATCAACACCGGCACCGCGAATCTCGCCGGGCTCGCCCGTCAGGCCGCCGTGCTGGCTGAGGCCTTTGCGGTGCTGCCCGGCACGGTCGAACTGGTTGACCCCGCGCCTGTGACCGCCATCGCTGCGGATGGTTCCGCCGTCCAGAAGCCCCACGGCCAGCATCTGGTGGTGCGGGTGCGTCCGCAGGCCAACCGCCGCATCCTGCTGACCGGGCATATGGACACGGTGTTTCCGGCCGATCATGCCTTTCAGCGTCTGCGCTGGCTCGACGCGGAGACGCTGAACGGGCCGGGTGTGGCTGACATGAAGGGCGGGATCGCCGTCATGCTCCACGCGCTGATGGCGTTCGAGGAGACCGCGAGTGCCTCGGGCCTTGGCTATGACGTGCTGATCAATTCCGACGAGGAAACCGGCTCGCTCGCCAGCAGCGCCCTGATTACCGAGCTGGCAGCGGGAAAGCTGGCGGCGTTGACCTATGAACCGGCCGCCCTGCCCGATGGCACGCTGGCGCATGAGCGTGGGGGGACGGGAAACTATTCGATCACCGTCACCGGCAAGTCCGCTCACGCCGGGCGCAATCCGCACGAAGGGCGCAACGCGATTGTCGCGGCGGCCGATCTGATACTGCGGCTGAAGGCGCTTGAAACCGACGAGATCACCATCAACCCGGCCAAGCTCGAAGGTGGCGCGGCGAACAACGTGGTGCCCGATCATGCCGTGTTGCGCTTCAACATCCGCCCCAAGACGGTCGAGGCGGGCGCTGCGTTTGATCATGCGCTCAGCCACCTGCTGATCGACATTCAGGCCGCGCACGGCGTCGTCACCCATCGCCACGGCGGCGTTACCCGTCCGCCCAAAAAGGTGGATGCGGCTGCGCAGAGGTTGTTCGATCTGGTGCGCGCCTGCGGGGCGGAACTGGGCGAAGACATCCGCTGGCAGGCCTCTGGCGGCGTGTGTGACGGTAACAATATCGCTGCCTGCGGCGTCCCGGTGGTCGACACCATGGGCGTGCGCGGCGGCGCCATCCACAGTCCGGACGAATATCTGATCGTCCCCAGCCTCGTATCCCGCGCGGCTCTGTCTGCCCGCGTGATCACCCGACTTGCTCAAGGAGCCCTGTCTTGACCTTCCGTCTGCGCGCCGCGCGCTCTGCCGATCTCGAAGCGCTGTACGAAATGGCCAAGTTGACGGGTGGCGGGTTCACCAACCTGCCGCCGGATCGCGCGGCGCTGAAGAGCAAGCTCGAACGCGCCGAAGCCTCCTTTGCCAAGGATACCGAAACGCTGGCGGACGAGTTGTTCGTGCTGGTACTCGAAGACGCCCGCACGGGCGCTGTACGCGGCACCTGCCAGCTGATGAGCCAAGTCGGCCAGCGCTGGCCGTTCTATTCCTACCGGCTCAACACGCTCACGCAGTATTCGCAGGAACTCGACCGCACGGTGCGGGCCGAGCTGCTGAGCCTCGTCACCGATCTGGAAGGGTCGAGCGAGGTTGGCGGGCTGTTCCTCCACCCCAATGAGCGCGCCGGCGGCCTTGGCCTGCTGCTCGCCCGGTCGCGCTATCTGTTCGTGGCCATGCACCGCAAACGCTTTGCTGATCGCATTCTGGCCGAACTGCGCGGCATCATCGACGAGCGCGGCGGTTCGCCGTTCTGGGACGGGGTTGCGGGGCGGTTCTTCGGGATGAGCTTTCAGGACGCGGACTATTTCAACGCCATCAACGGCAACCAGTTCATCGCCGATCTGATGCCCAAGCACCCGGTCTATATCGCCATGCTGAGCGAGGATGCGCGGAGCGTGATCGGCGTCCCCCACCCCACCGGCCGCGCGGCGATGCGGATGCTGGAGGACGAAGGCTTCCGCGCCGAGGGCTATGTCGACATCTTCGACGGCGGGCCGACGATGGTCGCGCGCACCGACAGTGTCACCAGCGTCAAGAACAGCTCCTTGCGCAATGTCACCGCGATGTCTGTGGCCGAAGGTGAGCGTGCGATTCTGGCGACCGGGCGGCTCGGCACCTTCCGGGCGTGCTTCGGGGCGCGGGTGTTGGACGAGGACGGCGGCATCGCGATCGATTCCGCCAGTGCCGATCTGCTCGATGTGTGCGAAGGCGACATGGTGTGGAGCGTGGCGCGCTAGGATAACCCGTCCCCGTTCGTGTCGAGCGAAGTCGAGACACGGCCAAGCAGGGGTTCTCGACTTCGCTCGAACCGAACGGACAGAGGAATGCTCACCGAAATCAACTTCGACGGGATCGTCGGCCCTTCGCACAACTATGCGGGCCTCAGCCTCGGCAATATCGCCAGCGCGAACAATGCAGGCGATCCGTCCTTCCCGCGCGCGGCGGCCCTTCAGGGCGTCGCGAAGATGCGCGGCAATCTGGCGCGGTTGGGGGTGCAGGGCTTCCTGCTGCCACTGCCCCGGCCCAATCACGGCCTGCTCGACGCGCTGGCATTGGACGATACCTCGCCGCCGCAGCTGCGCGCCGCGGCTTGGTCCGCCTCGTCGATGTGGACCGCCAATGCCGCGACGGTCAGCCCTGCCCCCGACACCGCCGACGGGCGCTGCCACCTGACGCCCGCCAACCTCGTCACCATGCTCCACCGCGCGCAAGAATGGCCCGATACCAAGCGTCAGCTCGCGGTCGCTTTCGGCAACACCCGCCACTTCGCGATCCACGACGCGGTCCCGCCGACCTTCGGCGATGAAGGCGCGGCCAACCATATGCGATTGTGCGAAAGCCATGACGCACCCGGCGTCGAGGTGTTCGTCTATGGCAAGACCGGCGGCCGCTTCCCCGCGCGCCAGCACGAACAGGCGAGCCGCATCGTCGCCCGCCGCCACGGCCTCGATCCGGCGCGCACCGTGTTCATCGAGCAGAACCCCGATGCCATTGCAGCCGGCGCTTTCCACAATGATGTCGTCGCGGTTGCCAATGGCCGAGTGCTGTTCACCCATGACGAGGCCTTCGCCGACCAGCAAGGCGCCTACGCCGCGATCCGCGCCGCCTTCCCCGCGCTCGAAGTGGTCGAGGTGCCATCCAGCGCCGTCACCTTGCAGGAGGCGATCCGCACCTATCTGTTCAACGCTCAGCTGCTTACCCTGCCTGACGGCAGCATGGCGCTGATCGTGCCCGAGGAATGCCGCGAAAGCGCCAGCGTGTGGGGCTGGGTCGAAACGATGCTCGCTTCCAATGGCCCGATCCGCCACGTTATCCCCGTCGATGTACGCCAGTCGATGGCCAATGGCGGCGGCCCGGCGTGCCTGCGCCTCCGCGTGGTGTGCGATCCCGCCACGGTCGATCCGCGCTTCCTGCTGGACGAAGCCAAGGCCGACATCATCGAAAGTGTCATCGCCCGCACCTGGCCTGAGCAAATCGACCCATCCGATATTGGATCAGACAGTCTGGCGGCCAGCGTGATTGCCGCACGGCTGGCCTTGCTGGATGCGCTCGATCTGGCACAGCTTGGTTAACGCATTTGGTGGGAAGGCGCTCCGAGCGTAAGGTTATCCCAACGTTAAGGCGACTCAGGCGCAGCCCGGTCGCAGAACAATCGGGAGACGCCATGCTGCGCAAACTCGGAAGGCTGTTTGTGATCAAGAATCGCTTTGAAGCGTTTCTGATCATCTACGCGCTGGCTCTGGGTTCGAGCGCGCGGGGCATGGTCTATCTCCATGAATATCCCGGCTTTGGCGGCAAACTGCTGTTTCTGGCGACCACCGGCGCGGTGTTCCTCGCCGGCGCGAAGATCCTCGATTGCATCAAGCTGGAGAAGGAAGTGGCGATGCTGCGAAGCGAGACCGCGCACAAGGATTAAGGCGCGCCGTCAGACTGGCTGTGACCTTGGCCTACCCAATCAACAGCGCATGGCCGGCAAGCGAGAGCGGCGGCAGATCGGGTATAAAGGGTAAAGGTGGGGGATTCTGTTGCTACGCTCCCCCGGGCGCCCGGTCTCCGATTCTGTTGCCCGGTTCGGTCCAACCGCGCTTTTTAGCCTAGTAAAAGAAGGGCGTTAGCCCATCAATTACGCAGCGATTGCGAGTGCTTCGTTATCGTTGGCACTTATGGTTTTTGAGCCTTATGCGGGTTACTCAGCCCGGGCAAAAACTACGCTTTTCAACACACGTCGATCCTAGTTCGGCCCCATCAGGAGTTGTGGTCAGTCATTTCTGACCGCCGCTTCTGGTGGAGCCGCCGGGTACTGCCCCCGGGTCCGTTGCATCTATTGCACGCAGCAATTTATCGCCATATCCGGTCGAAACCGGCATGGCTGATATAGCGCGGCAATCATGAATGTGAAGTGAGTAGCCCGATTGTGCGTTCCCGCGCAGGCGGGGACCTCCCGGCGAACCAGCACCAAAGCTGTGCGAGGCCCCCGCCTTCGCGGGGGCTCACAGCAATATCTTTACTTCTTCAGCGCGTCCCGAATCTCGGCCAGCAGCTCGATCTCAGTTGGCCCGGCGGGTGCGGCTTCCTCTTCCTTCTTCGCGAATTGCGCCGTCACCTTGCCCACGTAACGCACCATCAGGAAAATGATGAAGGCGAGGATCAGGAAGTTGATCACCACCGACACAAAGGCGCCCAGACCCAGCACATTGGCTCCGGCC
The DNA here is from genome assembly GCA_002482865.1 of Porphyrobacter sp. UBA7686. Taxonomy (GTDB): domain Bacteria; phylum Pseudomonadota; class Alphaproteobacteria; order Sphingomonadales; family Sphingomonadaceae; genus Erythrobacter. Next base: position 7,951 of record DLGU01000054.1, read on the forward strand.
TCGCGCGCGGCGGCGAGCGGCGTGCCCGGTGCAACCTCGCCCGACAGGACAAGGTAACGGTCGGAAAAGTCGATATTACCAAAAATGGCGCCGACGATCGGCATGATGATCTCGTCGGTCAGCGACTTGACGATGGCCCCGAACGCCGCGCCGATAATCACCCCGACGGCGAGATCGATGACATTGCCCTTGGCGATGAATGCCTTGAATTCCGACAGCATGGTGATCCCCTTTATGCTTGGCCTTTACCATGTTCTGGCACTCACATCTTCGCCTGCCAAGCCGCGCACGCTGCCCGTCCACCGCTTGAACCGGCCAAGTGGTGTGCTATATCCACAATACAGGAACACGCTGCCGGGTCCGCCCGTGCGTTGAGGAGGGATCGACCTATGCAAATTTCCACCATGCTGCGCGGCGCTTTTGCGGCCGTGGCGGCGCTGAGCCTTGCCGCTTGCGGGATCAACTCGGTGCCGACCGCCGAGGAAGAGGCCAAGGCCAAGTGGGCCGATGTTGAAGCGCAGTTCCAGCGCCGCGCGAACCTCATCCCCAACCTTGCCGAAGTGACCAAGGGTGCGGGCGAGAACGAGCGTACGATCCTGACGCAGGTGACCGAAGCCCGCGCCAAGGCGACCAGCGTCAATATCACCGGCGATGATCTCAATGATCCCGCCAAGATGGAGCAATTTGCTGCGGCGCAAAGCCAGCTCGGTGCCGGGATCGGTCGCCTGCTTGCCAGCGTGGAGGCCTATCCGACCATCCAGTCGAACCAGAACTACCTTGCGCTCCAAAGCCAGCTCGAAGGCACCGAGAACCGCATCGCTGTCGCCATCCGCGACTATAACGAAGCGGTGCGCAAGTATAACACCACTATCCGCACCTTCCCGGATTCGATCGGCGCGAACATCATCCACGGCGCCGAACCGATGGTGCCTTACAAGGCCGTGACAGCGGGCGCCGAAGCGGCGCCGCAGCTCGACATGACCAGTAACTGAGCGGCGTGGGTCGCTCGCTGCTCCTCGCCTTTGCCGCGCTGCTGACAATTGGCTGCGCGGCAGAAGGGCAGGATGCACAGGCCGCGCCCGCTATGGCATTGACCGGGCGCGTGGTCGACGGAGCGGCGATCCTTTCGCCTGAGTTCGAGCAGCGCCTGACCGCGCGGCTCGCCGCGCTGGAACGGGAGACAAAGGTGCAGTTGGTGGTGGCTACGACACCCGATCTCGAAGGCCGCGACATTGCGGCCTATGCGCTGGATCTCGCCAATGGCTGGGGTTTGGGGGATGCAGCGCGCGATGACGGATTGCTGCTGCTGGTCGTACCCCAAGATCGCAAGGTGCGGATCGAGGTCGGCCGCGGCCTCGAAGCCTCGGTGCGCGACGAGGACGCTGCCGCGATTATTCGCGAGGATATCATCCCGCATTTTCGCGATGGTGCATTCGAGGCCGGTATCAATTTCGGCGTCGAAGGATTGGTACGCGAGGTGACCCCCATCCCGATGAAGGCCGCCGCATGAACCGAATTGCTGTTCTCCTCTTGGCGCTATTCGCCCTGCTCGCCGCCCCCCTCGCCGCGCAGCCGAAGTTTCCCGAACTTTCGGGGCGCGTGGTCGACACTGCCGATATCCTCACGCCCGAAGTCGAAGCGCGGCTGACCGCCAAGCTTGAGGCGCTGGAAACGCAGTCGCAGCGGCAGTTGGTGGTTGCCACGATCCCCGATCTGCAAGGCTACGACATCTCCGACTACGGCTACCAGTTGGGCCGCGCCTGGGGCCTTGGCGACAAGGAGCGTAATGACGGCGCGCTGCTGATCGTCGCGCCCAATGATCGCAAGGTGCGGATCGAGGTCGGTTATGGTCTCGAAGGCTATCTCACCGATGCCTTGTCCTCGCTGATCATCCAGAACCAGATCTTGCCCGCCTTTCGCGACGGCGATTTCCCCGGCGGGATCGAAGCGGGCACCGACGCCATCATCGCCCAGCTGCAATTGCCGCCTGAGGAAGCCGCCAAGGTCGCCGCCGAGGCGGGCAGCGCGCGCGAAAGCGACGGGGGCTTCCCGTTTGGCGTGCTGATCTGGCTCGCTTTCATGTTCTTCTTCTTTGTCCTGCCGATCCTCGCCGGGCGCGGGCGGCGGCGCAAGTATCGCTCCAAGGGCAACGGCCCGTGGGGCAGCCGCGATCTTGGTGATACGGCGCGAGATGTGATCCTGTGGGAAGTCGGCAGCGCGATTGCGCGCGGCATGATCTCGGGTGGCGGCGGTCGTGGCGGCGGTGGCGGATTTGGCGGCGGTGGCGGTTTTTCCGGTGGCGGCGGCTCATTCGGAGGCGGCGGCGCCTCGGGGGGATGGTAAGCCATGAGCTATCTCGATGATGCCGGACGCCAGCTGGTCAGCGAAGCGGTCACGACGGCTGAAAGCGCGACCTCGGGCGAGATCGTGACTGTGCTGGCCGATCGGTCGGACGGCTACACCGATGTCGCACTCCTATGGGCGGCGGGCGCTGCCTTCACCGCTATGAGCGTGTTCGCGGCTGTCCCTCTGCCCTTCCTCAATGCGTGGGATGCGGCCTTTGGCGGCTGGGGCCATGAATGGACCACCGGAGAGCTCGCCAGCATGGTGATCGCGCTCGGCCTCGTCAAATTCGTCGCTGTGATGCTGGTGCAGCAATGGGAGCCGCTCAAGTTCGCGCTGATCCCCGGCCCGCTCAAGACGATCCGGGTCCACAATCAGGCCGTGCGCCAGTTCAAGGTCGGCGCGGAACATCGCACCACCGGACGCACGGGCGTGATGATCTACCTTTCGATGCGCGAACACCGTGCGGAAATCGTCGCGGATGAAACCATCGCGGCGAAAGTGCCCGCCGAAGTGTGGGGCGAGGCGATGGGCGATATGCTCGTCCACATCCGTAAAGGCCGCGTGGCAGAGGGATTGGCCGTAGGCATCAGCGATGTCGGCCATGTGCTGGCCGAACATTTCCCGCGCGGCCATGACGACGAAAACGAGCTGCCGGACCGGCTGATCGAGGTTTGACCCAACCTGCCGCAATTCGCCCTTGACCCGCTCGCCCTGAGCCTGTCGAAGGGCCGCTCTTTCTTTCCGATCCTGCGCTGAAGAAGAACGATCCTTCGACAGGCTCAGGATGAACGGGGTTTTGCATTTTGGAAAAAGACCGCGACGCCGATCTGCCCGAAGAGGTGATGTGGGAAGGCCGCTTCATCACCACCAAGAAGCGGGGGCGCTGGGAATATGTGGGGCGCGCGCGCGGTATTCGTGCCGCTGCGATCATCGCCCTGGATGAGGACGCCGATGGCACCCGCCATGTGATCCTTGTCAGCCAGTACCGCGTACCGCTCTCGCGCTTCAGCCTCGAAGTCCCCGCAGGCCTCGTCGGCGATGATGCGGGCGAGGAGGACGAAAGCGCCCTCACCGCCGCCGCGCGCGAGCTGGAGGAGGAAACCGGCTACCGCGCCGCCAACCTTGAGGTGCTCGGGGAGTTCTACTCCTCGCCCGGCATGGTCTCGGAATGCTTCACGCTGCTGAAAGCGACCGGCCTTGAACGCGTTGGCGAGGGCGGCGGTACCGAGGGCGAGAATATCACCGTCCACCGGGTTGCGCTGCGCGATCTTTCGCGCTTCGTGGCCGAGTGGCGGCGCGCGGGGCACGCGGTCGACGTGCGCATCGCGATGTTACTGACACCGGGATACTTGGGAGAGGATTGAGTTATGGTAGGCAGAGTTGCGGGCAAGATGGCCCTCGTCACGGGCGGCGCGCAGGGCCTTGGCCGCGCGCATTGCATTCGCTTGGCGCAGGAAGGCGCGCGAGTGCTGGCGACTGATATCAACGGCGCGGGCGCCGCAGAAACCGCCGCGATCATCAACGCCGAGATGGGCGATGGCACCGCTTTCGGGATCGCGCATGACGTGACTGACCCGGCACAGTGGGAAGCCGCCGTCGATGCCGCGCGCGAGCATCTCGGCGGGCTCAACGTGCTCGTGAACAATGCCGGGATCGGCGTTCCGGGTAATATCGAGGCCTGCGATTTCGGGGACTGGCAGCGCTGCTTCGACATTAACGTCAACTCGATCTTCCACGGCTGCCAGAAGGCCCTGCCGCTGATGCGCGAGCACGCACCGGGGTCGATCATCAACATCTCCAGCATCGCGGGCCTGATCGCGAGCGACACCATGCCTGCCTACAATGCCAGCAAGGCGGCGGTGTGGATGCTGTCGAAGTCGATCGCGCTCCACTGCGCCAAGAAGGGCATGAACATCCGCTGCAATTCGGTGCACCCGACTTTTGTCGATACGCCGATTCTCGATGGCACCGCGAAGGCGGCATCGCTCGACAAGGATGTGCTGCTGGAAAAGCTGGCGCGGCAGATCCCGCTGAAGTTCGTGGGCGAGCCCAATGATATCGCCAACGCAGTGCTCTATCTCGCGAGCGACGAGAGCCGCTTCATGACGGGCGCCGAGCTCAAGCTGGATGGCGGTATCTCGGCCATGTAAAAAAGAGGGGCCACAAAAGGCCCCTCCCGGTTGTTCCAATCAGGTGCAGCGGCCCGAAAACCGGGAACCGCTTTTCGTCGCTGCACTCAATCCGCGATCAGCGCGATCGCCAAGTAGATCAGGATGAAGCTGCCGAAGCCGAGCAGCGCGCCGGCAACGAAGCCGATCCGCACCAGCATGGTGTCGATCCCGAAGTAGTCAGCAATCCCGGCGCAAACACCGAAGACCTTGGCGTTGCTCTTGTCGAGGCGGAAGTTTGCGCGGGGCGGTTTGCCGCCGGAATTGCCCGTGATGTTGTTCATGTCAGTCAGTCTCCGTGAGAAAATGTTGTCGGCTCAGGCGATCATGCCGGGGCTAGCAGGAACGATAGCATAGGCGAAGCTGGCAACGGTCAGAACGACAGCGAAGGCAGCGGAAGCGAGGCGGGCGAGATTTTCAGAGCCGAACATGGTCTTGGGTCCTTTGGGTCGAGAGGTTGGTGAGGCGACAATCAGGCGATCAGGGTCGGGCTGGCTGGAACGATGGCATAGGCGAAGAACGCAGCCGACATGACGATCGAGAAAGCGGCGGCGAACAGGCGGTTCGAGGTTTCGGTGGCGAACATGTGAAGTCTCCTTTTGGTGTTTTCAGTGTTTTCCGGGACCATCCCGGGGATGCAAACAACATTGCATGGGGCGTGCCAAACTCGAAAAATGGCGGAATTCTGCGGTTTCGATGCTTTCACCCCGCAAACAG
>DLGU01000054.1:13237-14082 GCA_002482865.1 Porphyrobacter sp. UBA7686
GCGCTGCTCTGGCCAAATCTGGCCTCTGTGCTAACCGCGAGTGCGCCATGGGCCTCAGCCGGATCACCCTCGAAAACTTCCGCAATCACGCCGCGACAACGCTTGGCGAGACGGCGCATTTCAACCTGCTGGTGGGTGAGAACGGCGCGGGGAAAACGAACCTGCTGGAGGCGCTATCGCTGCTCGGGCCGGGGCGCGGGCTGCGGCGTGCGAACCTGGGCGATCTGGCGCGGCGGGCGGTTCCGGGCGATCCTCCCCTGCCCTTTGCCATCGGAGCGAGCCTGACCGAGGCTGGCACGGTGTCGGCGCGGATCGGCACCTATACGGAAGAGGGCCAACCCGGGCGGCGGCTGGTGCGGGTCAACAGCGCGCCCGCCAGCGCGGCGAGCCTCGCCGAATGGCTGGCGATGAGCTGGCTCACCCCGGCAATGGACGGCCTCTTCACCGACAGCGCGGGCGCACGGCGGCGGTTCATGGACCGCATGGCGCTGGCCATCGCGCCCGATCATGCGCGGCGGGTCAACGCGCTGGAGACCGCGCTGCGAGAGCGGGGCAAGCTTTTGGACACGGGCGGCGATCCGCGCTGGATGGACGCGATCGAGGCGCAGGCGGCGGATCACGGCGCGGCCGTCGCACGCACCCGGGCCGACCTTGTATTGCGACTGGCGGACGAGCTTTCCGCCCTACCTCCTGAGCCCTTCGCCCGGCCCGCCCTCACCTACCTCCCCGGCGGCCCGCTGGACGAGACCGCCCTGCGCGCTGAACTCGCCCGTGCCCGCCCGCGTGATCGAGCCGCCGGACGCGCCCTCACCGGCCCACAACGCGATGAGTTGCAGGTCAAGATG
>DLGU01000193.1 GCA_002482865.1 Porphyrobacter sp. UBA7686
GGCCTTGTGATCGCGGCGCTGTTCACACCTTTGTTTTCCAGCTTTGTGCAACGCTCGGCCATCGGCGGCATTGATCAGGCGCTTGGCTTTCTGTTCGGCGTCGCGCGGGGCGTGATTCTGGTGGCGGTGGCCTTCATCGTCTATGACCGCGCCGTTGCCGCCAACACCATCCCGATGGTGGACAACTCGCGCTCGGCCAAGGTTTTTGCCAGCTTTCAGGCGAATATTGACGACAACATCCCCGCCGATGCCCCGGGCTGGATCGTGGGGCGCTACAATGACCTGACCGCCGCCTGCGCCGCGCCCGCAACCGCGCCCGCGGCAGAGCCGGCCCCGTCGGGCAACTGATCCTGCCGCATTGCAGCACATTGGCACGTGACCAGTGCTGCAATGCGCGTGACACCGCTGCGCCCATGCCGTAAAGGGAGGCGCATCAGTCCTAGACGGAGCAGCCCGATGCGCCCCTTCCTGTCCCACCCCTTTGATGATGACAAATTGAAGGAGGAATGCGGGATCTTCGGCGTCATTGGCGTCTCGGATGCGGCAAACTTCACCGCCCTTGGCCTGCACGCCCTGCAACATCGCGGGCAAGAGGCGGGTGGCATCGTTGCCTATCACCCTGACCATGGCTTCAACTCGGCGCGCCGCTTTGGCTATGTGCGCGACAACTTTACCAAGGCCGATGTGATGGACACGCTGCCGGGGCAGCTTGCCATCGGCCATGTGCGCTACTCCACCGCCGGGTCCAAGGGCGCCACCGCGATCCGCGACGTGCAGCCCTTCTTTGGTGAGTTTTCAATGGGCGGCTGCGCCATTGCCCATAACGGCAACCTGACCAATGCGGCGGCCTTGCGCAAAGAGCTGATCGAGCGCGGCTCGATCTTCCAGTCTTCGTCTGACAGCGAATGCATCATCCATCTGATGGCGCGGTCCATCCAGAAGAACCTGTCCGAACGGATCAAGGACGCGCTGCGCGCCTGCGAAGGCGCGTTTTCGGTGGTCGCCATGACCCGCACCAAGCTGATCGGTGTGCGTGACAGCCTTGGCGTGCGCCCGCTGGTTTTGGGCCGCATCGGCGATTCCGGCTGGGCGCTTTCCTCGGAAACCTGCGCGCTTGACATCATCGGCGCCGATTTCGTGCGCGAGATCGAACCGGGCGAAATGGTGGTGATCGAAGGCAACAAGGTGATTTCCTCACGCCCCTTCCATCCCGCACAATCGCGGTTCTGCATCTTCGAGAAGGTCTATTTCTCGCGTCCCGACAGCATCATCGGCGGCCAGTCGGTCTATGAAACCCGCCATCGCATCGGCATGGAACTGGCGATCGAAGCCCCGGTCGAGGCAGATCTGGTCTGCCCGGTCCCCGACAGCGGCACCCCCGCCGCCATCGGCTATTCGCAGCAATCCGGCATTCCTTACGCGATGGGAATCATCCGTAACCAATACATGGGCCGCACCTTCATCGAACCCACGGAATCGATCCGCAATATGGGCGTGCGCCTCAAGCTCAACGTCAACCGTGCGCTGATCAAGGGCAAGCGGGTGATCCTGGTGGACGACTCGATCGTGCGCGGCACCACCAGCCGCAAGATCAAGGACATGATCCTGGAGGCGGGCGCGGCCGAGGTTCACTTCCGCATCGCCTCGCCCCCCACCGCCTGGCCCTGCTTCTACGGCGTGGACACGCCCGAACGCGCCAAGCTGCTGGCCGCCAACATGTCCGAGGAAGAGATGCGCGAATGGATCGGGGTCGACTCGCTCCGCTTCATCACGCTCGACGGCCTCTACCGCGCCGCCGGAGAGGCAGGCGGGCGCAATCCCGACGCGCCCCAGTATTGCGATGCCTGCTTCTCGGGCCAATATCCCGTCGCCCCCTCGGACAAGATCGAGGAAGGCTTCCAAATGAAGGCAGCGCAGTAACCGTCCGACGCTGCTGCTTCTTCTGTTTACAAATATCCCACGGGGGTCCGGCGGGTGTGAACCCCCCCGGCCGCCAATCATGAGTGCGCCCTCACCCTATCGCCCGCGCGATGATCCCGATCCCCTCGGCGATGCGCGCGGCCGGGATTGAGGAATAGGCCAGCCGATAGTAGTTGTCCGGGCCGCCGTCCGGATCAAAGAAGGCCCGCCCCGGCTCGATCAGCACGCCCTCGCCGCGCAGCCGCAGGGCCATCTCTGCGGTATCCACCCCTGCGACCGCTCGCATCCAGAAGCTCGACCCGCCAAAGCCGCCCGCCGCCGCCACCTCAAGCCCCTGGGCGCGGATCGCCTCGTCCATCACCTGGCGGCGTCGGCGGAAGGTCTGCTTCATGCGGTGGACAAGCGCGTCGTAATGTCCGAGCGACAGGAAATAGGCCGCCGTGCGCTGCACATGCCCCGGCGGATGCCGGAGCACCGCCACACGCAGCGCCCGCGCCTCACGAATGAAGCTTTCCGGGCCGACCAGCCAACCCAGGCGCAGCCCCGGAAAGATCGACTTCGAGAACGACCCCGCATGGATCACGCGCCCTTCGCGGTCCAGCGACTTGAGCGAGGGCGAGGCCGGGGCGAGATAGCTCATCTCGAATTCGTAATCGTCCTCGACCACCACGAAGTCGCGCTGCGATGCCGCGTCGAGCAGTGCCATCCGGCGCTGAAGCGGCATCGTCGCGTTGGTCGGGCTGTGATGGCTCGGCGCGGCGAAGACCACGTCCACGCCCGGCGGCACCTGTTCCGGCGGCAGGCCCTCGCCATCGACATCGATGGCCTGCACAAGGGCGCCCGACTGCTGCAGGATGGCGCGCAGTCCGGGGTAGACCGGGTTTTCCAGAACGGCGCGGCGTCCCGGCCCGAGCAAGACCGAAGCTGCCAGCCACAGCCCGTTCTGGGCACCCATGGTGATGAGCACTTCCTCCTCGCGCGCGGCGATGCCGCGGCGGGGCAGGGTGTTGCGTCGGATATACTCGATCAGCAGGGGATCGTCGCGTTCCTGCCAGTCATCCGTCAGCGCCTCAAAATCGCGTCGCCCAAGCGCGCGGATCGCGCAGAGCCGCCAGTTCTGGTGATCGAACAGTGTCGCATCCGCTTGCCCGTAGATGAAGGGAAAGGGATAGCTGCGCCAGTCGGCGGGCTTCGACACGCTGACCGCGCGCGAAAACCGGTGCCCGGCCAGCGCGCCATAGTCCACGGCCTCGATCCCACGCGACGTCCGGGCCGCGAATTCGGGCTGCCGGGGGGCTGTGTCGGACACGAAATAGCCCGACCGTCCGCGCGCGGTCAGCCAGTCCTGCGCGACCAGTTCGGCATAGGCCAGCGTCACCGTGATGCGGCTGAGGCCCAGATGCTCGGCCAACCCCCGGCTCGATGGCATCCGCTCGCCCGCGCGAAACCGGCCCGACAGGATGCCTTCGGCCACCATCGCGCGGATCTGCTGTTGCAGCGATCCGCCTGCGCCCGGCGTCAGGACAAAGCTTTCGGCCGCAATCGCCATTCTGGCATCACTCCGCACGAAGACTGGACTTATCCCTTAGCGCGCAGCGGGGTGGTCGCGTCAAGGGAGAGCCCTTCCCGTGACGGGCCAGGCTGCGCAACAGGCGTCCGGTGCGGCTGGCGGCTGTGAACCGCCGACCTACATTCAGTCAGGCCGCGCGGATCACGTCGGCGCGCTTTGATCAGCCGAACACCCGCTCCAGCGCGCCGTCGATCGCCTCGGTGATGTGGTCGATGTCGTCGGGCGTGGCGATCAGCGCGGGGCTGAGGCAGAGCGTGTTGTTCAGCCCGGGCAACGAGCGGTTCGTCATGCCGATGATGACGCCCTGCGCCATGCAGTCGGCCACGACGGCCGCCACCTTCTTCTCATCCGCCGGCTCCCTCGTGGCCCGGTCCGCGACCAGTTCGGCCCCGCAGAACAGCCCCTTGCCCCGAACCTGACCGATCACGGCATGCCGCTCAGCCAGCGCCTCAAGGTTCGCGATCAGGCGCGCGCCCATCCGGGTGGTGTTGTCCAGAAGGCCCTCGTCCTCGATGATCCGCATGTTTTCCAGCGCCGCCGCCGGACCCGAGGCGCAGCCGCCGAAGGTCGAGAT
>DLGU01000071.1:0-4502 GCA_002482865.1 Porphyrobacter sp. UBA7686
GGTCACGTCGTGGCCCTGGGCATGACCCCAAGCGATCAGGTCGGGCAATTCCTCTTCGTTGACGCCCTTTAGCGCCACGGCGTTCAATTTGACTTTGAGCCCCGCCGCCTTGGCCGCCGCGATCCCTTCGAGCACCTGCGGCAGCGCATCGCGCCGGGTCAGTTCAGCGAATTTCGCGCGGTCGAGGGTGTCGAGCGAGACGTTGACCCGCCGCACGCCTGCCTTGGCCAGCGCTTCGGCGTGCTCGGCCAGCTGGGTGCCATTGGTGGTCAGTGTCAATTCGGCCAGATCATGCCCCAGTCTGCGGCCCAACGCGGTGAACAGGTCGATGATATCGCGCCGCACCAGCGGCTCACCCCCGGTGATGCGGATTTTGGTGACGCCGCGGGCGATGAAGCCGGTGGCGAGATCGTACAGCTCTTCAAGGCTGAGGACGTCCTTCTTGGGCAGGAAGGTCATCCGCTCGGGCATGCAATAGGAACAGCGCAAATCGCAGCGGTCCGTCACCGACAGACGCAGATAGGTGATCCGGCGCTGGAAGCTGTCGATCAGCGGCGGCGGGCTGTCCGCCGCGTCGCGCAGAACGATCAGGTCAGGCTTGCGGGGCGGCTGGATCGGCACATTGTCATTCATGGCACACGAGATACTGCCCTGTCACCCCGGGCGCATCTGACAAAAAGCGTAACGTCGCCGTACGCGCCTCGCCTTCAGGGCCGGCAACCACATTGACCCGCTTGGGTGCAGCTTCGCGGGCCAGATCGCGGGCGAGCGCCAGGCGCCAGTCGCGGTGGTCATGGGAAGCGGGCGGCAGGATGATCGCGAGCGCGGTGGTATCGGCCTCCGCCAAGGCTGCACGCGCGGCTTCGAGGTGGAAGGCCATGAAGGCGCCTGCCGCGTCGAGAGCGTTGTCCGGCAGCAATCCGACTTCGATCTGCCGCATCATCGGCTCACGCCCGGTGGGCCGCAGGCCGTTCGCGGTGGAGCGTGATGCCGATCTGTTCGTCCGCCTCGGCAATGGCGAGCTTGACGATCTTGACCGTTACCGCCTCAACCCGTGCGTCCTGCACGAACAGCGTCGTGCAGATGTGATCCGCCACTGCCTCGATCAGCTTGAAATGCACGCCCTGCGGCAACCCGCCCGAGGCGGCGAACTTCAGGTCCATGTAATTCTTGGACGCATCGAGCGGCGTATCGGGTTCGTAACGATCCGCGATCTGGTAACGCGCCGCGATCGAGATGCGCAGCGGTTGGGGCTTGCCGGTCTCTTCGGAATAGATGCCGGTCAGGACATCGACGACGAGATCATTGACTTCAAGGGTAAGGGTATCGCGCATCGCGAGGCCGTTGGCAGGATGGGGCGGTGAAGTCCAGTGCAGTCCTGACGGGCGCGCGGCCTAGCGGCTCCAGCGCGCGAAGATCGCAGTGGGGAGCAAGCGCCCGCCCTCGCCTTCCTCACGCACGGCGAGGTCGCCATGCTCGATCCGGCCGGGCAGATGCGACAACGCCTCTTCCAGCAGGCCTGCAATCGCCAGGCTGCTCATCCGCACGGCGTAGACGGTGAGGAACAGGAAGCGGCTGTCATTGTCGAGCAGCCGTGCGCAATCGGTTACGAGGCCGGCGAGGTGTTCCTCCAGCCGCCACACTTCGCCATCCGGCCCGCGCCCGAACTTGGGCGGATCGAGGATGATCCCGTCATAGCGCTTCTGACGCCGCACCTCGCGCGCGGTGAACTTGGCAGCGTCATCGGTCAGCCAGCGGATCGGACGTTCCGCCATGTCCGACAGCAGAGCGTTCTCGCGCGCCTGCGCCACGGATTTTTTCGAGGCATCGACATGGGTGACCTTGCCGTGCCGCGATAGCGCCAACGTGCCAAGGCCGGTATAGCCGAACAGGTTGAGCGTTTCCGCCTCGGTCATGTCGCCCAGCTGTTCGCGCATCCAGTCCCACACCGGGGCCATGTCGGGAAAGAATTGCAGATGGCGGAAGGGGGTCGGGCGCGCGGTGAAGCGCACGTCGTTCCACGCCAGCGGCCAGCCATCGTCGGGCAGGCGCTCGCGGAATTGCCAGCGGCCGCCGCCATCTTCGTCCGAGCCGGGGATGAACTCGCCTGCTGCAGGCCAGTCGGGTAGTCGCGGGTGCCACATTGCCTGGGGTTCGGGCCGAATAAAGGCGCGCTGGCCGAAGGCCTCCCACTTGCGGCCCAACCCGCTGTCGAGCAGGCGATAGCCGTCCCACCCGCTGCACTCCATCACCAGCGGTTGCTGAATGAGGTCAGCCATTATCTGGCGCTGGTCGAGGCCGCGTGGCTCAGCACATGATCGCGGGTGGTGGCGTAATCGCCGGCCAGCTCGATGAAGCTTTCCTCCCGTCCGAACAGATCGCCGACTCGAGCGGGCAGCGAAGGGCGCACGCCGATGGCGCGCTCGACCGCGTCGGGGAACTTGGCGGGGTGTGCGGTGGCGAGGGTAACGATGGGAACGCCCGCAGGCACGCTGGCGGCAACCGCCTGAGCGCAGTGCAGGCCGACGCCGGTGTGCGGGTCGATCACCTGTCCTGCCGAACGATAGGCCCATTGCAGTGCGCGGGCAGTTTCAACCTGATCGGCGCGCGCGCTGGTGAACAGCGTCGACGCGCCCTGTGCCTGTGCGTTGGTGAGCGTCATCGCCTTGGTCGCTTCGAAGGCGTGCATCTGTGCGGCCATAGCGCCGCCATCGCGCCCGCCTGCATCGAACAACAGGCGTTCAAAGTTCGAGGACACCTGAATGTCCATCGACGGCGTAATCGTCGCTGTGACCCCGCCCGCCGAGTAATCGCCTGAAGACAGCGCGCGGTGGAGGATGTCGTTGATGTTGGTGGCGACGATCAGCTTCTCGATCGGAAGGCCCATCTTCGCCGCGACNNGCGAACACATCACCGAAATTGCCGGTCGGCACAGAGTAAGCCACCGTCCGGTCAGGCGCGCCCAGTTGCAGCGCGGATGCAAAATAATAGACCACCTGCGCCATCAGCCGCGCCCAGTTGATCGAATTGACCGCACCGAGGTTGAGCGTGGCGGTCACATCGCCATCGTTGAACATCCGCTTCACATGCGCCTGCGCGTCATCGAAGCTGCCATCAATCGCGAGGTTGTGGACGTTGGGGCTCAGCACCGTGGTCATTTGGCGGCGCTGCACGTCGCTGACCCGGCCGCTAGGATGGAGCATGAAGATCTCCACGCGCTCAAGCCCGGCCACCGCTTGGATCGCGGCGGAACCCGTGTCCCCGCTGGTCGCGCCGACGATGGTGAGCCGCTCGCCCCGGCGTTCGAGGAAGGTTTCGAACAGGCGGCCAAGCAATTGCAACGCCACGTCCTTGAAGGCGAGCGTGGGACCATGGAACAGTTCGAGCAGCCAGTGCTGCTGATCAAGCTGCACTAGCGGCGTGACCGCCGCGTGGCCGAAATCGCCATAGACCGTGTGGCACAGGGCGAGCAGCTCATCCTCGGTCAGGCTGGGCGTGACAAACGGCGCCATGATCCGTGCGGCCAGATCGGGATAGGCGAGGCCGCGCATGTCGCGGATTTCGCTTTGGCTGAAGCGGGGCCATTCAGCAGGCACATAAAGGCCGCCATCGCTGGCAAGGCCCGCGAGTGTCACCCCTTCGAAATCGAGCGCCGGTGCGCTGCCGCGTGTCGAGACGTATTGCATGGGGCAGCCGCCTAGCGCTGACGCCGCCGCAATGCCAGCACGTAGATGACGAGTGCGGTCAGAGCGAAGAAGAACCACTGCCCAGCATAGGCCAAGTGGTTGTTGGGCAGATCGCCCGGATCGGGCTTGGCGAGCGGCTCAAGCCCGGCCTGCGGCGTTTCGGCGACAAGCCGGATGGTGTCGCCATAGGTCGCGATGCGTCCCGTCACCGGACCGCCGCTCCATTGCGGGGATTCGGGCGAGCGCGACCAGCCTATCGTGACGTCAGCCTCACCCCCACCCGCGTGGCTGCAGCGCGCAATATGCACCCAGCCCGAGCGGCCAGTGGCGGACTTGCCGGAAATCGGATCGGTGCCGCGTACGGCGAGGCAATCGATCGTCGTGCGGCGGAACAGATCGCGCTCGTAATCGGCAGGACTGGCCCACGGCACCACGGTGTCGTCCTGCAAGGCCGCTTGATACTGCCCGATCAGAGCCTCTTTCTCGGTCTTGCGGCCAAGCTGCCAGATGCCGAGCCCGATCATCGTCAGGACCGCGGCGATCACGACGATGGTCGAGAATATCGGGATACGGCGGGTCATGGCTGCTGGCTCTCTTCGTATTGGTGGTAGACCCACATCGTCTTGTAGAACCTCAGGCCGAAGATCACCGCGCCGACCGTCACCGGCGCCCAAAACAGCAGCGAGGCCCAGATCGGCGGCCGCAGCCATTCGTCGACGCCCATCGCGGCGAGGATCAGCACCAGCGCCAACAGCATCGTCACCACGCCGACAAACCTGCCGCCACGTTCAAGGCTGACGATGTCGAGCCCGCAAT
>DLGU01000071.1:4597-7810 GCA_002482865.1 Porphyrobacter sp. UBA7686
CGCAACGGGGGCACAAACCGGAAAGGGCAGCCGAGACTAACCCCGGCTGCCCCTTCTTTTCCGTCGGACCGGGGTCCGCGTTCATTAGTGGTATTCAGCGCCCCAGCCGCCCCACACATAGATGGCGACAAACAGGAACAGCCACACCACGTCAACGAAGTGCCAGTACCATGCCGCCGCTTCGAAGCCGAAGTGCTGGCGCGGGGTGAAGTGGCCGAGATAGGCGCGATAGAGGCACACCGCGAGGAAGATCGTCCCGATCGCCACGTGGAAACCGTGGAACCCGGTCGCCATGTAGAAGGCGCTCGAATAGGTGTTCCCGCCGAAGCCGAACGGCGCCGCGCTGTATTCGTAGGCCTGGATCGAGCTGAACAGCACGCCAAGCGCAATGGTCGCCCACAGGCCCTGCTTCAGGCCCACGCGGTCGCCATGAATCAGCGAGTGGTGCGCCCAAGTGACCGTGGTGCCCGAACACAGCAGGATCAGCGTGTTGAGCAGCGGCAGCGCGAAGGGATCGAGCACTTCCATGCCTTCAGGGATGAAGGCTGCAATCGCGCCCGCTTCGCCGAACAGGCTGGTGGTCGCACCGGTCGTGTGGTCATAGGTCAGCGGGGTCGGGAACAGCGCGAAGTCGAAGAAGCTCCAGAACCAGCCGACGAAGAACATCACTTCGGACGCGATGAACAGGATCATGCCATAGCGCATGTGCAGCTGCACCACAGGGGTATGGTCGCCGCGCTGCGCTTCGACGACGATGTTTTTGAACCACATGAAGAAAGTGGCGATCAGGCCGGCGAGCCCTGCCCACATCACGATGCTGGCGGACGAGCCGAACAGATCGGGGTGGAAGCTCAGCACCATGCCGCTGGTGAAGGTGAGCGCCGACAGCGAGCCGATCAGCGGCCAGATATCGGGTTCAAGAATGTGGTAATCGTGGTTTGCCTTGCCAGCCATTGGTCGTTCCCGTCCCTGGGTTGTGCTTGAAGGTTCAGTTTGTGCCAGTGGACGCCGGGTTTACCGGGTCCTTGGCGCGGTGAAAAGTGTAGCTGAGCGTGATCTGCTCGACGCCCTGCATGTTCGGGTCATCCAGCATTGCCGGATCGACATAGTAGAGCACCGGCATGATCACTTCCTGCCCGGGCTGCAATGTCTGCTCGGTAAAGCAGAAGCACTGAATCTTGTTGAAATACTTGCCCGCCTGTTCCGGCGTGACGTTGAAGGTCGCCATGCCGGTCACCGGCGTAGAGCCGAGGTTGCGGGCCACATAGGTGGCAATGTCCCGCTCACCGATGGTGATGGTGTCGGTCGGCGCGCTGGGGTGGAAGGTCCACGGCATGTCCGCGGGCACCGAAGCGTCGAAACGGATCGAGATCTTTTGCCCCGTGGCGAGCGTGGCGGCGCGCGCGGCGTCGCTTTCGGTCGCCTGCATGGTCGTCCCGCCGAATCCAGTCACCTGACAGAAAAGCCGGTAGAGGGGCACCGAGGCATAGCCCAACCCCAACATCGCCAGCGCGCCCGCAAACGCCATCAGCCCAACCCGCAGATTGCGGCGAGCGGAATCGTCAGCAACGGGCGGCAGCGTCGCCATCAGCTCTGGCCTCCGATGCGCACAATGGTGATGGCGTAGAACAACACCACGAAGAAGATCAGCGTGCCCGCCACAACCCAGTTACGGGCCTTGCGGCGGCGCAAGAATTCACGTTCCTCGTCGGGCGTCATGCGATCCACCCCTGATAGGCGGCGACGCGGTCAGCCACCAGCGCAGCGAAGAGCACGAAGAGATAGACGATCGAATATTTGAACAGCGTCTTCTCAGGCGTCATGGCGTCAACCTCGGCCCGCATCCGGGTGAAGACAGGCATCGCCAACACCACGAACAGCACCGAGAGCACCACCGCGACCGAGCCGTAGATCCAGCTCGTCCCGCCAATCGCCCAAGGCGCAATCGCGATGGGGGCCAGCAGCAGCGTGTAGATCATGATCTGGCGGCGCGTCGGCTTTTCGCCCGCGACCACCGGCAGCATCGGAATGCCGACCTTGGCATAATCCGACTGCACAAACAGCGCCAGCGCCCAGAAGTGCGGCGGAGTCCAGAAAAAGATGATCGCGAACAGCAGGATCGGCATGGCGGTAATGTCGCCCGTCACCGCAACCCAGCCGATCAGCGGCGGAAACGCGCCCGCGCCGCCACCGATGACGATGTTCTGCGGGGTGCGCGGCTTCAGCCACATGGTGTAGATCACGGCGTAATAGATGATCGCGCCAAACAGCAGCGATGCCGCCAGCCAGCCGATCGCCACGCCCATCAGGCCGACCGAGACCGCCGACAGGAAAATCCCGAAATCACGCGCATCCTCGCGCCGCATCCGCCCGCCGGGCAGCGGACGGTTCATCGTGCGCTTCATCCCTGCGTCAAGGTCGGCTTCCCACCACATATTGAGCACGGCTGAGCCGCCCGCGCCCATCGCAATTGCGAGGATCGCGGTAAAGCCAAGCACCGGATGGATCGAGCCCGGCGCAGCCAGCACGCCGCAGATCGCGGTGAAGATCACCAGCGTCATCACCCGCGGCTTGGTCAGCGCGAAGAAATCACGCCATTCCGTTGGCAGCGTTGCGGTGGTCTGAGGTGCGGTCGTAGCCATACTCTTGGGTTCCATCGGCAAGGAGCGCGGCCCTTGAAAAGCCGCGCCCCCTGCTTGTGCTCGTGTCCGGTCAGCGCGGCGCGGCTGTCACCAGCCCCGCCGCCTGCCGCGATCAGGCCGTCACCGGACGGTGATCGTGGTAGTCATGCGCGTCGGTGATGACCGGCAGCGTCTCGAATTGGTGGTAGGGCGGCGGGCTCGGCAGGGTCCATTCGAGCGTCGTCGCACCTTCGCCCCACGGGTTGGCAGCCGCCTTCTTGCCCGCCAGCAGCGCGTAGGCGATGTTGACGAAGAAGAACACCATCGAACCGGCCATGATGTAGTACCCGTAGGTGCTGACCTGGTGCCAGAAGGTGAAGGCTTCCGCGTAGTCCGGATAGCGGCGCGGCATCCCCTGCATCCCGAGGAAGTGCTGCGGGAAGAAGATCACGTTCACGCCGATGAAGAAGGTCCAGAAGTGCAGGTGCGAGAGGAACTCGCTGTGCATCCGCCCGCTCATCTTCGGGAACCAGTAGTAGAAGCCGGCGAACATCGAGAACACGGCGCCCATCGACAGCACGTAGTGGAAGTG
>DLGU01000070.1 GCA_002482865.1 Porphyrobacter sp. UBA7686
TTCGAGCTCGATCTGTTCAGCGCGCTCCAGCAGCACCACACTATCGACGGCGATTACACCGCACGAAAGGCCACGCCCAATTCGGTGCGGTTCTGGGCGGTGGGGCAGGCCGAAGCGGTGCGCCGCGCGACCAGCCTCTTCGCGCAGCCCAAATTCGCTTACGAAGGCGCCTTCCCGCAGTTCTATTTCTACGACTGCCATTCGTGCCACCGGACGATCACCGATGGCCCACAGCGCAAGCTCACCTTCGAAACCAATCCCGCACGGCCGATCCCGTTCGGCAACCCGCCGTTCAATGATGAAAACATGATCATGCTCCAAGCGGTCGCAGGCGCGCTGGTGCCGGGCGAGGCGGCGAAGTTCCAGAGCGCCGCGCGCGGCTTCCACGCAGCGATGGGGCAGGGGCCGGGCGAGGCGCGTGCCGCTGCGCAGGCACTGTCGGTGCATGCGGGGGTCTTGGCCGATGCATTGTCGGGTCGTGCCTATGCCGATGCCGACGCATTCAAGGTGATCGCGATCATCGCGGGCGAGGCGACGACGCCGCGCTTTACCGACTATGCCGGATCAGTGCAGGCGGTGATGGCGGTCGATACGCTGCTCAACGCGCTGGTGCGCGAAGGCCGGGTGACGCAGGGCGCAGCGGCGGGCATCCGCGGCGATATCGCCCGGGCGTACAAGGCGGTGGAAGAACCCAACGCCTACCGCCCGGCCGATTTCCGCGCCGCGCTGAAATCGGCGAGCGGCGCGATCGGCAGGCTGCAATAGCCATGCGCAAGGGGGGGACATTCTGGGTTGCGGCAAGCGCCTTGGTGCTCGCCTCCTGCGGGGGTGGGGGCAGCAGCTCGGGGGGAGGGGGCGCAACCGGCGGCGGGCCCGTGCCGACACCCACGCCGCCGCCTGCCGGACAGGTGTTTTCCGTCCCCGCCGCCGAAAGTCTCACCAGCGCGGAAGTCGGCACGATCATCGCCCAAGCCGCCGCTGAAGCGCGGGCGCGGGGTGTGGCAGCGACCATTGCGGTGACGGACCGGGTGGGGAACGTGCTCGGCGTCTTCGCCATGCCGGGCGCTGCGGGCACCGCGCGCATCCCCTCGGCGCCCGATGGCAGCAATCAGGACGCGCAGGGGCTCACCATCCCCAGCGCCGGAGCGGCTATCGCCAAGGCGATCACCGGCGCCTATCTTTCAAGCGGCGGCAACGCCTTCTCCAGCCGCACGGCGAGCTTCATCGTGCAGGAACATTTCCCGCCTGCGCCGACCACCGCAGGCCTCGAAAGCGGCCCGCTGTTCGGGGTGCAGTTCAGCCAACTGCCCTGTTCCGACCTTGCCGCGCGGGCGAGCGACGGGTTCATCGGTCCGAAGCGTTCTCCGCTAGGCCTCGCCGCTGACCCGGGCGGATTCCCGCTCTATCAGAACGGTGTGGTGGTCGGCGGCATCGGGGTGATCGCTGACGGCAGCTACAGCTTCGACCCCAACGTGCTCGACCGCGATGCCGATGTGGACGAGGCGATCGCGCTCGCTGGAACGGTGGGCTTTGAAGCGCCGGTCGCGATCCGCGCCGACCGTATCACTGCGGACGGCACATCGCTGCGCTATACTGACGTTGAATATCCGCAGATCGGGAACGTCGCAGGTGCCAGCTTCGGCTCCACCGCAGGCGCGTTGGTGCCGGTGACCGGCTATTACATGGGGACAGCCCTGCTCGCGGGCGCGACTTATGGGAGCGAGGCTTCGGGCGTGCGCGCTTCGACGTCAGTGGAATTCGCCAACCGCGATGCCTTCGTGCTCTCCAACGGCGCGGGGGCCAACCGTTTTCCGGTGCGAAGTGGAACCGACGCGGGCGATGTAGCGAGCCCGCTGACGGCAGCCGAGGCGCGGGTGATCCTTGAGGAAGCCTTCACCGTGATGAGCCGCGCGCGGGCGCAGATCCGCCAGCCGCTCGATAGCCGCGCGCAGGTGACGATCAGTCTGGTCGATACGCGAGGGCAGGTGCTTGGCCTTGTCCGCTCCCCTGATGCGCCGATCTTCGGCATCGACGTGAGCCTGCAAAAGGCGCGTACTGCCAATTTCTTCTCGGGCGCCTTTGCCGCCAATGAATTGCTGGCGGCGGGCGGGGAAGTGCCGCAATTCGTTGCCCGGACGCGCGCCTTTCTCGGCGATCCCACGGCGCTGACCGGCGGTTTTGCCTTCTCCGACCGCGCGGGCGGCAACCTTTCGCGGCCCTATTTCCCCGATGGCGAGGTGGGGCAGTCCAATGGCCCGCTGTCGCGTCCGATTGCGCAGTTCAACCCGTTTTCGACCGGGCTGCAGTCTGCGCTGATCGTCGGCAATCTCGCGCAGCATCTCGCCTTCGTCACCGGAGCAAGTGCGCAGGACACCCCGCGCAGTTGCACTACCTTGCCGCAAGTGACGGCGGGCACGACGCGGCTCGACAATGGCATCCAGATCTTCCCCGGTTCGGTGCCGGTCTATCGCGGCAATGTGCTGGTCGGCGGGATCGGGGTGTCGGGCGACGGGATCGATCAGGACGACATGATCAGCTTTCTCGGCCTCAACAATGGCGCACTGCGGGCTGGTGGCGGACTGAGCAACGCGCCGAATGCCATTCGCGCGGACCGGATCGTGGTCGCGGTCGGCTCTCGGCAAGTGCGGCTGCGCTACGTCAATTGTCCCTTTGCGCCGTTCCTCGATACGGCCACGCAGAACGTGTGCGAGGGGCTCTAGATGAGCTGGCTGCTCCCTGCGCTGCTGCTGCTCCAGGCGAGCCCGCCGCCGGACGAGGTGCAGGCGCAGCCCTCGCCGCCCGGCGAAGAAGCGTCGCAGGACTGGGAGCAGGACGTCCCTCCGGTCGATCCCGCGATTATCGATGGTCGCCAGCGCCCCGGCTACACCGCGCCGTTGCCCGAGCGGATCGAGCAGAATAACGAAGGCGCCATCCGCGCGCCGCCGCCCAGCGCCTTTCCGACCGACCAACTGCCCATTCCTGATCGCTGGCGACTGATCGAGAGCCTCGGGCTGGTCAAAGAGAACCTGCTCGATCCCTATAACCAGAACACCTACAAGGGCGACCGGCCGATCAATCGGGCCAAGGTGCCGTGGCTGCCGATCAAGGAAGACGACTGGTTCTTCGTCGCCAACCTCATCAGCGATAGCGTCTACGAGCCGCGCACCTTCCCCATCCCCGTCGGCGTGCAGACCACCGAAGACCCCGACCGTAACGATGTGTTCGGGAACGACTTCAGCCAGGTCTTCAGCCAGACCTTCATCGCTGGGTTCGCGCTGCTGAAAGGCTCGACCACCTTCAAGCCGCCGAGCATCGAATACCGCGTCACACTGGCCTACAACGTCAATTATGTCGATGTGCCCGAACGCCGCGTGCTGTTTGTGGAACCGTCGCGCCCCTCGCACCGGCTCGACCACTTCCTCGGGGTGCAGGAAGCCTTCGTTGATTACCACTTCAGCCAGTTCGACAATGACCGGTTCGACTTCATCTCGCTGCGCGCGGGCATCCAGCCGTTCCAGTCGGATTTTCGCGGGTTCCTGTTCAACGACCAGCAATTGGGCGTGCGCCTGTTCGGATCGCGCGACAACAACCGCTTCCAGTTCAATCTCGGCGCGTTCTGGCGGCTGGAGAAGGACACCAACTCCGGCCTCAACGCGATCCTGCGCAGCCCACGGGATGATTTCGTCTTCGTCGCCAATGCCTATCGTCAGGACTTCCTGATCCCGGCGCTGACGAGCCAGATCACCGTGGTCTACAACATGAACCGCGAGGCTGACGACATCCAGATCGACACCAACGGCTTCCCGGTGCGTCCCGCGCTGCTGGGGACGCTGAGGGGCCGCGAATATGACGCGGTCTACCTTGGCTATAATGTCGATGGGCGGCTGGGGCGGGTGAACCTCACCGGCAGTTTCTATTGGGCGCTGGGGGAAGACCGGAACAGTTTCTTCACTGACCGCCCGGCCAATATCAACGCGCAGTTCGCCGCTGTCGAAGCGAGCTACGATCGCAACTGGATGCGCTTCCGCCTGTCCGCTGCTTTCGCGAGTGGGGATTCTGATCCCTATGACGATACCGAAGGCGGGTTCGACGCGATCTTTGAAAACCCGGTCTTTGCGGGCGCGGATACGTCCTACTGGATCCGCCAGACGATCCCCTTTGCGGGCGGTGGCCGCGCGGTCAGTATCAATGGCCGCAATGGGTTGCTGAATTCGCTGCGCTCCTCGAAGGAGCAGGGGCAGAGCAATTTCAACAACCCCGGCTTGATCCTCGCTGGCATCGGCGCGGATTTCGATCTGACGCCACAGTTCCGCCTGTCGGCCAATGCCAACCACCTGTGGTTCGAGAACACCGCAACGCTGCAAGTGCTGCGCAATGAAGGCTCAATCCCGCGCGAGATCGGCTTTGACCTTTCGGCAGCGGCAATTTGGCGGCCCAAAGCCAATCAGAACCTCGTTTTCCGTCTGTCTGCCGCAACACTGGTTGCAGGCGACGGCTTCAAGGACCTGTTCACCGCGCGCGGCGGCGGCGGACAGGAGTTTGTTTCGATCCTCGCCAACGTGGTGCTGACCTACTGATGTTGAAGCTTGGCCAATCTCTCACCCGACACATCGCGCTGCTGGCAGCGGCGCTGGTGCTCGCCGTCTCGCTGTTCGCAGGCACGGGCATCGCGGCGGACAAGGAAAAGCCGGTCACGCGCGACTACACCGCCGTCTTCGCTCCGCCCGCGCCGCAGCGGCAATCAGTGGCCGAGATGGAGGCCAAGTCCGAAGGCTGCAACACCTGCCACGTCAAGACCGATGCGCCGACCATGCATGTCTCGCCCGCCGTGCGGCTGGGTTGCACCGATTGCCACGGCGGCAACCCCAAGGTGCGCGGCAATTCCGAACTTCCGCACGATCACCCCGATTACGTCGCCGCCCGCGATACCGCCCATGTGCTGCCGACATATCCCGACAGCTGGCATTTCCCGTCCTCGGCCAATCCGAAGCGGTCCTACGCCTTGCTCAACAAGGAAGCACCGGAGTTCGTGAAGTTCGTCAATCCGTCCGACTACCGCGTGGCGCGTGAGGCCTGCGGGTCGTGCCACATCGGCGCGATTGAGGCCGCCGAACGCTCGATCATGGCGTCAGGCGCGATGCTGTGGGGCGGGGCGAGCTACAATAACGGGATTCTGCCGTTCAAGAATTACCTGCTGGGCGAGGCCTATACCCGCGATGGGTTGCCTGCAAAGATCACCTCGCCCGGCGCGGGGCCTGGGGGCGTGTTGTCGGAAGATCAGGTCGCGCGCGGCGTGCTGGCCGAGATGTATCCGCTCCCCACCTGGCAGGTGATCCCGCCGGGCGATGTCTTCCGCGTGTTCGAACGCGGCGGGCGCACGATCAATTCGCAGTTCCCCGAAATCGGCCTGCCCAATCCATCCGGCGCGATCCAGCGGCTCGAAGAGCCCGGTCGGCCGGACCTCAAGCAATCCAATCGCGGCCCCGGCACCGGGCTTAGGGTGGCGATCCCTGCGCTCAACATTCACAAGACCCGTCTCAATGATCCCTTCACCTGGTTCCTTGGGACCAATGACCAGCCGGGCGATTACCGCCATTCGGGCTGCGCAAGCTGCCACGTGGTCTATGCCAATGACCGCGAACCGCGCCACTCGCTGATCTATGCGCAATATGGGCGGGACGGGCAGAGCATCACCGCCGATCCGACCATCGCGGAAAAGATCGAGCAGGCGGCAGCGGGCCATGGTGAGACAAAGCACGGCGCCGTGAAGCAGCCTGGTCATGACGATCACGATCACGAAGCGGCTCCGGGCAAGCGCGCGGATGATGGGCTGACGGTCGGCGGGCAGCTGAAGGAAAAGGGCCACCCGCTCCAGCACGTGTTCACGCGGGCTATCCCGACCAGCCAGTGCATGAACTGCCACATGCACCAGCCCAACATCTTCCTGAACTCGTTCCTCGGCTACACCATGTGGGATTACGAGAGCGACGCGCCCGCGATGTGGCCGGAGCAGCAGAAATACCCCACCGCCGAGGAAGTGCGCGCGATCAACGACCGCAATCCCGAAGCCGCCGCCGCACGCGGGAAATGGGGTGATCTGGAATTCGTGCGCAACGTCTATGACCTCAACCCGAAGCTCAAGGACACTCAGTTCGCCGACTATCACGGCCACGGCTGGAACTTCCGCGCGATCTTCAAGCGGGACCGCGAAGGCAATCTGCTCGATGCCGACGGCAAGATCGTTGACCCCGACGATCCGGAAAAGTGGCGCAAGGAGGGCGAGGGCAAATTCGTCCCCGCTGGCGTAAACCCCGGCAAGGCGGTCCACATGATGGACATCCACGCCGAAGTCGGTCTGCAATGCGCTGATTGCCATTTCGAGCAGGACAGCCACGGCAATGGCCTGATCTATGGCGAGGTTGCCAACGCGATCGAGATTACCTGCAAGGACTGCCACGGCACGCCCGACGCCTATCCCACGCTCCGCACCAGCGGCCCCGCTGCGCCGCCCGAGGGCCACGACCTCAGCCTGCTGCGCAACCCTGATGGCAAGCGTCGGTTCGAATGGATGGAAGGGGCAGACGGCAGGCGCAAGCTGATCCAGCGCTCTATCGTCGATCCGAAACTCGAATGGGAGATGAGCCTCGTCAAGGACTCGGTCGATCCCGCCACCCCCGTGTTCAACGCCAAGGCCGCGCGGGCGAAGCTGGTCAGCCGTTACGGGGCCGAGACGGGCAATTTCGAATTCGGCACCGGCATCGGGATCGACGACCGCGCGCACCGTGACCCGGAAATGGCGTGCTTCACCTGCCACCTTTCGTGGACGACCTCATGCGGCGGATGTCACCTGCCGATCGAAGCGAACTGGAAGACCAAATCGCACCGCTACGAAGGCGGTGAGACCCGTAACTTCGCGACCTACAACCCGCAGGTCGCGCGCGACGAGATGTTCCAGCTGGGCAAGCACCAGACCACCAAGGGCAACCAGGTCGCGCCGGTGCGGTCATCCTCGGCGCTGGTGCTGTCGTCGACCAACATCAACCGCGAACGCATCTATGTGCAGCAGCCGCCGATCAGCGCCATCGGCTTCTCGTCCCAAGCCTTCGCGCCGCACTTCCCGCATACGGTGAGGAAGACCGAGACCAAGACCTGCACCGATTGCCACCTCAGCGCCAAGGACGACAACAACGCGATCATGGCGCAGCTTTTCCTGCTGGGCACCAATTACGTGAACTTCGTCGGGCTGAACGCTTGGACGGGCCTCGAAGGCGGGTTCCAGGCCACCCGCGTCACTGAATATGACGAGCCGCAGGCGGTGATCGGCTCCTACCTCCACCGCTATGCCTATCCCGATTGGTGGGGGCTGCACGTCGACCAGAACGGGCGCGAACTGAAGAACTGGGTGCGCGGCAAGACCTTCGACGCCAAGATGAGTGGCGAGACCCATCCGCTTGAGGAATTCGTCAACGTCCACGAAGGCACCAGCGACCGCGTCGGCTGCCTGCAACTGCGCGGCGAATACATGTTCGTCGCCAGCGGCAAGGGCGGGTTCACCGCCTATGACGTGGCGAGCATCGCCAACAAGGGCACCTCGGAACGGATCCTGAAAGGGCCGTTCTCCGCACTGGGGCATGACACCAACGTCAAGACCGCCAATGCGACCTGCATGGCGCTGCCCACCAACCAGCCGATTGCGCCGACCCGCAGCACGCCCGAAATGCGCGTGATCAATCAGGAACAAGCCTTCCTCCCGATCTACAACTATGCGGTCGTCACCGATGCGGTCGAGGGCCTGATCCTCGTCAACGTCAACACGCTGGCGGACGGCGAATTCCGCAACAACAAGCTGACCCGCAAGGTCTTCACCGATGGCTCCGAGGCGTGGAACCCCGGCGGGGTGCTGACTGGCGCGCGGCATATCGTGCTGGCGGGCGAGGTCGCCTTCGTCACGGCGGACAAGGGGCTGGTGGTGGTCGATCTCGCCAACCCCGATGCGCCCAAGATCGCCGCCGTGCGCGAGCTTCGCGCTGCGCGCGCTTCGGCAGTGCAGTTCCGCTATCTCTGGGTGACGGATGCGGATGGGGTGAAACTGTTCGACATCACCTCGCTGCGTTCGCCGGTTGCAGTGCCGGAGGGCACCGTGCCGCTCGCCGATGCGCGGCGGATGTATATCGCGCGCACCTATGCCTATGTCGCGGCCAAGGGTGAGGGTCTGGTGATCCTCGACGTGAAGAACCCGCGCAGCCCCCGCATCTTCCAGAAGGTGACGCTGGACGGCACCCTCAACGATGCCGAAGATGTGATCGTCGGCACCACCAACGCCTCGCTGTTCGCTTACGTGGCGGACGGGCGGAATGGGATGAAGGTGCTGCAACTGACCAGCCCGGACAGCCAGCGCAATTTCTACGGCTTCAGTCCCGCGCCGGTGCCGGAGCTGATTGCGTGGGCCAAGACGCCCAGCCCTGCGATTGCGCTCTCCAAGGGCCTCGACCGTGACCGTGCGGTGGACGAGACCGGCGGGCAGATGGCGGTGTTCGGGCGATTGGGCTCGCGGCCCTTCACCCGGCCCGAGATGGAGCGCCTGTTCATGACCCGCTCGGGCGTGCCGTGGAAGGTCAGCGATGATGTCGACATGAAGCGCTGGGTTGGCGTGGCACCGGTGGGAGCGCAAAGGGCGGCGGTGGGGAAGTAGGTTCTCACTTCGTCATTGCGAGGAGCCGAAGGCGACGCGGCAATCCATGGACTATCGTGGCATTATGGGGCGACATCCGGCCATGGATTGCTTCGCTTTGCTCGCAATGACGAATTGGGAGAGAACTAATCCCTTTCCGCGAACATGCCTTCGATCATCGGTTGCAACCCGACATGGAACCGCGCCAGCACCTCCCAATCGCCGACGCGCTCATAGTGCGACACCAGCGCCGCCCCGTCCCAGCGATGGAGCGCATAGGTCGGCGGTTCAGTGGTGATGAGTTCGCGATCGTCGGGCACGTCCTTGTCGATCGGGTTCAGGTCCATCGCCACCAGCGGCGCGACCGACGGCGTCACGCCAAGCGGGATACCCGCAAACTGCGTGGTGATCTGGCGGTGCAAGTGCCCGCAATGGATCGCCTGCACCTGCTGCTGTCCCTCAAGCACCCCGCGCAGCCGCATGATCCACGGTTCGTCCGGCGCGGGGTCCATCCAGTCGATCCCGGCGACCACCGGGGGGTGATGCATGAAGATCAGCGTCGGCGTTTCGGGAGCCTCGGCCAGCCGGTCAGTCAGCCAAGCCGCGCGCACCTCGCAGAACGCCCCGCCGTGGCGGCCATCCTCCAGCGTATCGAGGCATATGATCCGCAGGCCCAGCGGCGCTTCGACCACATAGTGCAGAAACCCGCCGTCAGCCGGAACGACCTGCGGAAAAGCGCTGAGCAGGCCAGCGCGGCTATCGTGATTGCCGACCAGCGGGATGATCGGGCAGGGGCAGTCCTTCAGCATATCCGCCGTCTTGGCGAAGCTCTCCGGATCGCCGTGATCGGTAATGTCGCCCGATAGCACCAGCAGATCGGGCCGGTTGGGGCCATTGAGCAGGCGCGCCAAAGTCGCGCGGAAGCGGGTGAGGTTCAATTCCTCGGGCTGTTCGGCAGGGGCAAAGCCAACGTGAATGTCGGTCATCTGTGCGATCAGCACAGCACGCCCGGAGGAAGGGGTCGCCCCGCTCATGGCTTTTGTCTCACCGGGGCCGAAACCGCCGCAACCTTCGCCTTAGAAGGGGCGGGCGGCGGCTTGTAATGCGGGGCGGGGCCTTTGGGCTGCCCCAAGCCCGTCCATTGCCCTGCGGGCAGGTGATAGGCGTGGCACATCGCGCAATCGCTCGGCACGATCTTTTTGGTCTTCACCGCGGTCGCGCCGAGGTGACATTCGCGGCAACTCTTGAGGTCCGGGATCAGCAGATCGCTAGCCGCCTTGGAGGTGTCTGCCGCATGGCAATCGGTGCACTTCTCGCGCTTGTGCGCTTCGTGGTTGAAATAGCCGCTGGTGAGGAAGCGGTCGGGTAGGTTGACCGGCATGAGATCGGCCTGCCCGGTCGGGCCGCGGGTCGGCAGGTGGCATTCGGTGCAGACCCCGCCCGCCGACAAGGCGTTCGATAGCCCGATATAGGCGCGCACCGGGCGGCCGAAATCTGCGCGATAGGGTGAGGCGCTGCCGATCTGTCCGGGCCGCTCGCGCGCCGGGCCGACGCGCGGGCGCGGGCCGGACGAAATCCGGGCGAGATCCTCAGCGAGATCCTTGATATCGCCGTGACGCAGCTTGCTGAAGCCGCCCGCCGCCGTGCGTCCGGAGACCAGGCTGTGACAGCCCTCGCAGGAATCCTCCATCTTCACCTCCTTGAACGACATTCGGTCGGATGTCAGGTTGTGACAATCTTTGCATTTCAAGGGCTTACCAAATTGTGACAGGCTGACCGCCATACGCGCCGCCCCGCCGCGCGGGTTCATGTGAATATCGTGTGGGAAGACGAGGCCAGAGCGTTCAACCGGCTTCGCTCCCGGCGCTGCGCGCACGGGCTTGGCCGCGCCGAAGCTGGCGAAATAGACGGGGCGGAACTGCGGGTGGCCTTTGCCGAAATCATGCGCGTTCGCCAGCGCGGTGTCGGTGAGACGGGTGTCGAGCTTCTCGTGGCAATCCGAACAAAACGCCTCGCCGCCCGCCGCTTGGCGCTTGGGGCCTTCATGTTCGGAATGGCACGCAACGCAGCCCAGCGGGCCTTCCTTCCCGAAGCCTTCCGCGATCCGCCATTGGAGCGCGTCGCCCGGCGACAGCGCGGGGCTGCCTTGGGCAAGACGCGGGATCGGGGCGTGGTCGCCGGTGTCCTTGTGACAGCTGACGCAGGTTTCATCCTGCACGCTTTCGAAAGCGGCGACGTGGCAGCTCTCGCAATTGTCTTCGAGGCTGTGGTGTTTCAGCGACAATTCGCCGCTGGTCCACGCGCTGTCCATCAGCACGGTGCCGGGGGTCTTGCCGGTCGGATCGGGCTTGGCAGGCGAGCGCAGCAGATGGCTGGCGACCGGCACCAGCAGGAGCAATAGTAGGATCGCGCCCGCGAATGCCCAGCTCATCGCGCGCTTGGACGGCAGTACGCTGGCAAGCGCAAAGCCACGCAAGGCGTCGCCTTTGCCTTCATCGGCCACAACCTGCCGGATGGTGATAATCGTCCGCCCATCCGCCTCACTGGCAACCGCTAACCGCGCTGCGCCGAGCGCGATTTCGCCTCCCGTTCGCGGGTCGATGGTGCCGTCCATGACCACCCGGCCATCGAGCGCGAAGCCTAGTGTGCCGAGCGCGGCGACCGCCAGCGTCCCATCGCCTTGCAAGTCGATCCGCACATGGTTCTGCTCGACCGCCAAATCGGGGAGGTGGATGTCGTTTTCGGCCGCCCGGCCCACTGTGAGGCTTGTCTGATCCACCACTCTGTCACGGACGATCTCGCGCCCCGCAGCGGTGAAATCGATGGTGCGGATCAGGAACGCCATG
>DLGU01000134.1 GCA_002482865.1 Porphyrobacter sp. UBA7686
CGCTGCACGAAGCTGAGGCCGATCCAGTCGGCCCCATGTTCGGTGGCGAAGGCGAGATCGCGGCGGTCCTTCTCGGTCAGCGCCGGGATCGGCACTTCGGCATCGGGGACGTTCACGCCCTTGCGGTCGGAGATCACCCCGCCCACCTCGGCGCTGCATAGGATGCGGCTGCCATCGGATTCGAGCACTTTCAGCCGGATCTTGCCGTCATTGATCAGCAGACGCTGTCCGCGTTCCATGATGCCGAACAGTTCGGGATGCGGCAGGCAGACGCGGTTTTCGTCGCCCGGCGTCTCGTCCCGGTCGAGCACGAAGTGGCCCGAATGGCGGATCACAGCCTGACCATCCTTGAACGTGCCGACGCGCAGCTTGGGCCCTTGCAAGTCAGCGAGGATCGCAATCGGGCGGGCGAACTGCTTTTCCAGCGCCCGGATGGCGTGAACCGCCGCCTCGTGATCGGCGTGTGCACCGTGGCTCATGTTGAGACGGAAGGCATCGGCCCCCGCCCGCACCAAGCGCTCAAGCATCTCGGGCGAGCGGCTGGCGGGTCCGATGGTGGCGAGAATTTTGACCTTGCGGCCGCGCGGGTCGATCCGTGACTGATCGCGTCGTGACATTTTTGGTGATCCCTAGTTAGGGTCGCCTATGGCACACCCGTTTTTCAACTCAAGGAAAAGCCGCGATGAATAGCAATGCCGATCCGCTCGACAGCCTCGATGATGCGCAGGCCGCCGCCGCCTTCCGCCGGCTGGTGCGGCATCTGCGGCACCGGCATGATGCGCAGAACATCGAGCTGATGGGGCTGGCGGGCTTCTGCCGCAATTGTCTCGCCGACTGGATTCGTGATGCGGGCTACCCCGGCGACAAGGAAGCCGCGCGTGAAGTGGTCCACGGAATGCCCGCCGCCGAGTGGAAGGCCACGCGCCAGACCCCGGCAACCGAGGAGCAGCTGGCCCGCATGGACGCCAGTATCGCGAAGAACGCACAGGAATAATTCGTCGGGGCGGTTCAATCGGGGCGGCGGGCTGGCTATCGCACCGCTCAACCGATTCTGTTTGATGGAGAACCCCCATGGCCGACGAAGCCCAATCGACCGATGACCGCCTGCGCCTGCTGATCGAGCGCATCGAACGCCTCGAAGAAGAAAAGAAGGGCATCGCTGACGATATCCGCGACGTCTACATGGAAGCCAAGGCGGTCGGGTATGACCCCAAGATCATGCGCCAGATTGTGCGCCTGCGGAAGATGAAGCCCGACGACCGCAGCGAGCAGGACATGCTGCTGGAGACCTACAAGAACGCGCTCGGGATGGCCTGATCTGCGGGCTATCGTTCAGCAAGGACTTGCTGGCGGGATGTCATTGAATTTTCGCCAGGCTGTATTATAGTCATAATACAGCACTGCAAGGAGACTGGACAATGGCATCCCCCTGGAAAGACGCCCGCGGCGTCATCGTCAGCACCACCCCGACGCTGGAAGGCAAGCCGATCCAGGAATATATGGGGATCGTCACCGGCGAGGTCATCGTCGGCGCGAACATCTTCCGCGACATGTTCGCCAATGTCCGCGATATCGTTGGTGGCAGGTCGGGTTCCTACGAGCGCATTCTGGCCGATGCGCGCAAACAGGCGATCGAGGAACTGCAGGCCGAAGCTGCGGCAATTGGCGGCAATGCGGTCGTCGGTATCGATCTCGATTACGAAGTGATCGGCCCCAATGGGTCAATGCTGATGGTCAGCGCCAGCGGTACGGCGGTGCGGGTCTGAGCCAGCGTGGCGGCTCGGCCATTCACGTGGATCGAAAGCGATGATGTGCGGGGGGGCTATGTCGATCCTGTCCACAATCTGCGCCTGATGGATTTTGGCGGACCGGATTACCTGGTGAAGATCAAAGTCAAGCCGCCGCCGGGTACGCCGCCAGCTCCCGATTGGCCCGAGCACTGCTACTTTGAGTGTTATCCGACCGGGTATGACGTGCCAGATGTCGAACGGTTCACCATCAGTTGGGCACGGCTCTATCAGCACTTCAAGCGCGATTTCCCCGGACGCGCAGCCGAGTTTCTGGATTCAATCCTGCTGCTCCTCGAGCCCGGCAACGGTCGGCTGATGCGGTACAATTATCGCAACGCGGTCTTCGATATGCCACCGATGCTGCGGGCACGGCTGCTGGAGTGCGGGCGCTATTCCGCCGCTGATGAGCGCAGGAATGCAGGCTTGCTGGATTAAGCGCCCGTTTCGACCCTCCGCGCCCTCACCACCATCCGTAATCGCCCGCCAGAAAGATCGCATTATACATCGCGTGGTGCGCCATCGCCGCAGGCAGGCCCAGACGGGTGCGGGTGTAGGCGAGCAGCAGGCCGCCGATTGTCTGCGGCAGCACCACCAGCAGGCCGAGCGGGTGTGCCAACGGCTCGTAANNCATTGCCGAGGTGGATCAGGCCGAAGGCGACCGATGATCCCCACACGATCCAGTGGAAGTGGCGCGTGAACCATGCGGGCACTTCGGCCTGGACAGCGCGGTCGCGGCTCCATTGCACCAAGCCTGCAAAGACCATCGCAAGGCCTGCGATGGCGAGGGCATCGACATGGGCGGGATCGGCATAAACGCTCGCGGTGAACAGGCCCATCGCCGCCAATCCCCATGCCCCAAACTTCAGCGCTGCCACCCGCCCGCTCAGCCAGCCGCGAAAGGCCAGCTCCTCGGTGATCGGGGCGAGGATCAGGAAGCCGAACAGATCCTCGGCCAGAGTCGCATCGGTATTGATCGGGTCCGGCAGGAACCCGGCCTCGGCATCCCAAGCCTCGACGACCAGGTAGGTGAGCCAATCGGCGGCAAGATCGAGCGCTAACACCGCCACCAGCGCCAGCGCCGCGGCCCGTCCCCACGCCATCGGCTGAGCGACATAGCCGGGCCGCACTGCGAACCGCACCACATCCGCCACCCGCTCGCGCAGACTCAGCGCGCGCACCCTTGCATCGCCTGCGTGCTCCGGAGTAAGGCGCGCGCTCTCATTTCCAACATTTCCGGTGAAGTCGTCCAATGGCAGGCCATTCCAA
>DLGU01000058.1:0-3179 GCA_002482865.1 Porphyrobacter sp. UBA7686
TCCAGTTTTCAGGTGGCAGAGCAACAGCGATGACGAGGCGTACGACGTCTTCCAGCTGGTCGTTGACGAAGAGGGCATGGTGGCCTTCCTCGAGGACGATAACGTGATTCCGTTTCCGGGTGGGCGGAGATAGTCAAATCGGCTGTCGGCGATGGTGCGCTGATCCGTGCGCTGATTTCGCCTCGCAGCCGGGAAGATAAGTTGCAGCAGCCAATCTATTGGGGAGCCGTTATGGGAACAAGGCCACCATGAGTAGAATTATCTGCTAATATCAATGTATATTGGCGGAGAGGGTGGGATTCGAACCCACGTTACCGTCGCCGGTAAACCGCATTTCGAGTGCGGCGCATTCGACCACTCTGCCACCTCTCCGCGAGGCCTGCCGCGATGCTTGAGGCCATCTGGTCGGGACGGCTGGCGACAGGGAGCGCGCCCGTTAGCCCAAGGCGCGAGGCTTGCCAAGACCCGAGGGTGCACAAAATGCGGGCATATCTCGCAGCTGCACAAAACCGGCGCTTGTTTTGCGAGCGCAAAGGTCCATATTATCAGATATGGAACGTGCAGAGTTCTTCTCGAGCCAGGCCGGGCGCACCATCATCGCGCCGCGCCAGACCCGTGCCCGCTTCGGCATCGGCGATGTGGTCCGCCACCGCCTGTTCGCCTTTCGCGGTGTCGTGTTCGATATCGACCCGGTCTTCGCCAACTCGGAAGAATGGTACCAATCGATCCCCGAGGACATCCGCCCTCGGCGCGACCAGCCGTTTTATCACCTGCTCGCGGAGAATGATGATTCGTCCTATGTGGCCTATGTCAGCCAGGGCAATCTTATCGCGGACTCTGATGGTGGGCCGGTGGATCATCCGACGGTGCGCCAGCTGTTCGAGAGCTTCAAGGACGGCCGGTACCGGATGCGGGCCTCGCTAACGCATTGACAATCCTTTTGGGATAATTCGGGGCCATGTCGGAAAAGACGGGCCCGCGCCAAGATAACCCCATCATGTCCCGCCTGCGGCTCGCGCTTGAGCGTGAGCTTCGCGTTAGCGAGACCGTCGTGTGGCATGGCTGGCAGTTAGGCCGCTTGGAACCGCTCAGCTTCGGAATCTACATCTTCGCAATCCCTTGGACCGCCTTTTCAGTGATGTGGACTGTGCTTGCCACAGGTGCGATTGCCGTTTCCGGGGATGATGGGCCGGGCTGGATTGGCTGGGCCTTTCCGCTGTTTGGCCTGCCCTTCATTGCAATCGGCCTCGCCATGATGGCTCGTCCCTTTGTGCCGCTGTTCCAGAAAGGGCGCGTGCTCTACGTGGTGACGAATGAGCGCGCGCTGAAGCTGAGCATGGGCCGAGAGTTGACGGTGGAGACCGTGCCGGCCGACCGCATTGGTCTGATCCAGCGGTTCGAAAAGCGCGACGGAAGCGGCCGGCTGCAACTCGCGGTGAAGATCGGCAAGGACAGCGACGGCGATCGGCAGACCGACTACTTCGAGATCGGCAATGTGGCCGATGTCATGGGCGCGCAGGAGGCGCTGAACCGCATTTCTGCCAGCGCTCCCACCACTTCCTCGCTGGCCAAGGGTCAGGCCAGCCCGCTCAGCTCTTGAGCTTCCAGCCCGATCGGAGCAGCGCGTAGACACCCGCCGCCAGCACAGCGTTCAGCACCAGCAGACCCACCGCTGCCGCCATCAGGACAGTGCCAGGCCCCATGTCGCTCGCCCCGAGGAAGCCATAGCGGAAGCCTGATATCACGTAGAAGAACGGGTTCAACCGGCTCACCCACTGAAACACGGGATCGAGGTTCTCGATCACGTAGAAGGTGCCGGACAGCAGCGAGAGTGGCGCGATGATGAAGTTGGTGACGGCGGCGTTGTGATCGAACTTCTCGGCCCAGATCGAGGTCGCAAGGCCGAGCGTCGCCAGCAAGAGCGATCCCATCAGGCCGAACCACACGACCGCCCAAGGGTGCGTCATCGCCAGCGAAACGCCGGGCCAGAGCGCAATCGCCAAAGCCACAGCCAGTCCCACCGCAATCGCGCGGGTCACGGCAGCGGCAAGGATCCCCGCCATCAACTCGCCGGGCGACAAGGGCGGCATCAGCAGGTCGATAATTGTGCCCTGCATCTTGCCCGACAGCAGCGAGAAGCTGGAATTGGCAAAGGCGTTCTGCATCATCGCCATCACGATCAAGCCCGGCGCAACGAAGCTGGCAAAGGGCACACCTAGCACTTCGCGCCCTTGGCGGCCCAACGCGACCGTGAAAATCACCAGAAACAGCAGTGTCGTAAAGGCCGGAGCCCAGATCGTCTGCGTCTGGACCTTGAGAAACCGGCGCACCTCCTTCATATAGAGGGCGAAGAGCCCCACGCGATTGACCCCGATGATCACGGGCACGCCGCGCGGGGAAAACCGGATGCTCCCGCCGGTCTTGTCATCAGGCGTCATTTCAGTCACGGGAGCAGCGTCGTGCAAAGGGTTTGCTGAAGGAGCGCGTTCGGCCATGGCGCAGGTGCCTAGGCCGCAAGGGACGCTCTGACAAGCATCAGCGCTTTACGGCACGCGCCGGACACAGGAACAGGTAGTACATATGGGCTGGACGGACGAGCGCATCGCAACGCTCAAGAAGATGTGGGAAGGCGGCTCCACCGCGAGCGAGATCGCAGCCGAGCTCGGCGGGGTCAGCCGCAATGCGGTGATCGGCAAGGCGCACCGCCTTGGCCTGAAGGCGCGCCCGTCTCCGGTGAAGGCCAACGACAAGAAGAAGCCGGCCGCTCCCGCGAAGAAGCCCGCTGCCGCGCCCGCGCCGCGCGTGGCCGAACCGCGGGCCGAACCCGCTGAGCGCAGCGTGACCGGCGAAGCGGCTGAGCGCCCTGCGCCGCGCGCTGCTGCCCCCTCCCCCCGCGCCGAAGCGACTGCGGATGAGGGTGTGAACGCGGTGCCCTCGCAGCCCGTTCCCGGTCCGCCCGCCGATCTGCCCAAGATCGTCTCGGTCGGGCCTGGCGGCTTCCTGCGCCAAGGTCCGGGTGATCAGCAGGCGCCCATTCCTCCCGCCCCGCCCCGCCGCCTGGTGCCCGCCAAGCCGAGCCCCGAGATTGCGGGCAAGACCACGCTGCTCGATCTGTCGGACAAGGTGTGCCGCTGGCCGATGGGCCATCCGGGCGAGGCCGATTTCCACTTCTGCGGCGT
>DLGU01000058.1:3273-4648 GCA_002482865.1 Porphyrobacter sp. UBA7686
CGTCGCCCCCCGCCGCCACTGCCGTTCGGCGGACCGCGCGTCCGTTAAGGCGTCTGCCGAGGGCGCCCGCCCGCCTCCTGATTCGGCCTCGGCTCCAGCACCGCCGCGTTCAGGTTGGCGGGGCTGTTGCCGGTGTTGGAGACACATGAGACACAGTCCAGGATTCAAAATACCAGCTGGGCGCGCAGGGCCGTGCGGTCGCGCCGCGGGCTGGCTGGTCCATTCTGTCCGATAAGGGGCTTCCATGCGCGCGATCGTGACGGGCATCAGCCGAGTAGGAAAGCCCCTTCGCGCAAGCAGGGCTTGCCCCGTCCCTACCCGGCCCTGTAAGGCGGAAGCGGGCCGAATGGAGCGCTAACATGGGTTGCAAGGCTGGTTTAAGAGGCGTGACCATGGCGACAATCGTGGTCGGTATGGCGGCATCCATGCCGGCCCATGCTGAACTGCCTGAGCCCGTGCGCGCGATGATCGATGCCGCGATCGCCACTGGCGATGAAACCAAAGTGCGCACCGTCACTGAAATCGCGCGCGCGACCAATCCGGGTGATCAGGAAGAAATCGACGCCATCGTCGCCAATTTCGAGGCGGATGTCGCCGCGCGCAAAGCGGCCGAAGCCGAGGCGAAAGTGGCGCAAATCCGCGCTGC
Source organism: Porphyrobacter sp. UBA7686 (assembly GCA_002482865.1). Lineage (GTDB taxonomy): Bacteria > Pseudomonadota > Alphaproteobacteria > Sphingomonadales > Sphingomonadaceae > Erythrobacter. The sequence continues at coordinate 3,920 of DLGU01000058.1, forward strand.
CGGCATGTTCGACAACTGGTCTGGCAAGGGCGAGTTTGGCGCTTTCCGCGCGACCGGGAACTCAGACAATACCGGCGTGACCGCAGGTCTGACCTTGGACCGCCAAGGCATCGACTGGCGTCACAAGTTGACAGGCCGCGTCGATTACCAGCGCGCCAATGGCCTCACGACCCGCGAACAATATCTCGCCCGTTACGAGCCCAACTTCAACGTCTCCGACAATTTCTATGTCTATGCGCTTGCCCAATACGAGCGCGACCGGTTTCAGGGTATCGCGGCACGCTATGCCGTGTCAGGTGGCATGGGCTATCAAGCGCTCAAGGCAGATGACATCCAACTTTCGGTCAAGGCCGGACCCGCTTACCGCGTCACCGAATTTGTCGATGGCCGCAATGAAAGCCGAATCGCCGGGCTGATCGGCCTCGATTTCGACTGGAACATCACCGAAAAGCTCAAGCTGACGCAGGACACCAATGCGGTGGCAGAAACCGGCGGATCGGCGGTCGCCATCATCGATTCGCGCAACACCACGCTCGATCTGATCACCGGCCTTGATGCCCGGATCAACCGCAGCCTGACCGCGCGGTTTTCCTATGCCGTCGAGTATGACAGCAACCCGCCGCCGGGCGCGGTGCAGACCGATACGCTGAGCCGCGTCACGCTGATCTACGACTTCTAATCCAAGGTTCACTTGCGTGAACGCATACCTCCCGCCCCGCCTCCCCGCCC
>DLGU01000058.1:4689-6044 GCA_002482865.1 Porphyrobacter sp. UBA7686
GGGCGGGGAGGCGGGGCGGGAGGTCTGACCCAAGCTCTTTGCGCTTGGCTTTCAGCTCTTGCTCGCGAACCAGATGATGTGATGCGCGCCCTTCTTGTTGGGGCGTGAGCGGACGTTCCATTCCACGATGTCGAGCCCGGTATCGCGCAGGCGCTTGGCAAAGGCGGGATCGGGCCCGGCTGACCATACCGCGAGGATGCCGCCCGGCTTCAGGGCATCACGCGCCTTGGCGAGGCCCGTGCGCGAATAGATCCGGTTATTGGCATCGCGCACGATCCCGTCGGGGCCATTGTCGACATCAAGCAGGATCGCATCGAACTTGGCGCAGGTGCCATCGTTCGCATCATCGATCAGAGCAGCGACATCGCAGATTTTCAGATCGAGGCGCGGGTCCGACAGGCCCTCCCCCGTCAGTTCCGCCATCGGCCCTTTAGCCCAGTCAATGATCGCGTCAGAGATTTCGGCGACGACGATCTGCGCCTTCTCGCCCAGCCGTGCGGCAGCGGCGCGGTAGGTGAAGCCCATGCCGTAGCCGCCGATCAAGATTCGCGCATTGTCCTTGCCCAGCCGCTCGATGGTGAGCTGCGCGAGCTGTTCTTCCGAGAAGCGCATCCGCGTGCTCATCAGCTCGTTACGCCCCAGCACGATCATGAAATCGGTGCCGTGACTATAGAGTTCGAGGCAGACGCCGTCCTCGATCTGGGTGCTGTCGATCAGTTCGCGCTGAAGCATAAGTCAGTTCTCAAATTAAGAGGCCGCCCGGATTTCTCCGAGCGGCCCTTGTATCTCACCTCGTCATCCCGGCGAAGGCCAGGACAAACGCTGGTCCCGGTGTCGCTGGGCCCCGGCCTGCGCCGGGGTGACGAGCAATGCGACTAGTCCTTGAGGAAGTCGGGCAGACCCGCAGGTGCGCTGTCGCGCGGACCACGGTCACCGCCGCGATCGCCGCCACGGCCACCACGGTCGCCGCCGCGACCACCGCCGCCGCCCTTGGGCCCGCGACGATCGCCACCGCGATCACCGCCACGGCCGCCTTCGCGCGGCTCACGCGCTTCGCGGGGCGGACGGGTGTCCTCCAGCTCGGCGCCGGTTTCCTGATCGACGACGCGCATCGAAAGGCGGACCTTGCCGCGCTGATCGATCTCGAGCACCTTGACCTTCACTTCCATGCCTTCGGAGACGACATCGGTGGGCTTCTCAACCCGCTCGTTGCGCATTTCCGAGACGTGGACGAGACCGTCCTTGCCGCCCATGAAGTTCACGAACGCGCCGAAATCGACGATGTTCACGACCTTGCCGTTGTAGATCTTGCCGACTTCGGCTTCCTCGACGATGCCGAGGATCCACTTCTTCGC
>DLGU01000150.1:0-5047 GCA_002482865.1 Porphyrobacter sp. UBA7686
GATCGCGGCGAACGACCGCATGTGAGTGGCAAGCTGCCATCAAACTCTCGTCGCCCCGTGCTTGACACGGGGCTTGGCTTTTCATTTCCGCCGCCGGGTTACTTGGCTATGGAAGTTCGCACTGATCGAGGCGGAGAACCTCGGGTGGGACGTCCTGTGGGAACAGTGGTTCGCGCTTGATACAGCGCAGAAGGAGCCAAGCCCCGTGTCAAGCACGGGGCGACGATGGAAGGAACGTCAGCTCCAGTCTCCCTCCCCGAACGGCAGATTTTTTCCCAATCCCCGCTGGAGCGACCGGTTTTCTGTGCCATACGGCATGCACTCCAGACCCTAACCGGCACGAAAGACCACAATCATCAATGGCTGACATCCACCTCTACGGCATTCCCAATTGCGACACGGTGAAAAAGGCGCGCGTGTGGCTCGACGCGCAGGGACGGGAATACACCTTCCACGATTACAAGAAGGAAGGGGCGGAGCCCGAGCGCATTGCCGGCTGGATCGCTACGGCCGGCCTCGATGTGGTGGTCAACCGCAAGGGCACGACCTACCGCGCGCTGTCGGACGCGGACAAGGCGCTGGCGGCCAGCGCCGGCACCGCGCCGGCGCTGCTCGCCGCCAACCCTTCGGTGATCAAGCGCCCGATTGCGGAGCACCCAGGCGGCCTGTTGGTCGGCTTCAAGGCGGACGAATGGGCCGCGGCGCTCGGCTGAAGCCCACACTGCGATGAACCCGCTGGAGATGATCGCCGTCGCGCTCGGGCTGGCCAATGTCGGCCTGCTCGTGCGGCGTTCGATCTGGAACTACCCGTTCGGCATGGCGATGGTGGCGCTCTACTTCGTGATCTTCCGCGATGCGCGCCTGTATGGCGAGGCGGCGTTGCAAGTGTTCTTCTTCGTCGTGCAGGGCTGGGGCTGGTGGCTGTGGGCGCGCGCCGGAGGCATGGCGCAGCTGGTCGAGGTGCGCTGGATGGACGGGCGCGCGCGGGTCGCCGCGCTGGTGCTGGTCGCGGGATCGAGCGTCGGGATCGGCTGGGCGATGGCGCGCTTTACCGATGCCGCCCTGCCCTATGCCGATGCGACCATCGCCGGGGCGAGCGTGGTCGCGCAGGTGCTGCTTGCGATGCGCCGGGTCGAGAATTGGGCGCTGTGGATCGCCATCAATGTGCTGTCGATCGGGGTCTATCTCAACCGCGAGCTCTATCTCACCGCCGGGCTTTATGTGGCGTTTCTGGTGCTGGCGACGGCAGGCCTGATCGCATGGGCCAAGGCGGCGCGCAGCGGCGAGGCAATCGCGGCGTGATGCGGCGCGGGTTCCTGCTGGGCAAGTTCCTGCCGCCTCATGCCGGGCACATGGCGCTGATCCGCGCGGCGCGCGCGCTGGTGGACGAGATGACGGTGCTGGTGTGCTGGCTGCCCGATGATCCGATTGCGGGCGCGGTACGGTTGGCGTGGATGCAGGATCTGCTCCCTGACTGCCGGGTGATGGGTCACGGCGAAGTGGTGCCGCAAGCGCCCGAAGACAGCGCCGATTTCTGGCCGATCTGGCGCGGGATCATCGCGAGCGTCCATCCTGAACCCATCGACTATCTCTTCGCGGGCGAGGATTACGGCGCGGAACTGGCGGCTCAGGTCGGCGGGTTGTTCGTGCCGCTTGGCGGGCGGGTGCTGGGGCTGGTGGATGACCCGCTCTCGGGCCTTTCGGGCAGTGCCGTGCGCGCCGATCCGGCGGCGCATTGGGCCTATCTGCCAAAGCCGGTGCAGGCCCATTATCGCCGCACCATCTGTCTTCACGGGGCAGAGAGCACTGGCAAGACCACGCTGGCCGCCGCGCTCTCCGCTGAGACCGGCGCGATGACCGTCGGCGAATATGGTCGCAGCCATTGCGAGGTGCACAAGGCGCCGCTCACCCGCGATGATCTGCTGCTGATCGGCCGCGCGCAGCAGGCAATGATCGCCGCCGCTGCCGAGTGGGCCGGACCGCTGCTACTGACCGACACCGATGCGCTGATGACCGCTGCGTGGTGCGAAATGCTGCTGGGCGAGCGGCCTGCCGAACTGATGCAGGCACCCAAGGCCGATCTCTACCTGCTGCTCGAACCCGATCTGCCGTGGATCGACGATGGCACGCGCTTTTTCGCCGATCCCGCAGACCGTCACAGGTTTGCAAGGATCGTCGCCCAAGTGCTGGACGAAGCCGCCGTGCCGTTCGTGCGGATTGCCGGGCAAGGGCCCGAACGGCTCGCCGCTGCGCGGGCCGCGATAGGAGCGTTGAATGATTGATCCCCGCCTGATCCTCGCCGCGCTGCTGGCCGCGGCCTCGCCCGTGGCGGCGCAGGATATGCTGATCATCGCCCACCGCGGCGCGAGTGCCGAGCGGCCCGAGCACACCCTTGCCGCCTATGAGCTCGCGATTGATCAGGGCGCGGATTATATCGAGCCCGATCTGGTTGTGACCAAGGATCTGGTGCTGGTCTCGCGCCATGAGAACGAGCTGTCGGGCACCACCGACGTGGCGAGCCGCGAGGAATTCGAGGATCGCCGCCGCGACAAGACGATTGACGGGCAGAAGGTGGCCGGCTGGTTCGCCGAGGACTTCACCCTCGCCGAACTGCGCACCCTGCGCGCGAAGGAGCGCATCCCTTCGCTCCGGCCCGCCAATGCGCGGTTTGACGGGCTGTATCAGGTGCCGACTTTGGCGGAGATCGTAAAGCTGGTGCGCGCCAAGGAAGCGGCGACGGGGCGGCGGATCGGGCTCTACCCCGAATTGAAGCATCCCGAATTCCTGTTGCAGGACTCCGGGATCGACATGGTCGATCTGCTGCTGCGCGAATTCCGCACGCTGGGCATCACGCCCGCCGACCCGGTGTTCATCCAGAGCTTCGAGATCGCCCCGCTCCAACGCCTGAAGCAGCGCGGCGGCGGGTTCAAACTGGTGCAGCTGGTCGCCCCCATTGGCGGCCCGGCGGACGAACCTGCGATGCGCTATGCCGAGATGGTGACGCCGACGGGGCTGGCCGAGGTCGCGAAATATGCCGACGCGGTGGGAGCGCATATCGCGCTGGTGCTGACGCCTGAGGGCACGCCGACGACGCTGGTGGCGGATGCCAAGGCGGCGGGGCTGGCGGTGCACGCATGGACGATCCGGCCGGAGAATGACTTCCTGCCACCAATGCTGCGGACGGGGGACGAGCCAAAGGGCCGGGGCTGCGGCGATGTGAAGCTGGCGGCCATGCTCAAGGCGGCGGGGGTTGCGGGGGTGTTTAGTGACGGGGCGCTGAAGGGGCGGAGCTGTCTATAACCCTCTCCGCTCGTCATCCCGGCGCAGGCCGGGACCCAGAGCGGCAAGCACTGCACGTCGCTTCACTGGGCCCCGGCCTGCGCCGGGGTGACGAAGATGGCTAAACCCGCCGCGCGCTCAAAATATAGTTCAGCGACATATCGTCCGACAGGTGCAGCCCCTTGCCCGGCCGCCATGCGATTCCGCGCTTGGCCGTCACGGTCAGCCCCGCATCCGCCAGCAGCGCTTCCAACTCCTCCGGGGTGATGAAATCCTCCCAGTGGTGCGTGCCCTTGGGAACATAGCCGACCGCCTCCGCCGCGCCGACCAGCAGCACCCGCGAAGCGGCGGTGCGGTTCGGTGTCGACATGACGAGCAAACCGTCAGGCGCCAGCCGCGCTGCGACATCGCGCAGGAAGGCGGGCTTGTCGGCAACGTGCTCGATCACCTCGACACTGGTCACTAGGTCGAACTGGCCGATGTCCAGCCCCGCAACCTCTCCCGCCATGTAGCGGATGTCCAGACCCACGCCCTCCGCATGCGCGCTCGCCGCCGCGACATTCTCCGCCGCCGCGTCAACGCCCGTCACCGCCGCGCCCAGCCGCGCCAGCGGCTCGCACACCAGTCCGGCCCCGCAGCCGATATCGAGCGCTACCTTGCCCGCCAGCGGCTTGGCCGAGGCCCGCAACCCCGGCCAATGCGCGTCAATCGCGTCCCGGATAAACGCCATGCGCACCGGGTTCACCTGATGCAGACTCGCCATCGGCCCCTTGGGGTTCCACCAGTCGCGCGCAAGATTTGCGAAGAAATCGGCTTCCTCGGGGCGGATAGTTACATTCGATACGTTTGCGTTTCCCATAAACGCCCCTTAACAGCGCCCGCGAACACTCACCAGCAGGAGCTTTGGCGCCTTGGCTCGTATCGTGATGAAATTCGGCGGCACCTCGATGGCCGGGACGGAGCGTATCCGCCGGGTGGCCAATATCGTGCGCGCGCAGGCCGCGCGCGGCGATCAGGTCGCTGTGGTGGTTAGCGCCATGGCGGGCGAGACCGATCGGCTCGTGAACTTCTGCCGCGAGGCCAATCCGCTCTACGATCCGGCGGAATATGACGTCGTGGTGGCGAGCGGCGAGCAGGTCACCAGCGGCTTGCTGGCGCTCACGCTGCAAGCCTTGGGCTGCAAAGCGCGCAGCTGGCTGGGCTGGCAGCTCCCGATCAAGACCATCGAAGCCCACGCCAAAGCCCGCATCGACGAAATCGACGCGCCCGCACTGATCGCCGCGATGGAAGCGGGCGAGATTGCGGTGATCCCCGGCTTTCAGGGCGTGTCCGAGGATGGCCGCATCACCACGCTGGGCCGCGGGGGTTCCGACACCTCGGCTGTCGCCGTCGCCGCCGCGATCAAGGCTGACCGCTGCGACATCTACACCGACGTTGACGGCGTCTACACCACCGATCCGCGCATCGTCGCCAAGGCGAAGAAGCAGAAGGCGGTGACCTACGAAGAAATGCTCGAACTCGCCAGCGTTGGGGCCAAGGTGCTCCAGACCCGCTCGGTCGGCCTTGCCATGAAGGAAAAGGTGCGGGTGCAGGTGCTATCGAGCTTCATCGGCGAAGGCGCTCCGCCTGCCGATGATCTGCCCGGGACAATGATCGTCTCGGACGAAGAAATGGACGAATTGGTGGAGAAGGGCCTGATGGAACGCCAGCTTGTGACCGGCATCGCGCATGACAAGAACGAGGCGAAGGTGATCCTCACCCGCGTGCC
>DLGU01000150.1:5125-7526 GCA_002482865.1 Porphyrobacter sp. UBA7686
GGCCGCGACAAGGGTGAGACCGACGTGACCTTCACCGTGCCCCAGTCCGATCTGGCCCGCGCGCAGGCACTGCTGGAAGACCGCCGCGATTCCATCGGCTTCAACCGCATCATCACCGACAGCAAGATCGCCAAGATTTCTGTCGTCGGCGTCGGCATGAAGAGCCACGCTGGCGTTGCGTCCTCGATGTTCCGGGCCCTGTCGGATCGCGGCATCAACATCCAGGCGATCTCCACCTCCGAGATCAAGATCAGCGTCATGATCGACGAGGACGAGACCGAACTGGCCGTGCGCGTGCTGCACACGGCTTACGGGCTGGATGCGGTTAGCTGAAAAGCAGTCCGGTTCATCGGAATTAACCATTGTTGGTGACTGCGCTTTAACCTTTGCAGCCGGATTGTGCGGGCTCTCACGTAGAGAGCGAAAGGGCGCACATCATGGCCATCAAGGCCCATCTTGATTCTGCGGCAGCGGGCGATAGCCAACGGGCCGCCCCTCGCCGTGACTTACAGCTGTCGGCCAGCGGACTGGGTCCTGATGGCGAGGAAGCCAACGTCACCATCCACAATATCTCGGCCGCCGGGCTGCTGATCGAAACCGCGCTGGATCTGGCAACGGGCCAGCAGCTGGCGATCGATCTGCCCGAGGCAGGGATCGTCACGGCCGCCGTGGTGTGGCGCAGTGAGCGGCTTTACGGCTGCGCCTTCGAACAGGCGATTAGCCCGGCCGCGCTGGCCGCAGCGCAATTGCAGGGCTTTGCGCCCGGCGTGCCGAACCAGCCACGGCAATCGGCACTGCCGAACCCATCGAGCGAGGCGCTGGGATCGCGCCTCAACCGGCTGCGGCGCGAAGCGGGGCTGACGCTCGCCGAAGTCGCAACCTCGCTCGGGGTCAGCAAGCCGACCGTCTGGGCATGGGAAAAGGGCAAGGCCCGCCCCCTGCCCGAACGTCTGGATGCAATTGCCGCTGCGCTCGGCGTCGCGCCCGACATGCTCGCCCCCGGCCCGGGCAGCGATGGCGAGATCAGCGCCGTGATCGCTGAATGCCGCGAGCGGATTGCCGCCGCCTGCGGAACCGCCCCTCAATCCGTCCGGATCATGATCGAACTGTAAGCCGTTCCGGGTTCGTGAGGCTAGAAGCAGTTACTTACTGCGGCCAATACGTATTGGATGGACTGCCCCAATTGCAAAATATGGTAAACGAAATCCGGAGGTGATTCGTTTTTTAGTCGAGTATATTTACTTAGCTAACAATAATAGAGATCTTTTTCGAGAAAACAGGGGAAATGTTTTCACCTAATCGAATCGCGTTAGTTACCAAGTAAATCTGACTAGGAGCGAGTTGGCGAATCTTTCGTTGGACCGCTGGGGCAATGTCGGCATGAAAATTGGTTTGAGTGACGTCGAAGGCCACGTCTTGCATGGCCTGCTGGAGGAATCCTCCGGCGATATTGTGATCCGGCTCGACCGGCAGGGATTCATCATTCACGCATCGGCCAATATTGCCGACCTTGGGCTCGATTTATCCGGCGCATTGCTGCTGCCGCATATTACTGACCTGGCCGATCGCAATCATGCCGCCTTCCTGGGCGAGCATGTCAACGCGGCGCTCGCTGGACGCACGCAGACGGGCTGGACGGAGTTTCCGGTGATAGCCTGCCCTGAACGCGACACCTGCCGCCAGGCGCACTGCCAGCGCTGGTACGCCCTCAGCCTGAGGCCAATGTGCGACAACACCGGCACGCCCGATGGTGCAATGTGCCTGATGCGATCAGTCCAGCAGGTCCGCAGCCTCGAAGGCGAATTGCACGCCCGGGCGGTCACCGATCCGCTGACGGGGCTTGCGAACCGCCAGGCGTTTTGCGCCAGCTTGCGGCGGCACCTCGCCAAGGGCGGTGGGCAGATGATTGCGGTCTTCGCAGTCGATGCGATGCGCGCGCTGCTGATGCGTTATGGCCAGCGCACGGCGGACGAAGTGCTGTGGGGCTTTGCCAAGTTCCTCGAGACGATGGCGCTGCCGGGGCATGAACTGGCGCAGCTGGACGGCGAGCGGTTTGCGGTGCTGCTGCCGGAGATGGGCCAGCGCGCCGCGCGCGAATGGGCCGAGGATGTGGTGACGACCTTCGCAGGCCTCGCCGCGCCTGCGTCTGCGAAGGCGCCGCAACTGACCGCGAGCGCGGGGCTGGCGCGGGTGGAGTGCACGGTCGACTGGACCCTGCGCGAAGCGGAGCTGGGGCTGGTGCTGGCGCGCGCGGGCGGCGGGCGTCAGGTGGCCGTGGCGGGGCATCGCCGGGCGGCTTGATCGCGTCTGGACTTGAAAGCGCGGGCGGCTAAACCGCTAGCATGAGCCACATTGCCACCATCCTGCTGCTCGGTTCGGGCGAGCTGGGCCGCGAATTCGT
>DLGU01000203.1:0-7549 GCA_002482865.1 Porphyrobacter sp. UBA7686
CACCAGATCGGCGACGTAGGTGAAGTCGCGGTACATCTCGCCATCATTGTAGATGTCGATCGGCGTGCCTTCGAGAATTCCGCGGGTGAACTTGAACAGCGCCATGTCGGGCCGTCCCCACGGGCCATAGACCGTGAAGAATCGGAACATTGTGGTCGGCAGGGTCCACAGATGGGCATAGGAATGCGCCATCGCCTCGTTCGCCTTCTTGGTCGCGGCGTAGAGGGTGAGGGGGGTGTCGCACTTCTGGTCTTCACCGAAGGGCATCTCGGTATTCGCGCCATAGACCGATGAGGTGGAGGCCATCAGCAGATGATCCACGCCCAGCTCGCGCGCGCATTCCATCACATTGAAGGTGCCGATGAGGTTCGCGTCGATATAGGCGCGCGGTTTCTCGAGCGAATACCGCACCCCCGCCTGCGCGGCGAGGTGCACGATCACATCGGGCTTTTCCGCCAGAGCGAGCGCGTGAAGCGTCTCGAAATCCTCCAGCATCCCCTCAAGGCAGGAGAAATGCGGGTGTTGCAGCAGCATCTGGTGCCGCCGCTGCTTGATCCGCACGTCATAATAATCGGTCATCCCGTCGAAGCCGACCACGCGGAAGCCTTCCTCCAGCAGCAATTGCGAGAGGTGGAAGCCGATGAACCCGGCTGAGCCAGTGACAAGAACGGTGCGCATGGGGGCGCTCCTTAAGGCGCCTGTCTTAAGAAAGCGCGATATCCGGCGCGTCTTCCTGCTTCATGCCGACCACGTGGTAGCCTGCATCGACGTGATGCGTCTCTCCCGTGACGCCCGAGGACAGGTCGGACAGCAGATACAGCCCCGCCCCGCCGACATCGTCGATGGTGACATTGCGGCGCAGCGGCGCGTTCAACTCGTTCCACTTGAGGATGTAGCGGAAATCGCCGATCCCGCTGGCGGCGAGGGTCTTGATCGGCCCGGCGCTGATCGCGTTAACGCGGATGTTCCTCGGGCCGAGATCATTCGCGAGATACTTCACGCTCGTCTCTAGCGCCGCCTTGGCGACGCCCATGACGTTATAATGCGGCACGACCTTTTCCGCGCCGTAATAGCTCAGCGTCAGGATCGCCCCGCCAGTTTCCGGCATCATCGCGGCGGCGCGCTGGGTAATTGCCACCAGCGAATAGGCCGAGATGTTCATCGTCATCAGGAAATTGTCGAGACTGGTGTCGACATAATGCCCGCGCAGCTCGTTCTTGTCCGAATAACCGATCGCGTGGACCACGAAGTCGAGGCTGTCCCAGCGCTCTTTCAGGGTTGCGAAGGCAGCGTCCAATGACTCCATCTTCGACACGTCGCATTCGAAGGTGAAATCGCTGCCCAGTTCGGCGGCGAGGGGTTTGACCCGCTTGGCCAGCGCGTCGCCCTGATAGGAGAACGCCAATTCCGCGCCATGCTCGGCCAGCTTCTTGGCAATGCCCCACGCCAGCGACTTGTCATTGGCCAGCCCCATGATCAGCCCGCGTTTGCCCGCCATCAGCCCGGATCCAGCGTTACCATTCATCCTGTTGTCTCCTCTGCGGGCCTGCCCGCCAGCTTTTCAGGCTCGGCCAGCGCCGCGTTCAATTGCGCTCCGATAACGAGGCCAAGGCCGACGAGCCAGAAAAAGAACAGCGTCACCATCGTGCCGGCCAGGCTTCCATAGGTGACATCATAGCTGAAAACATTGCGCAGCACGACCGGCAGCGCCGCAGTGACCGAAACCCACCACGCCGTCGTGAACAGCGCGCCGGGCCATTTCGGGAAGGCTTTGCCGCGATAGGAGCGGGGGGTCAGGGTCACAAACAACACCCACAGCGACCCGCCGAGGCCCAGCGCGGGGACGATCCGCGAATAGCGCAGCCAAGCGATCAGCTCGCCCAGCTGCGGCAGGCGCGCTTCAATCACCTGCTGGGCCGCGCCGATCACCACCTGCGAAAACAGCGAGATCATCAACAGCACCACCGCGCCCAGGATCAGCCCTGCCGACAGCAGGCGATACCGCCAAAACGCCAGCCGCGCCTTGGTGCCATAGGCGCGGCGCAGGATGTCGCGGATCGTCTCGATCAGGCTCGTTACCGTCCACAGCGCGACCAATGCGCCGAGGCCCAGCAGCCAGCCCGATCGCGCGTTCATCACGGTTTCGGCAACCGGGGCGATGACCTCGGCAACGGTGGGCGGCAGGGCGAGGCCGATGGCCGCGATCATGCCCTGCGCGCTCTCGCGCCCGCCGATCAATTCAAACAGTGCCGCGCCAAGCACAAAGAACGGGAAGATCGCCACCATCGACAGATAGGCAAGATTACCGGCGTGGATGAAGCCTTCGTTATAGGTGCCTGCGAGCACGCGGCCTGCCACCTCAAACACGCGGCTGCCCGGCCCGAGCACCTGTTTGAGGCGCGCCATGATCCCGCTGCGGGGTTCGCGTTCGCCATGGCGCGCACGCTGCTTGCGCGCTTCGGGGGATAGCGAGCGGACTTCACGTTCTTGAGGCTGCGCGCGGCTGTCTGCGCTCATATCGGGCTCCTTGCGCGCCCGGCCTACAGGCCGAACTTCTCGCGCGGGCGGGCCGTGTCTACCCAGCCTTCAAGCCGTTGTTCCAGTGCCGCAAGATCGGCGGGCAACTGGATCTCGATCGTCACCAGCTGATCGCCACGTTCGGGCTTGCCGTCGACTGTCTTGCCGTTCTTCCGCGTCCAGCCCTTGCCGGCCAGCCGCAGCACGGTGCCGGACGAAGAGCCCGGCTTGACCGTCAGCATCACCGCGCCATCGACGGTGGGACATTTGACCTTGGCCCCGCGCACCGCTTCATCGAGGGTGATCGGCAGGTCCATGCGGATATTGTCGCCTTCCCGCCGGAAAAACGGGTGGCTGCCGACTTCGACCATCACGATCCCGTCGCCATGGCCGCCGGTGCCGGGCTGGCCCTTGTCCTTGAGGCGCATCATCGTGCCGTCTTCGACGCCAGCGGGCAGTTTCAGGTTGATCGCCTTGCCATCGGCCAGCGTGATGCGCTGCTCGCGTCCGGCGGCGGCTTCGACGAACGGCACGGCGAGCCGGTAATGGATGTCCGCGCCCCGTTTGGGCGGGGGTGGCGGAGGCTGACGCCCGAAGCCGCGCTTAGGCGGAGGCTGCTGCTGGCGAGCGCGTCCGCCAAACAGGCCTTCAAACAGATCGCCGAGATCGACTTCATCCGCGCCGAAGCCCGCAAAGTCGGCCGCGCCCGGGCCACCGGCGCCATAGGTGCCGCCCCGGCCATAGCCCGGTCGCGCGCCCATTCCGGCAAAGGGATTGGCGGGGTTGCCCTCGCCATCGATCTCGCCTCGGTCATATTGCGCGCGCTTCGCCTTGTCCGACAGCAGATCATAAGCGCGGGTGGCATCGGAAAACTTCTCCGATGCCTGGGGATTGTCCTTGTTACGATCCGGGTGCAACTCCTTGGCGAGCTTGCGATAGGCGCTCTTGATGTCCGCCTCGGACGCCGTGCGGGCAATGCCAAGAGTGCTGTAGGGGTCGCGCATGGCGTATTAGCTAGGTGAGACAGTCGCCGTGTGCAAGCTTGCGGGTGATGTCGGGGCAACGGGAAATTTACGATACGCGCCTTTTCCCGCTGCGCACGCGTAGCTATGTGCTGCCCCAGCCACCAAGGAACTCAGCGCTCATGTCCGATGCAACCCCTCTCGACGATGCCCAGTTGGCGGATAGCGTTCTGCCTGCCGGCGGCGATCCCTTTGATCTGTTCGAGGAATGGTTTGCAGCCGCGCAAGTGGGCGAAATCAACGATCCCAATGCCATGGCACTCGCCACCGCGACGGCGGATGCGGCACCGTCGGTGCGGATGGTGCTGCTGAAGGGCCACGGCAAGGACGAGAACCCGGAAGGCATGGGCGGTGGGGGCTTCACCTTCTTCACCAATGCCGAAAGCCGCAAAGGCCAGCACATCCGTGCTAATATGCAGGCCGCGCTGCTGTTCCATTGGAAAAGCCTGCGCCGCCAGATTCGCATTGAAGGCCCGCTGATCGAGGTCTCTCCGGCCCGCGCCGACGCCTATTTCCATTCGCGCCCCTACAAGAGCCAGGTCGGCAGTGCAGCAAGCGACCAGTCGCGTCCGTTGCCCGAGCGGCAGACCTATCTCGACCGGGTGCAGGAGCTGTGGGCCGCGCACGAAGCCGAAGGCAAGGTGCCGCGCCCGTCGCATTGGACAGGTTTCACCCTGAGTCCGCGCCGGATCGAATTCTGGATCGACCGCGACAACCGGCTTCATGACCGGCGCGAATTCATCCGCGATGCCGCTGATGCGCCGTGGTCCGACACACTGCTTTACCCCTGAGGATTGCCCTGATGACGCAGAAAATCCCCTATTGGCACGTTGATGCCTTTGCCGCGCGGCCCTTTGGCGGGAACCAGGCGGCCGTGATGGTGCTCGATGCTTGGCTACCGGATGATGTGCTGGTGAAGATCGGGGGCGAGAATCTCTTCGCCGAGACTGCCTTTGTGGTGCGCGACGCCACGGGCGAGGCCGATTGGGAGCTGCGCTGGTGCACGCCCACCTATGAAATCGCTCTGTGCGGCCACGCGACGTTGGCGAGCGGGCACATCCTTCTGACGCGCGACGGCGGCGAGCGGGTTACGTTCCGCACGCGCAAATCGGGGATTCTGGAAGTCCGGCGTGACGGCGCAGGGTATGAATTGGCGCTGCCCGCGATTCCGACCGCGCCGCGCGCCTATCCTGAGGCCGTGGCGCTGCTCGGCGCAGAGCCGATCGAGGTGTGGCGCAACGACACCCGCTACAACATCTTCCTGTTCGAAGACGAAGCGGCGATCCGTGCACTCGATCCCGATATTCGCGGGCTCGGGGCTCTGGGCAACGACCAGTTCATTTGCACCGCGCCGGGAACACGCACCGACATCGTCAGCCGCGTCTTCGTCCCCGGCGGCGGGGTCGACGAGGACAGCGTAACCGGCTCGGCCCATGCAGTGCTGACGCCCTATTGGGCCAAGCGGCTGGGGCGTGATAGCTTCACCGCCCATCAGGCCAGCACGCGCGGCGGCGATCTGACGCTGCGGCTTGACGGCGACAAGGCATGGCTCGGCGGGCCATGTGTCACTGTGGTCGAGGGCACTTTCCATCTTTGAAAAGAAGCACTGTGATCCCCCGCGCAGGCGGGGGTCTCAGGCTCAGGAGCGCTATGTCACGAGACCCCCGCCTTCGCGGGAGCGTACGAGGAATTAGCGAGCGGGATACAGCTCCAGCACATCCGCCGCCTGCTGCAACATCGGCGGCCGCTCGGCGCTATCTGAATGGCCGAGCCGCACCAGCGTCACCCGCTGACTGGGCGAGACCAGCACATACTGGCCCATATGACCGATCAGCGAGAACAGGCTTTGCGGCGCGCGGTCGGGGAACAGCGGGTGTTCGCTCGCTGGTGTGCCGGGGATCGGACGGTTGAGCCAGGTCTGGAATCCGTAATGCGGGCTGCGGGGGGAGGGGGTGACCATCGCCTCGACCCAGCGTTGCGGCACCAATTGCTCGCCGCCGGGCGCGCGGCCTTTCAGACGCAGGAACTCGCCCAGCTTCGCCCAGTCGCGCGCAGTGGCGTGCATCAGGCTGCCGCCGATCAGCGTGCCAGACGCATCGAACTCGGGCACCATCGACGTCATGCCGAGCGGGCCGAACAATCGTTCCTGCAAATAACCCGCCACCGCCTTGCGCCGCGCATCGGGGGAGGCGCTGGCGGTCAGCGCCCGCGCGGCGATATCGGCGAGGATCACGCTGGTGTTCGAGGAATATTCGAACTGCTTGCCGGGCTCGGCTTCGAGCGGCTGCTCCTCTGCCCACTTCGCCATATTGTCGCGCCCGTCGAGGAACAGCATCCTGACCTCGCTCGATTCGTAGGGCGGATCGCCCGCTTCGGTGTGGCGCAGCCCGCTGCGCATCTGGAGCAACTGGCGCAAGGTGATCTCGGCGCGCGGATCGCCGGGGCGCTGCCATAACGGGATGGGGGCGGGGGCATCGAGACTGAGCTTGCCGTCAGCGACCAGCATCCCGATCAGCACGCCGGTGACGGTCTTGGCCATCGACCAGCTGATGAAGCGCGTGTCCTTGTCATAGCCCGGGCCATAGCGTTCGGCAGCGAGCTTCCCGTTTGCCATCACCACCACGGCGCGGGTTTCGCCGAGGCCCGGCATCGTGAACAGATCGTCGATCGAGCGGGCCAGCTGGTCCTTCGGTGCCCCTGAATCCGCGGTTACAGCGGCGAGCGCGGCATCGGACAGGGGGGCTTGTCCCGGCGGCGTCGATCCGCAGGCGGCGAGCATCAGCAGGGCTGGCGCTAGCAGAGCCGCGCGATTATGGGCAGGCGATCCAAGGGTCATGCGGCCCCAATTCCCGATGCGCGAAGGCTTGGCAATGGCGAAATCATCCCCCCGCACAGCGATCCGCCGTCCCCGCTACGGGCTGTGGTTGCTGGCGATCATCGCGCTGGGTGTGGGCGGGGCTGCCTGGGCGTTTCGCGAGCCGATCAATGGCTATGGCAGCATCGCGTCGGCCTATTCGGCGCGGGTCGCCTGTTCGTGCCGCTTTGTTGCGGGCCGCAGTCTTGAAGATTGCCGCAAGGACAAGCTCGCCGGCATGGAAGCCGTAACTCTGCGCGACAATCCTGAGGCGAAGAGCGTCACCGCCCGCTTCCCGCTGGTGGCCGAGGCAACCGCGACCTACCGTGAAGGCTATGGCTGCGTGCTGGAGACGTGGGAAGGGTGAAACGCCCCCTCCCGTTCACCCTGAGCTTGTCGAAGGGTTGCCTTTCCTTCGCGGACCGAGGCCCAGGCAGCAAAGAAGTGCAGTCCTTCGACAAGCTCAGGACGAACGGGAAAAAGGTTCAGGCCTCGACCTTTTCGGTCGAATCGATCCACCCGCCGCCGATTACGCGTTCGCCCGCATAGATCACTGCTGCCTGCCCGGGCGCGACGCCGAATTCTGGCGTGGCAAAGCGAATCCTGACCTCTGCGCCGTCGCCCAATGACCCTTCAAGCGTTACCGGCACCGGCTTGGCGAGGCTGCGGACTTTGGCGGTTAGCGGTTCGTCACCGAACGGCCCGATGCGGTTGGTTTCGGTCACGCGCGCGGCGTTCACCGCCAGCATCCGCTTCGGCCCGACCCGGACTTCGCGCGCAGCAGCATCGAGGCCGATCACATAGAGCGGCTCAGGCTGGCCGCCGATTTCCAGACCCTTCCTCTGGCCCACGGTGAAGTGGACGATGCCCTTGTGTGTCCCCAGCGTCTCGCCGGTAGCGGCGTGGACGATCGCGCCGGGAGCCGCGCCTTCGGGGCGGACCTTGGTGACGATCTTGGCGTAGTTGCCATCGGGCACGAAGCAGATGTCCTGCGAATCCGGCTTGGCCGCGTTGCGCAGGCCCGCCGCTTCGGCCAATTCGCGCACCTGCGGCTTGGGCATCCCGCCGAGTGGAAAGCGCAGATAATCGAGCTGCGCTTCGGTGGTACCATAAAGGAAGTAGGACTGATCGCGCGCCGGATCGAAGGCGCGGTGCA
>DLGU01000203.1:7606-19779 GCA_002482865.1 Porphyrobacter sp. UBA7686
CCCATATTGCAGCGGATGCAGGGCACCGGGGTGCGTCCGGCGAGATATTCGTCTGCGAACTGCTCGACCACCTCTTCGCGGAAAGCGCTTTCGTGGTCGAAGACATAATGCGCGATCCCGAGCCGGTCGGCCACGGCGCGGGCATCGCGGATGTCATCGCCCGCGCAGCACGCGCCCTTGCGGCCTGTGGCGGCGCCATAATCATAAAGCTGGAGCGTGATGCCGATCACTTCCGCGCCGCTCGCATGGGCCAGCGCAGCGACCACCGAGGAATCGACCCCGCCGCTCATCGCGACGACGATCCGGCAATCGGCAGCGGCGCGCGGCAGATCGAACAGCGCGGCGGCATCGCTTGCGGCCATCAGGCCGGTGTCAAGAAGGGCGGGGGTGTCCATGGGCGGGCCGCGATATAGCGAGCCTTGGCCCGCTTCGCCAGTGGCGCCAATGCCGTGTGCGATTCAGCAAGATAATCTGTCCCGATCAGCCCGCACTATTCCTAAGCCCGAGTAAATTCCGGTTTTACCAGATTTTGACGCACTCGGGTTAGGAAGGGCAATGATGTTTGAGAAAGCCCAGCCTTTCGATGCGCGCAGTGGCGCGCTTTCCGGTGCTCGTCCCGCCGAAGAACGCGGACGCGTGCGGGCCACGGCCTCAGGTGCGGGTGAGGAGCGATTCGCGCAGCGACCGGCGCGGCGCGCGGGTGAGGCGCTGCGCGCGCTTGAATGGAGCGAGCTGACCGCCCGGCTTAGCGCAGCGCGCGATCTGCGGCTGTTGCTGCGAACCGAATCGCACGCGCCGATCGAGCAGGCCGCCGCCAGCTTCGGCGATGCGGCTGCAAGTTACTTTGCGCTTCTCGACGATAGCGAACCGGGTGTTAACCTTGATGCTTTAGGGCAATCTAAAGCCTTGGGTGCAAAGGTTGGCTCCGACGAAGTCAACCGCCCGGGCGACGCGAAAGGATTACCCTCCGACGCACCCTGCGGCGATGCGAGAGACAAGCAATGATTGAGAACCAGGACATCCGCCCCGCACAGGTTATCGGCCCGCTTGGCGAGCCGCTGACGCTTGCCGACCTGCCTTCTCCCCAGACCAAGCGTTGGGTGGTGCGGCGGAAGGCTGAGGTGGTCGCTGCCGTCAATGGCGGGCTGCTGACGCTTGACGAAGCCCTCGCGCGGTACGGCCTGACGCTGGAGGAGTTCGCGTCCTGGCAGCGTGCGGTCGATCGTTCGGGCATGCACGGGCTGCGCGTCACGAAGATTCAGCACTACCGCGACCTCTACGAGCGCCAGCTCAAGTACTGACGTCAGCTTCGATTCGTCCCGCCGGAAGCCCGCTCTGCCCGTAAGGCGTTGCGGGCTGTCGTCGTTTGGCGGCACTCTCCCTCGATGGCAGCGCGCACATCTCGCGCACCAGCTGCCGGCATGGGAGACACTTTATGGGATGGATTATCGCGTTGATTGTTGGCGGTGTGGCGGGCTGGCTGGCCAGCCTCCTGATGAATCGCGATGCATCGATGGGTGTCGTCCTCAACATCGTGGTCGGCTGCGTCGGCTCGGTGATTGGCAATTTGATTGCCGGCCCCTTGCTCGGGATCAGTGGCAGCGTGCAGGAATTCTCGATCCGAGGGTTGATCGTTGCCGTCATTGGCGCGGTGGTGTTGCTCGGGATCGTCAATCTGATCCAGCGCGGTCGCGTGCGCTGACGCGATAGCCCTTCCCTCGCCCGGAACCGATGAGCCGCGCCTTTCGTCTAGGCTTAAAGTCATCGGTCGATGCAGTCATTGCGGCCCAACGCCCGACAATCTATGAGGCGTTGCAGTTGGTGACTTATGCGAGTAATACACTTCGTGGCCGGAGTGTCCGCTGCGCGGAACCGGTCCGAGTGAGGGAATGGCGATGAATTACGAGACGACGATCAGGGCCGAGGCTGCCGACGGGGTGACCACCGAGTTCTCCGGTGCGCGCACGCTTGCCGCTCCCGCGCTCCCGCGCTGGCTGATTGTCGGCGGGCTTGGCGTGTTCGGGCTGCTGTTGGCGGTTGCGGCGTGGTTTGCGCTGGCCGGCGGTGAGCCCGTGGCGGTTGACGATGACAATTCGCAGGCCCCTTCCGTCACCGTCGTCACGCCCGGCAAGACGACGGTTGCAGGCGAGATTGAGGCGCCAGGTACGCTGGCGGCACGTCGCCCGATGCCGGTTGGCGTTGTGGGTGAAGGCGGGCAGGTCCTGCGCGTCACCGTCGATGCAGGCGATTGGGTGCAGCAGGGCCAGGTCCTGGCCGTGATCGACCGTTCGGTGCAGGTCCAGCAGGCCGCAGCGCAGTCCGCGCAGATCGACGTCGCCAAGGCTGACGCCAACCTGGCGCAAGCCAACCTTGATCGCGCCGCCCAGCTGGTGGCGCGCGGGTTTGTTTCCAAGGCCGATATCGACCGGCTGACCGCCGTGCGCGATTCCGCCGTTGCCCGCGTGAAGGTCGCGCAGGCGCAGTTCGGCGAACAGCGTGCCCGCAACGAGCGGCTCAATATCTATGCGCCCGCCACCGGCTATGTCCTCGCCCGGAATGTCGAACCCGGCCAGACGGTCGGTGCGGGCTCTCCCGCGTTGTTCACCATCGCCAGCGGCGGCGAGATGGAAATGCTCGCTCAGCTTTCCGAAGAACAGCTGGCCAAGCTCTCGGTCGGCACGATGGCGACCATCACCCCGACCGGATCGGAAAAGAGCTTTTCGGGCCAGATCTGGCAGGTCGCCCCGGTGATCGATGCGACGACCCGACAAGGCACGGCGCGGATCGCATTGTCCTTCGCGCCTGAACTGCGCCCCGGCGGCTTTGCCACGGCGCGGATCAATGCGGGCAGCTTCAGCGCGACGGTTCTTCCCGAAAGCGCCGTGCTGGCCGATAGCCAAGGCAGCTTTGTCTACGTCATTGGCAAGGACAAGAAGGCGGTGCGCCGCCCGGTCAAGACCGGCGCGGTGACGGCCAACGGCCTCGCCATCACCGAAGGCCTCACCGGCTCCGAGCAGGTGGTGCTGCGCGCCGGCGGGTTCCTCAACCCTGGTGAAACCGTCAACCCCCAGCCCCTCAAGAAGTAATCGCGTCCATCCCCGCGGCGGTTTTCCGCGTAACTGACGGGGAGCGGGCGCAGCACCGGCGAAACACAGGCAGGAATATCATGGCTCTACGCGACATCTCGGCCTGGTCGATCCGCAATCCGGTGATCCCTCTGGTGTTCTTCACCGGCCTGCTGTTTGCCGGGATCGTCAGCTTCCTGCAAATGGACGTGACCAACAACCCCGACGTCGATTTCCCGGCGGTGATCGTCAACATTTCCCAGCCGGGCGCTTCGCCGACCGAGATCGAGAACCAGATCACCCAGCGCGTAGAAAGCGCGCTGCGTTCGATCAGCGGGGTCAATTCGATCCAGTCGACCGCGCGTGAAGGCAGTTCCAACACCTTCGTCGAATTCGAGATCGGCACCAACCTGATCGAAGCGGTGAACGAGGTCGAAACCGCGATCGATTCGGTGCGCGGGAGCCTGCCCGACGGCATTCTCGAACCGCAGGTCTCCAAGGTCGACGTGGTGGGTGAACCGATCGGCTATGTCGCGGTTGAAGCCAATGACATGACGCTGGAACAGCTGAGCTGGTTCATTGACGATACCGTCGCCAAGCGGTTGCTGAAGATCGAAGGCATGGCCGAAGTCCAACGCTTCGGCGGGGTCGACCGGCAGATCGAAGTGATCCTTGACCCGGCGCGGATGCAATCTTTCGGCGTCACCGCATCGCAGATCAATGCGGCGCTGCGCCAGGGCAATCTCGATGCCGCAGGCGGCTTGGCCGAGATTGGCGGCACCCGCCAATCGCTGCGCGTGCTTGGCAATTCGGACACGGCGTTTGCCCTGTCGCAGACTCAGATCCAGCTTGGTGGCGGACGCACCGTGCGGCTCGCTGATATCGCCAAGGTACGGGACGGTTTTTCCGAACGCACCTCGATTTCCGAGGTCAACAGCAAGGAAGTCGTGAACTTCTTGATGAACCGCGCGCGCGGCGCATCCGACCTTGCGGTCTATGACGCGGCCTTGGCCGAGATGGACAAGATCGAGGCCGAGAACGAAGGCGTGAAGTTCATCAAGCTGTCGACCAGCACGACCTACACGCGCGGCCAGTACAAGTCCTCGATGTGGGCGCTGGTCGAGGGCGCGGTGCTCGCGGTTGTCGTAGTGTTCCTGTTCCTGCGCGATTGGCGCGCGACCTTCATTTCTGCGGTCGCAATCCCGCTCTCGGCGATCCCGACCTTCTGGTTCATGGATTTGCTGGGCTTCAACCTCAACTTCCTGTCCCTGCTGGCACTGGCGCTGGTGGCAGGGGTGCTGGTCGACGATGCAATCGTGGAGATCGAGAATATCGTGCGCCATATGCGCATGGGCAAATCGGCCTATCAGGCGAGTATCGACGCGGCTGACGAAATCGGCCTCCCGGTGGTCGCCACCAGCTTCTGCATCGTCGCCGTGTTCCTGCCCGTAGGCCTGATGCCGGGCGTGTCGGGCCAGTTCTTCCAGAACTTCGGCATCACCGTGGTGATCGCGGTGCTCATGTCGCTGGCCGTCGCGCGGATGGTCACGCCGCTGATGGCGGCCTATTTCCTGAAGTCCAAGGGCCACGCCGAACATGGCGAAGGGCCGATGATCGACGCCTATATGCGGGTGCTGGCCTGGACGCTCGACACTGGCCGCATGGCTGCGCGCCGCGCCGGGATTGACGGCCCGCGCCACCGCGCAGTCTATGTCCTGACGCTGCTGCTGGCCGTGATTGTGCTGCTGATCGTCCCGGCGCTGGCGATGTTCGAACTGGCAAGCGGATCAATCTCGGCCATGTTCGCCGAAGGTATGGGCGCTGCGCCGCCGTGGAAGGGCCTGATCGGGCTCGACGTGCACAAGCAGATCGCCACGGTCGTCTCCGCCGATCCCAACACCGCCGCGCACAAAATTGTCGCCAAGGTGTTCGAAGTGGTGATCGTGCTGCTGGTCTCGCTGCTGTCCTTCTTCGCGACCTTTGCCGCCTTCAAGGCGATCGAGGCTCCGGCGGGCGGCGCCAGCAAATTTGCTCGCGGCACCCGCTGGATGACGGCGCGGTTTTATGATCACCGCATTTGGATGCTCGGCATCGGCTGGTTCTCGCTGCTGGTGACGATCCTGCTGTTCGGCCAGATCCCCGGCCAATTCCAGCCCACCATCGATGACGAAAACAGCCGCGTCGAGATCGAGATGGTGCCCGGCACCACGCTCGCCGAAACCAAGCGGGTGGTTAACACCGTGGCTGATCGCCTGCGCAAGGAGCCGGAGGTCGAACGCCTGCTGGAACGCATCCGGCTGGGTGACAGCTCGTCGATCTTCGTCAAGCTGAAGGAAGATCGCCAGCGCACCTCGGTCGAGTTCGAGCGTGAGCTTGCGCCCGATCTCGCCAAGTTCCCCGATGCCCGCGTGCGCTTCCAGTCGCAGTCCGGCGGGTTCGGCTCGGGCCGCGACATGACCGTGATGCTGGCGGGTTCCGATCCGGTGCTGCTCGATCAGACCGCCGCGCGGCTGGTGGAGGAGATGCGCGGGCTCAAGTCGCTGGTCGCCCCGCGCATCAGTGCTGACCTCAACCGTCCTGAAATCATCATCACCCCGCGTGACAAGATCGCCGCTGAGCTCGGGATCACCACGGTGGCTCTGTCCCAGACCATCCGCATCGCGACATTGGGTGAGATCGAACAGAACGCCGCGCGCTTCTCGCTGTCGGATCGCCAGATCCCGATCGTTGTGCGCCTGTCGGAAGCCGCACGCGCCGATTTCCGCACGATCGAGAACCTGCCGGTGCCGCTTCCCAATGGCGGCTCCGTGCCGCTGAGCCGGGTTGCCGATATCACCTTCGGTTCCGGCCCGACCGCAATCCAGCGTTATAACCAGAACCGCCGCGTGCTGGTGGGGGCGGATTTGGCCGCAGGCGTGCTGAAGGGCGAAGCGCAGGCACAGATCGACGCGCTGCCGGTGTTGCAGGAGCTGCCGGTCGGTGTGATCCGCGACGTAGTGGGCGAAGAGGAATGGCAGGCCGAGCTGGTCACCAACCTCATCATCGCGATCATCGCGGGCGTGATGCTGGTGTTTGCGGTGCTGGTGCTGCTCTACAAGCGGCTGATGAGCCCGCTGGTCAACATGACCTCGCTCGCACTGGCGCCACTCGGCGGTATCCTGCTGATCTGGCTGCTGGGCCAGCCGCAGTCCATGCCGGTCTATATCGGCATCCTGCTGCTGCTCGGCATCGTCTCGAAGAACTCGATCCTGCTGATCGACTTCGCGATCGAGGAGATGAACAAGGGCGTCGGCAAGCTCGATGCGATCATGGACGCCGGGCACAAGCGTGCGCAGCCGATCGTGATGACCACTGTCGCAATGACCGCAGGGATGGTGCCGGTGGCGCTGTCGCTGTCGGGCGACGGGGCGTGGCGTCAGCCGATGGGCATCGTGGTGATCGGCGGGCTGGTGCTTTCAACGCTGCTGACCTTGCTGATCGTGCCCGCGGGCTTCAGCCTGGCGGACAGCTTCGAAAAGCGGGTTGGCCCGTGGCTCCGGGCGCGGATGCTGACCTACAAGCCGGGCGACGAGAACAGCTTCGATGGCGCACAGGATCGGCCGTTCCCCGGCCTTGCCAAGCTGTCGCCACCGGGCGGTGAACCGGCTGAGTGATCGTAAGGGCGTGACGAACGACCCCGAAGCGGGCTAAGGCCACAGCATGGCAACGCGCTCTCTGAGGCCCCTCACGCTCGGCGGCCAGCCGCTCACGGTTGATCGTGCCCGGCGGATGCGCTGGACGGCGACCGGCATGCTGGCGGCGATGGCGCTGATCTTCATCGCCACCCACGGCCTCGCTACGACCGGCCACCCGGCCTGGGCCTATCTCAACGCCTTTGCCGAAGCGGCGATGGTGGGTGGGCTGGCGGACTGGTTCGCGGTGACGGCCCTGTTCCGCCACCCGCTCGGCCTACCGATCCCGCACACAGCGATCATTCCCGAAAACAAGGATCGCATCGCCGACACCATGGCGCAGTTCCTGCGGGAGAATTTCCTCACCCCCGCCGTGGTCGCACGCCGCATGTCCGCGATGAACGTCGCCAAGGCAGCGGGCGAGTTCCTCGCCGCTTCGCCCGAACGCGGCCCCAAAGGCGAAATGGTGGACGAACGCTCACGCATCACCTCGGGCGCGGCGGAATTGCTGGCCGAAGTGCTGGAAAGCCTCGACCCTGACCGGCTCGGCAATCAGGTGCGTTCGGGCCTCGCTGGCCAGCTGGCCAAGCTCGACATTGCTCCGCTTGCAGGCCGCATGATCGAGACAACGATGGCGGACAAGCGCCACCAGCCGCTGATCGATGGGTTCGTGCGCTGGGCGGGCCTCACCATCGAGGACAATGAGGAAACCCTGCGCGACATCATCCACCAGCGGGTGGCGGGCGTGCTTCGCTGGGCGGGGATCGACAAGACGATCTCCTCCAGCGTGCTCGACGGGCTCTACAAGCTGCTCGCCGAGGTGCTGGTGAACCCCGATCACCCCCTGCGCGGCAAGATCGAGGAAGGCCTCGCCAAGCTCGGGCAGGATTTGCAGCACGACCCCGAAACCCGCGCCAAGGTCGAAGAGATGAAGCGCGATCTGATCGCCAATCCGGCCGTCGCGGTGTGGTGGACAGGCGTGTGGGAACGCATCCGCCGCTCGCTGATCACTCGCGCGCGCGACCCCGAAAGCAGCATGGGCGAGGAAATGCGCAACATGCTCTCCGAACTCGGTCATGCCTTACAAGCGGATGAGCGGCTACAACTCCAGATCAACCGCTTTGCCCGCCGCACCATGGTTGGCGTGGCCACCCGCTACGGCGACCAGATCGTCCGGTTGGTGTCAGAAACGGTCAAGCGCTGGGACGCCACCACCATCACCGACCGCGTCGAAGGCGCCGTGGGCCGCGACCTCCAGTTCATCCGCATCAACGGCACGCTGGTCGGTGGGCTGGTGGGGATGACGCTGCACTTCATCACCACCGTGCTCTAACGCCCGCGCGCTACCCCAGTCGGTAGGTGATCGAGGTGGCGTAATAGGACTTGAACGCTGCCCCTGTCGCATCGCGCGCGGGCTCGAAGGTGGCGTTCTTCATTAGCCGGCAGGCAGGGGATTCGAGTTCCTTGGCCTTGGTTGCCTGAAGCAAGGTACAGCTTTCGACCATGCCCGTTTCACTGACGATCACCCGCATCCGCAGAATCGCCTGCTCCCCTTCCATCATGGCATCATCGGGATAGTCAGCCATGATCCTCCGCGCGATCACGTCCTGATTGGTCCAAACCGGTTCGCTCTGTGCGGTCTTGTGCTTTTCGGGATCGAGCCCCCATTCGCGCAGAAGATCGAGCGTGCATTCGTTCAACACCTCAAACGCGGCATTGAGCGGCCCGGTCGCCAGACGCACCGTGCGATCCCCCTGACGCAGCTCGACGAACTGCACCTGCTTGCCTAGCGCTGGATCGAGCATCGCTCCGACCGGAACAGGCGGAGCGTCGGCTGGGGGGCGTTCGGGCATCCCGCCATCGATGGTGACATAGGAATAGATTACCCCGGGGCCGAATTGATCCACCGTGCCGGTAAAGGGCCTGGTGCGGTGCGGGGCCTGGCCTTCATAAAAGCGCAGGTCCGTGGCCGCCAGGCTGCGGAACCGCTTAAAGGCAGGCCCCGCCACTGTCAGCCCGGCAGCCCGGCCCGGAGAAAATTGCTGGAACCGCAGGAAATGCCGGTTTTCGCCCTCGCCGAAGACTCGGATCAGCTGGCATTTTTCGGACGCGAAATCGACGTTCCACGAACTTGCGGGCTTCAGCACCACCGGCTCTTCGGCCTGCAATGGGGAGGCGGCCAGCGCAGGCGACACGGCGGCAATGGCAAGAACGGCGTAGCGCATGAAAAAACCTCCGACAGTCAGGCGAGACTGCCGGAGGCTCATTTCAAAATAAAGTCTCTTGCGATGAACCGCTTACAGCGCCGCAGTCAACTCCGGCACCGCCGTGAACAGGTCTGCGACCAGCCCGATGTCCGCGACCTGGAAGATCGGCGCATCGTCGTCCTTGTTGATGGCGATGATGACCTTCGAATCCTTCATCCCCGCAAGGTGCTGGATCGCGCCCGAGATGCCGATGGCGAAGTAGGCTTCCGGGGCCACGATCTTGCCGGTCTGGCCGACCTGGTAGTCGTTGGGGACATAGCCCGCGTCGACCGCCGCACGGCTCGCGCCGATGGCCGCGCCGAGCTTGTCGGCGAGCGGGGTGATGGTCGCTTCGAAGGTTTCCGCGTCCTTCAGCGCGCGGCCGCCCGAGACGATGATCTTGGCGCTGGTGAGTTCGGGACGCTCGCTCTTGGCGATTTCCGAGCTCACGAAGCTGGAGATGCCGGCATCGCCCGCACCGCCAACGGCTTCGACGGTGCCTGAACCGCCTTCGGTCGCCGCCTTTTCGAACGCGGTGCCGCGCACGGTGATGACCAGCTTGGCATCAGTCGATTCGACGGTGGCGATGGCGTTGCCCGCGTAGATCGGACGGGTGAAGGTCTTGGGGCCTTCAACCGACAGGATCTCGCTGACCTGCATCACATCGAGATGCGCCGCGACGCGCGGGGCGACGTTCTTGCCCTGCGTGGTGGCAGCGGCGAGGAACGCATCGTGGTGGCCCATCAGTTCCGCAGCGAGCGGAGCGACGTTTTCGGCCAGGCCGTTGGCATAGGCCGCATCATCCGCGACGTGGACCTTGCCCACGCCCGCAATCTTCGCAGCCGCCTCGGCCACAGAGCCGCAGTTGTGACCGGCGACCAGCAGGTGCACTTCACCCAACTTCGATGCAGCGGTGACGACCGCGAGGGTCGCATCGTGCACGTTGGTGTTGTCATGTTCGACGAGAACCAGAGTCTTCATTGAACTTACCTCTCACTTGAAACCCGTTCGCTTCGAGCGAAGTCGAGAAGCCTGTCTCGACTACGGGCTGCGCCCTCCGCTCGATACGAACGGGGGCGGGGTTGATCCTTATGCGATGCCGAGCGCCTTGACCTTTTCGACCAGCGCGGCGACGTCGGCGACCTTCTCGCCCGCCTGACGCACCGGCGGCTCGGCGACCTTGAGGGTCTTGAGACGCGGGGTCAGGTCGACGCCGTAATCGGCTGCGGTCTTGACCGCGAGCGGCTTCTGCTTGGCCTTCATGATGTTCGGCAGCGAAGCGTAGCGCGGCTCGTTCAGACGCAGGTCGGTGGTGACGATCGCGGGCATGGCGAGCTTCACGGTCTGCAAGCCGCCATCGACTTCGCGCTTCACGATCACGCTGTCACCATCCACCTCAACGGTGTTGGCGAAGGTGCCCTGCGGACGGCCCATGAGGGCTGCCAGCATCTGGCCGGTCTGATTCGAATCGTCGGAAATCGACTGCTTGCCGAGGATGACGAGGCCGGGGGCCTCTTCATCGGCAATCGCCTTGAGAATCTTGGCGACGGCAAGGGGTTCAACCTCCTCGTCGGTCTCGATCAGGATCGCCCGGTCGGCGCCCATCGCGAGCGCGGTGCGCAGAGTTTCCTGCGCCTTGGCCGGGCCGACGCTGACAGCGACGATCTCGGTGGCCGCGCCCTTTTCCTTGAGGCGGATGGCTTCCTCGACCGCGATCTCGTCGAACGGGTTCATGCTCATCTTGACGTTGGCAAGGTCAACGCCCGTGCCGTCGGCCTTGACCCGCGGCTTGACGTTGTAATCGATCACCCGCTTGACGGGGACGAGGATCTTCATGGGTGTTCCTTCCTCTCACAGAATCTTGAACGATACACTGGCCGTTCGCCTAGATTGCGTTTACGTAAACGTCAAGTGCGGGCGGGGCCGGGATTCACGCGAAAGCGCTAGCCTGCGCCTGCGCCGGAGTCGCTAGGTAATTTTGATGTCCGGCGCTACACTTCAGCGGGCAAGGGAGAGCGGAATGCGCGCATTTTGGGCAATGGCTGGTGCAATCATTGCAGCTTGGGGCGGCACGCTTTCAGCGCAGGAAACCCGCGTCGGGGCGGAGGGCTTCGTATCACCGCCCGCCACCGTGTATCAGATGTGGTGGCTCGAAGGCTTGTGGCAGGGCGAGGGCATCGATGGGGCGCCTGCGACCGAAAGCTGGCTGCCGCCAACGGGCAATACGATGGTCGGCACCTTCATCCAGCAGACCCCCGAAGGCGACATTCTGTTCTCGGAGCACATGTACCTGGCAGAGGAGGGTGACAGCCTCGTCCTCAAACTCAAACACTTCAACGCCGACCTGACCGGTTGGGAAGACAAGGCGGGCATGGTCACCTTCCGGCTGCTCAGCCTCGATTTCTGCGCGGCCTATTTCAGCGGCCTCACCATTCGCTGCGACGGCAATGACAAGCTGGTCGTGGCAGTGCGGATGAAGAGCGATCAGCCTGAGCCCAAGGAGCTGCTGTTCCACTTCAACCGGGCAGCGCGGCCCAAGAGCGTCTTCGGTTGCGACGGCACCACAATCGAGATGGACGAATGCATGAGCGAGATTCTGGCCCGCTCGACCCAGCGCAAGGATCAATACCTTGCCGCTGCACTCGCCCGGCATGATGACAGTCCGGATTTGGCGAAGATGATCCGGCAAAGTGATGCCGCTTCCGAAGCGTACCGTAAGCAGGAATGTGATGCCCTTTATGAGGACAACAAGGAGGGCACCATTCGCAACTACGTCTACCTTAGCTGCGCAATCGCGCTGGTCGATGAGCGCACCCGCACGATCTGGCAAAATTGGCTGACCTATGCCGACTCCACGCCGCCAACGCTGCCGGAACCCGGCCCGTCGCGCTGAATCACAAAGCAAAGCCCCCGCCGGCGCGAACCGGCGGGGGCTGCTGATCCCTATCGGAGTGGAGGCTTAGGCGGCCTTCTTCACCTCGGCGACGATCTTCTGCGCGGCATCGCCCAGATTGTCGGCGCTGACGATGGCGAGGCCCGAATTCTCGAGGATCGCCTTGCCTTCGGCCACATTGGTGCCTTCGAGACGCACGACCAGCGGAACTTGGAGGTTCACGTCCTTGGCCGCCTGCACAATGCCGTTGGCGATCACGTCGCACTTCATGATCCCGCCGAAGATGTTGACGAGGATG
>DLGU01000203.1:19879-20504 GCA_002482865.1 Porphyrobacter sp. UBA7686
CGCCATGGCGAGGCCCGCGCCGTTCACCATGCAGCCGATGTTGCCATCGAGCTTGATGTAGGCGAGGTCATATTCGCTGGCTTCGACTTCCGCCGGGTCTTCCTCGGTCTCGTCGCGCAGGGCTTCGATATCGGGGTGGCGGTAGAGGGCGTTGCCGTCAAAGCTCATCTTGGCGTCGAGCACCAGCAGCTTGCCGTCTTCGCTTTCGACCAGCGGGTTGATTTCCAGCATCTCGCAATCGGTGGCGAGGAAGGCGTCATAAAGCTGCTTGGCCAGCTTCTGCGCCTGCTTGTTGAGATCGCCCGTCAGCTTGAGCGCGAAGGCCACGGCGCGGCCATGATGCGGCTGGAAGCCCTGCGCGGGGTCGACGCTGAAGGTGGTGATCAGCTCGGGCGTGTCATGCGCCACGGTTTCGATGTCCATCCCGCCCTCGGTCGAAACGACGAAGGCGACGCGGCCCGTCGCGCGGTCGACCAGCAGCGAGAGGTAATACTCCTTGGCGATGTCGACGCCGTCGGTGATGTAGAGGCGGTTAACCTGCTTGCCTGCATCCCCCGTCTGGATGGTGACCAGCGTGTTGCCGAGCATTTCCTTGGCGTGAGCTTCCACTTCCTCAAGGCTCTTG
>DLGU01000170.1 GCA_002482865.1 Porphyrobacter sp. UBA7686
GACGATCATCAGCGAAGGCTGGGCGTGCGCGATCGGGTTGCGGTCATCGCCAACTGGATCGCGGAGGCCCAGCCTTCGCTGATGATCGTCGATGTTTCGGTCGAAGTTGCAATGCTCGCGCGGTTGGCGTCCGTCCCGGTGGTCTATGTTCGACTGAGCGGCACACGCGGCGATCCGCCACACCGCGATGCGTTTGCATCGGCGCAAGCGCTGCTCTCACCCTTTGCCGAGTCGCTGGATGATATGGCGACCCCCGACTGGGTGAAGCAGAAAACTTTTTACGCCAATGGCATCGTTCCTGCCGGAGTCGCACGTATCGTCGATCCAACCCGCGTGCTGGTTGTCGCAGGGCGGGGCGGGGCGGCGGCTGACGGCGCGAGATGGGCGGCCGCCGCTCGTGCGGTGCCGGACCGGCAGTGGCGGGTGATCGGGCCTGCCATTGTGCCTGAAAGAATACCGGAGAATCTCGAATTCGCTGGATGGATCGCCGGCGCCGATGCGGAGATCGCCAGCGCGGCCGTTGTCATTGGCGCGGCGGGGGATGGGCTGGTCAGCGCCGTTCTTGCCCATGAGCGACCCTTCATCTGCTTTCCCGAACCCCGCGCTTTTGATGAGCAAGCGGTCAAAGCCGAAAGGCTCGCCGCGCTTGATGCCGCGGTCGTCCCCGCGATCTGGCCCGAGGGCGCCCAATGGCGGATGCTGATCGCAGCGGCCGAGCGTCAGCCAAGCCAGCGCCCCGCTGCGCTTCGGGGCAGAGACGGAGCTGAGCGCGTCGCCCGCTGGCTCGAACAACTCACCCTAGCACCGCAAGCCCTGCGAGAGGCCCGATCATGACCGCCATTCCCAAACCCCGCGACAATCCGGCAGCGAGCCTGCCTGACGATCTTGCGCGGCTGGGCGAGCGCTATGACGCCGTTTCGCGCTTCCCTTCGGACAGTTTGGACCTGCTGGTCGCAAGCGGCCTGCACCGCCGCTTTGCGCCGCGCGAGGCGGGCGGTGCGGCGTTTGTTGATGAGGAGGCCTGCAATGCCAGCATGCTGTTGGCTCTGGGCCAGGTAGGCCACGGCGATCTTAGCGTCGGGCGCCTGTTCGAAGGGCATGTGAATGCGCTGCTGCTGTTTCGCTGGTACGGTTCGGCCTCGCAGACGCAGTGGCTGCGAGAGCAGTTGGCACGCGGCGCGTGGTTTGGCGTCTGGGCGAGCGAACCGCCCCCCGGTGTGCGGATTTCGGGCTCGGAAAGCCTCCGGCTCACCGGCGCGAAGAGCTTTGCCAGCGGCGCGGGCGGGATCGACTGGTCGGTGGTAACCGCAAGCAGCGAAGGCGAAGCGCGCCGCTTGGTTGTCGTCTGCGCCAATGATCTTGAGCGCACCGATCTGTCCGGCTGGCGGGTGCGCGGGATGCGGGCCAGCGTCAGCGGGAGTTATGACCTCGAAGGTGTCGCTGTGACCGACGCGATGCTGCTTGGCCAACCCGGTGAATATGACCGTGAACCGCGCTTCACGGCCGGGGCCTGGCGGTTCTGCGCGGTACAATTGGGCGGCGTTGACGCGCTGATCGCGGAAACCGCGCGCGGCATGCACCCCAAGGCCCGCGAAGACGCGATCTTACGTCAGCGCTTTGCCAAGGCATATCTCGCCGCGCGCAGTGCGCGGTTCTGGGTCGAGGAAGCCGCGAGCAAAGCCGCCATTGAGGCAGACGACGCCATCACCACCGCCCGCATCGCGCGCGGTGTGGTGGAGGACGCCGGCCTCCTTGCGATCGAGACCGCGGCACGCATTCTCGGTACCCGCAGCGCCTTCGATGGCCAGCGCGCGGACAAGATTGCGCGCGATCTATCGCTGTATCTGCGGCAGGCAGGCCCTGATTATGCCCGCGATGAGGCGGCCAAGGCCATTCTGTCGCGCGAGTTTGCCCTGTCCGGCAGCTTGCCATGAGGGCCGCCATGCTTGCGCGCAGCCCCTGGCGCGGTGCGCGGTGGCTCGTGATCGCGCCGCACCCCGATGACGAAACGCTGGGGGCGGGCGCGCTGATCCATCATGCGGCGTTGCGCAATCGGCTGGGCGGGGTGGTGTTTCTGACCGACGGCGGCGGGTCGCATCCGCAAGGCACGTCACAACTGCGCGCAGTCCGCCGACGCGAGGCGCGGCGGGCGGTGGGCCTGCTTACTGAAATGCCTGTTCCGATTGATTGGCTGGGATGGGCCGACGGCAACCCCAGCCATGAGGCGAGCGCAGCGTTTGGCCGTTCTGCAAGACAGCTGGGAACCATGATCCGTGCGCGCCGGATTGACGCGCTCGCAGTGTCGGACCCGGGGGACAGGCATTGCGATCATGTCGCGGCGTTTCAGCTCGCTCTTGCCGCTCGTGACCAATCACGGCGGGCGTTGCAGATTTTCACCTATTCGGTTTGGCATGAACCGGCCTGCCGCGGGACTCGGTTCGCGACGCCCGCCATGCCGAGCGGCGTGCGCCGCCGGGCGCTCAGCGCGCATCGCAGCCAGCTGACACCGAGTATGGGCGAGGGGTTCCGTCTGCCAAAGCATATGCGGCGCATGGCATCTGCCGACCAGCTTATCGCAGTGGGTTGGCCGAGATGAGCGGTGCGCGCAGCCTGGGGGCCGATTACTTCGAAGGCATCTTCGCTGCCGATGCGGATCCGTGGGCTCTCGCCACGAGCGAATATGAGCGGCGCAAGTTCGACCGGACGATCAAAGCGCTGGATGATCGCAGATACGCATCGGGGCTTGAGATTGGCTGCGCGCATGGGGTGCTGACACAGCGGCTGCATCCCCTATGCGATCAGTTGCTGGCGATCGACATCAGCCAGACGGCTCTCGCCCTCGCTCAGCTCAGGCTGGGCACGCAGCCCGTCCTCGAATTCGCGCAGATGAGCTTCCCCGTCGAAGCGCCGCAAGGCCTGTTTGACCTGTGTGTCATGTCCGAGGTCGCCTATTACTGGGACGCCAGTGACCTTGCCCGCGCGGCGCTATGGCTGGCCGATCACCTTGTGCCCGGTGGGCGCGTGGTGTTGGTGCATTATACCGGCGAGACCGATTATCCGTGCACGGCTGACGAGGCGGTGGGCGCGCTCCAACGGGGGACATCCGGGCAATTCACGCTCTGCCTTGCCGAACGGCATGAAAGCTACCGCCTCGATCTGTGGGAGCGGCGATGAGCCTGTCGATCCTCACGCTTGTTCGCAACCGGACCGAGCATCTGATCAACCTGCTCGATGGCGTGGTGCGCAGCGCTATGCAGCCGGACGAAATCATCGTGGTCGACATGAGTGACACGCCGGTGCGCCTTGAGGGGCAGCATCCGCTGGTGCGGTTCGAGCGGCTTGAAACTGATGGCCTCCCGCTCGCGCAAGCACGCAACCATGCCGCCGCCTGCGCCAAGGGCGAACGGTTGGTATTCCTCGACGTTGATTGCATCCCGATGCGAGATTGTCTGGGTATGCTTTCGGGCGCAATCGGCGCGCACGATCGGCTTGTATGCGCGGAGGTGCGGTATCTCGGGCCGGGTGATGCGTCAGGCGCGTGGGACGAGGCTGCGTTGCTTGCCAAGGGCGCGGTGCATCCGGTCCGCCCGTTTCCCGCGCAAGGACTAGCGCAGATCGACAATCCCGGCCTGTTCTGGTCGCTCGCCTTTGCCATCCGTCGCAGCACATTTCAGCGGATCGGCGGGTTTGACGAGCGCTTTAGGGGCTACGGTGCTGAAGACACTGATTTCGGCTTTGCAGCGCGCGATGCCGGTGTGCCACTGTATTTTCTCGGCGGCGCGCTCGCTTGTCATCAATACCACCCGACCTTCGATCCGCCGCTGCAACATCTCGAGGACATCGTCGCCAATTCAAGGCAGTTCCGCGAAAAGCGCGGCTTCTGGCCGATGGCAGGCTGGCTGGATCAGTTTGCAGCGCTGGGTCTTGTGGCATGGCATGACGACACGCTCAGCATTCTGCGCCAACCAACGCAACGCGAACGCGACCAAGCGGTGAGCTTTTGGCCCGCAGACGGCGGCGCGCTCTAATCTGGAGCTAGCCCGCCCGGTTCAGGACTGGGTTACCAAGTGGCGCGGCGCCCAACCACGACGCCAACCGGCCAGTCTCCCCTAGTGGAGGAAAAAGGCGGATTTGCGTTGGTTTAGACGCCAAATTTGGCGAAATTGGTCGGGGAGAGAGGATTCG
>DLGU01000141.1:0-5629 GCA_002482865.1 Porphyrobacter sp. UBA7686
ACCGGGTTCGGCATGGCGATCCTGCTGGTGCCGGTGCTGGCCTTGGCGCTCCCTCCGGTCGAGGCCGTGGTGCTGACCAATGCGCTGTCGCTGATGATTGGCGCAACCGAGATCCGCAGCCTTGTCCGCGATGCCGAGCCAACGGCGTGGGGCATCGGCGCAGCGGTGGTGCTGGCCACGCCGCTTGGCCTCTGGGCGCTTGCCATGACGGGCACGGATGTCGCGCGGCTGGTGATTGCGCTGATCGCTCTTAGCGCTTTTGTCGCGATCCTGCTGCCAAAACGCGGCGCGGCCGTGCCGGGGCGCTTGGTGACGGGCAGCGTCGGCGTGCTGAGCGGGCTGATGACGGGCTATGCCGGGATGCCCGGGCCGCCGGTGGTGCCTTACTATGCCGGGCGAGACCTGCCGCGCCCGACCATCAAGGCGTCGATGCAGCTCATCTTCACCATCGCGGCCTGCGCGGGCCTGGCCAGCGCAACCTGGCTCGGCATCTTGCGACCGGAATTGCTGCTGTTCGCGCTGGTGATGCTGCCGATGATCATTGCGGGCAACCGGCTAGGCGCCCGGGTGTCGGGGCGGGTCAGCGATCCCGCGTGGCGGGTGACGGTGGGTCTCATCCTAGGCGGGGCAGCAGCAGCGGCATTTGTGCGCCTGATTTAGGTGAGCCAGCGCGCCGCGAACACCTCACCGCTGCCCGGTGCGCGCAGCACCAGTGCAAAGGCTTCGGCCCCCACCACCTTGAGCTGATCGGCCCGAACGGCCACCTGCGCTGTGCCGCCCTGCCAATCGGCGATCTTGCGTTCGGCGCGCAGGACATTGGTGTAGCCGACTTGGCGCCCGCCATTCTCCCCACTGCCGATGCCGACCATTACTTTGCGGGTGACGGCGACCAGCACGAGCTCGCCCTTACCCTTGCCGGTGCCGGAGAGGCTGACCGCGTAGCCGCCCGAGTCGCGCTTCGCCGTCCGGATCGTCGCATCGCCCGCGCTGCCGTAGCGTTTGACCCCGGCGGCGATATCCTCGCTGCGCGATCCGACCGCGCCGAAGCGGCCGTCCACCACCAACTGCGGGGTATAGACTCCGTTGCGCCCAGCCAACCCGCGACGGGCATAATCCTGTTGCAGCGCCGTGTTATCCTCGCGCGCCAGCGTATCCTTCCAGCCGAGCCGGTCCCAGTAGGTCACCGGCCGGGCGATCACGACCAGATTGGGATGGGTCGCGAGCTTCTCAGCCAGCCGGTCCGCCGGGGGGCAGGACGAACAGCCCTGACTGGTGAACAGTTCGAGCAACACCGGCTCGCCCGAAGCGGCAATTGGGGGCGCATCAGGCTTGGCCCCGGCCACAGCGGGCGCGCTCTGCGGCCAAAGAAGCGCGGCCGCGCCAAGCATGGCAAGGCCGCCGAGCGCAGCGGTAAGGGTCTGTCGGCGGGTCATGGGGTCATCCTCGTCACGTTGCGAGGATGGGTTCGCGCCAAACCGTGATCCGGTTACGCGGAAAGTGTCAGAACGGCAGCGCTTGTCCGGCAAGGATTAGGGCCGCAGCGCAGCCCAACACGATCACGCGCCGCACCAGATCGATCGAATCGATGCGGGTCGCAGCGGCGAGCGGCAAGGCAAGGGCGAGTGCGCGGGTCATAGCCTGCACCTTCGCCCCAATGTGCTAACGAAGCGTTAATTTGGCCCCGGCAGCGACGGCATCTGCTGGCTGGCGCAGTGGAATCCACCCCCGCCGGCCAGCACCGCCTCACCCGGCAGGCCGATGGTATCGCGGTCGGGGAACAGCGCAGCGATGGCGGCGACTCCCTCCGCGTCATGCGGCGAGCCGAAGGTCGGCACCACCACCAGATGGCTGGTGATCGCGAAGTTCACATAGCTGGCAGGCTCGATCACGCCGTCGCGCGTCAGCAGACCGGGTGAGGGGATGCGGATGACCTCGACCCCAGCAGCTTGGGCGCGGGCAGTAGCGTCGGCATAGATTGCGGCGTTGGGATCGTCCGTGCCCGTCGCCTCCGGCACCACCAGCCGGTTCGGGCCGACGAACCGCGCGAGGTTATCGACATGGCCATCGGTGTGGTCGTTGATGAGACCATCGCCCAGCCACAGCACGCGGGTGAAACCCAATTGCGCGGCCAGTTCGGCCTCGATCTGCTCGCGGCTCAGGTGCGGGTTGCGGTTGGGGTTGAGCAGGCATTGCTCGGTCGTCGCGACCAGCCCGGTGCCGTCGCCATCCACCGCGCCGCCTTCGAGGATCATCGGCGTGTGCGTGACAGCCAGCCCCGCATCACGCGCCAATTCCGCGCCGATCTCCTGATCGCCCGGCATCAGATACTTGCCGCCCCAGCCGTTGAAGCCGAACCGCCGCGCGGTGCGCTCGGCCCCGTCTGACACCACCAGCGGGCCGGTGTCGCGCAGCCAGACATCGCCATAGACGCGGCGTTCGAGCGTCACCTTACTGCTGACCAGCGAGCGAGCGCGGGCTTCGTTGGCCTCGTCGCGGACCAACAGGCGCACCTGCTGCCCGCTGTCCGCCACAGCACTGGCGAAAGCCGCCATCTGCACCTGCGCGGGTTCGAGCCAGCCGGGCCATTCCTCGGCGAGATGCGGGAAGCCGATCCACAGCCAGTCCTGCGGGGCCCATTCGGGGGGCATGATCATGGTCATGCCGCGCCCCATCGCAGAGCGGTTGCCGCCATGCAAGCACCCCTCTTGCAGCCGCAGCGCAGGGGGGCCAGAGAGGCGGATGATGGGAGAGAACCACACGCCAGACTGGGAGCACGCGCTCCACCGTGCCCGCAATCACGCGCCGTTTCTGGCGCGGGCGCTGGACCGCCAGCCGGAACTGGCCGCGCTGCTCGCCAAGGGTGAGGGCGAAGCAGCGCTGGCATGGGCGCGGGCGCAGGGCGATGGGGGCGACGCCGAAGTCGCGCTCCGGCGTGAGCGGCTGGCGCTGGCGGCGGCGCTGGCGGTGGGCGATCTCGCCGGGGCCTTCCCGCTCACGCAAGTGGTGGGCGAACTCACGGCTTTCGCCGACCGCGCCTTGGACTGCGCGATCCGCACCGCGATTGCCGAACGCACCGATTCCGATGCAGCAGATGGCTTCATCGCCTTGGCCCTTGGCAAGCAGGGTGCAGGCGAGCTCAACTATTCCTCCGACATCGACCCGATCCTGCTGTTCGACCGCGAACGTCTGGCTCGCCGCGCCAATGACGATCCGGGTGACGCGGCGCAGCGTTACGCGCGCCGGATCGTGGCTCTGCTCTCCTCCAGCACCGCCGATGGCTATGCGCTCCGGGTCGATCTGCGGCTGCGCCCCAACAGCGAGGTCAGCCCGCTGTGCGTTCCTGTCGGCTCGGCCATGACCCATTATCAGGGGCACGCGCTGGCGTGGGAGCGGGCGGCCTTCACCCGCGCCCGTGCGGCGGCGGGGGACATTGCGGCGGGCGAGGATTTCCTCGGCCAGATTCGCCCCTTCGTGTGGCGCGCCCAGCTCGATTTCGGCGCGATCGAGGAGATCCGCGCCCTCACGCACCGCATCCGCCACAGCCACGAAGGCCCGCCGGCCCCCGGCCCTGGCTTCGACGTGAAGCGCGGGCGCGGCGGGATTCGCGAGATCGAGTTCTACGCCCAGACCCACCAACTGATCCACGGCGGGCGCGACACATCGCTGAGGGTGCGCGGCACCCGCGCCGCGCTGGATGCGCTGGCGCACGCGGGGTGGATCACTACCGAGAACGCCGCCACCTTGGGCGCCGCCTATGACCGGCTGCGGCAGGTCGAGCACCGGCTCCAGATGGTCAATGACCGCCAGACCCATGCGCTGCCCGACAGCGCGGCGCTCGATAATGTCGCGCAGCTTGACGGGCTGGCGGACGGCGCAGCGCTGGTGGCGGAATTGACCGCGATCACCGCCCGCTCCGCGCGCATCTATGAAGAACTGATTGGCCAGCCCGAGACCGTGGCGGTGCCAGTCGCCATGCCGGTCAGCGCGCTGACCCACCAGCTTGGGCAATGGGGCTATCCCGAGCCTGATACCCTCGCCGAACGGATCGAGACCTGGCGCGACGGGCGCCACGCGGCGATCCGCAGCCCGCAGGCCGTGGCAGCGTGGGACCGGCTTGCCCCAGCACTGCTCCAAGCGATGGCGGCCAGCGACGATCCCATGCGCGCAATCACCCGGTGGGAGCGGATCATCGAGAGCGTGCCCTCGGCGATCACCACCTTTCGCCTGCTCGACGCGCGGCCCGATCTCACCCGCCGGCTGGTCGCCGCCCTCACCCTCGCCCCCGTGTTGTCGGATGAATTGGCGCGCAAGCCCGAACTGCTCGACACGCTGATCGATCGCGACGCGCTCGACCTGCCGGGCGACGTGCCGCAGATCATGGCGCGGATGCGCGGGGCGGCGATCAGGCCGGATTACGAGGCGCTGCTCGACGCGATCCGGATCATCACCGGCGAGATCCGTTTCGCGCTCGGCATCCAGCTGATCGAAGGGCTGGCCGACCCGCTCGATATCGCCCGCGCCTTGTCGCGCACCGCCGAAGCGGCGATGCAACTCGCGGCGCAGGCGACGGTGCAGGAATTCGCGGCCAAGCATGGGCGGGTGCCGGATAGCGAGTTGCTCATCCTCGGCCTCGGGCGGCTGGGTGGCGGAGCGCTGACCCATGCCTCCGACCTCGACATCGTCTACCTGTTCACCGGCGATTTCGCCGCGCAATCGGACGGCGCGCGGCCCTTGGGCGCGACAGTCTATTACAACCGTCTTGCCAGCCGGGTCAGCGCCGCACTCTCGGTGCCGACCGCGCAGGGCGCGCTGTACGAGGTCGATACGCGGCTCAGGCCGCAGGGCAACCAAGGGCCATTGGCGGTCAGCTGCGCGGCGTTCGGCAAGTATCAGCGCGAAGCGGCGTGGACGTGGGAGCATATGGCGCTCGCCCGTGCGCGGGTGCTTTATGGTTCGCCGCAAGCGCGCGCCGAGCTGGAAGATGTGCTCGCCGAAGTACTCCACGCGCCCCGCGACCGGGCGGCCCTGCGCGATGCCGTGCTCGCAATGCGGGCCGAGATGGCCAAGCACAAACCCGCCAGCGGCCCGGTCGACGCCAAGCTGGCGCGCGGCGGCCTCGTCGATATCGAGTTCCTCGTCCACTATCTGCAATTGAAGGGCGAGGCCGCGGACGGCACCCCGCTGGCCCAAGCCGCGCGCCGTGCGCTCGATCCCGATCTTGCCACGGCGCTGGAGGGTCTGATTGCCGCCGGTCTGCTCCCCGCCAGCCTCGCCGCGCCCCATGCGCTGATGAGCCGGATGCTGGTCGCCGGACGCCTGCTTGCCCCCGATGGCCGCGAACCTCCACCCAGCGGCGCACGGGCGCTGGCGCGGGCGTGCGGGTGTGACATCTACGAGGGCTTGCTGGAAGCCTTCGCCGCCGCGCGGCACGAGGTCGCTCAGGCATGGAAACAAATCTTGGGCACAGACATTCTCGCTACCGAACAGGAGAACCCCGCATGACCACTTTCCCCGGCGTCGGCGACGCCATCCCCAATATCGCCATGGAAACCCCCGAGGGCGGCCACGTGAAGCCCTCCGACTTTGCCGGATCGAAGCTGGTGATCTTCTTCTACCCCAAGGACGACAC
>DLGU01000141.1:5719-12734 GCA_002482865.1 Porphyrobacter sp. UBA7686
TTCATCGCCAAGCACGGCCTCACCGCCCCGCTGGCGAGTGATGCGGAAGAAGGCGGGCTGTCCGATGCGCTCGGCGTGTGGACGGAAAAGCAGATGTACGGCAAGACCTACATGGGCATGGTCCGCGCGACCTATCTGGTAGGCGCCGACGGGAAAATCGCGCGCATCTGGGACAAGGTAAAGGTCGCTGGTCACGCCGAAGAGGTTCTGGCGGTAGCTAAAGCGCTCTAACGCACCATCATGACAACGATTGCCCGCGCCATCCGTTCAGCCCTGCTGACCGCCGACCCGCGCGCCAAGTGCTTCGCCACCCGGCAGGTGGCGCGGGACTGGCGCATGGGAAAGCTTGCGTGGGACTTCGACGTGGCGATGCCGGATCAGCCCGCCTGGCCCGCTTCGCCCGAATTGCTGTCGCCCGGCCAGATGCCCAAGCGCCGCAAGGGCGGCAGCGAACGCGGGCGAATCGCGCTGTGGCACAGCCTTGCCCATATCGAATTCGTCGCGATTGATCTGGCGCTCGACATGGCGGGGCGGTTCGGGGCCGAGATGGGGCGCGAATTCGTCAGCGATTTCATGGATGTGGCAGCGGACGAGGCGATGCATTTCGCCCTGCTGGCGCGAAAGCTTGAACAGCTTGGCAGCCATTACGGCGCGCTCCCGGCGCATGCAGGGCTGTGGGAAGCGGCCCATGCCACGCGCGACGATGTCGCCGCGCGGCTCGCCGTGGTGCCGATGGTGCTCGAAGCGCGGGGGCTGGATGTGACGCCCGCAACGCTCGACCGGGTCCGCGCGAGCGGCGATGAGGGCGGCGCAAAAATCCTCACGCGGATACTTGACGACGAAATTCGCCACGTCGCGGCAGGCACCAAACACTTTTTGCGATGCGCCCAATTAACGCAGTCCGAGCCCGAATCCCTTTGGCAGAGCCTCGTAAAGCGGCACTTCAAAGGTCACGTTAAGCCACCGTTCAACGACTCAGCGCGTCTTGCAGCCGGTTTGTCGCGTGGTTTCTATGCAGAGATTGCGCATTAACGACTCACCCGGATAACAACGCTTCAAGAAAGGCGCGCAACAGACGTGCTGGGGCATTCAACGGCGAAAGCTGCTATCGGGATTCGGGTCAGTATGAAATTTGCCGTGCGCCACATGTTGAAGCTTGCTGTGTCAGCTGCTTCAGCCATTCTGGTTTCCGCTGCCGCTCCGGCGCTCGGCAACACCGCCAATTCCGCCACTACTACCAGCGCTGACGTCACCCAGCCGCTCCGCGAAGGTCAGCCCGAAGTGGTCGACACGGGCGATGCCCGCTTCAAGTCGATCTTCTCCAGCTGGACCGCGATGGAGCGGACCAGCCCCACGCTTGGCACCGGCGCAGAGGTGACCGCCTATTCTTCCCCGATCCCGCAGCGCGCCGTTTCTGTGCCGTCGCGTATGCCGCTTGAAGGTGCATCGCTGACCAGCGGCTTCGGGATGCGCACCCACCCCGTGCTCGGCGGACGCCGCGCGCACGCCGGGATCGATCTCGCTGCGCCGACCGGCACCCCGGTCTATGCCACTGCTGACGGCGTGATCGGCCGCGCGGACTGGTATTCAAGCTATGGCCTCTACATCAGCATCAATCACGGTGCTTCGATGGAAACCCGCTACGCCCACCTCTCGCGTCTCGCCGTGGCTGCGGGTGACAATGTGAAGAAGGGCGACCTCATCGGCTACGTCGGTTCGACCGGCCGTTCGACCGGTCCGCACCTTCATTATGAAGTTCGCGTTGACGGGCTTGCAGTCAATCCGATTCCGTATATGGTAGAGAGCGAAGCACAGCTGGCTTATGCCCGCGATGCGCGTCTGACCGGCCAGGGTGGCGAATAAGCGACCCTCACGATAGGCCCCGGCGAGTAAGCTTCACGAGATTGCCCGCTGTAAGTGGGCCGGACATTGGAGAGGGTGTCCGATCATTGGCGGCGGGTTTACCCGCCGCCTTTTTTTGTGCCCTTGATCAGCGCCAGCGTTGCGTCTCGCTCCCCGCACGATGAGTAGCATTTTCCATACCGTTTTTGCTTGCGGGTCCGCGCGCCTCGCGTAATTTCCTCTCCAAGCCATGCAAATGGCAAGGGAGAGAGAAACCATGTCGATGCATCCAATCGCGCACGCCGCGACCCGCCCTGATCATCCCGCTGTCATCATGACCGGGTCGGGCCAGCAGATCACCTATGGCGCAATGGAAGCGGAATCGAACCGCTTTGCCCACCTGCTGCGCGCCCGGGGGATCAATCAGGGCGATGCCTTCGCGGTGCTGCTGGAAAACCGGATCGAGTATTTCACGATCATCTGGGGCTCGCAGCGCGCGGGCACGATGCTGGTGCCGATCTCGTCGCGCCTGACCGCGCCCGAGGCGGCCTATATCATCCGCGATGCGCAGGCGACGCTGCTGATCACCAGCGGCTATTTCACCGAGATCCTCGGCGATATCCGCAAGGAGTGTCCGGGGCTTGAGGTGCTGATGATGGATTCAGGTGACGCGGAGGATTTCGCCGCTGCACTGGCCGCGCAGCCGACCACCCCGATCCCCGATCAGCGCGCCGGGATGGTGATGCTCTATTCCTCGGGCACCACTGGCCGCCCCAAGGGCATCCGCCCCGCCCCGCCCGAAGATCCCGACCCGATGGCGCCGGTCCCGCTGCTCGGCCTCGCCACCATGGGCGCAGGGATGCCGGCGGATGGCACGATGGTCTATCTCTCCCCCGCCCCGCTCTACCACGCGGCCCCCATCGGCTGGTGCTCCATCGTCCATCGCCTCGGCGGCACCGTGGTCATGATGGAGAAGTTCGACCCGGAAGAGGCGCTGAAGGCCATTGAGCGCTACAAGGTGACCGACAGCCAGTGGGTGCCGACCCATTTCGTGCGCTTCCTCAAGCTCGATCCAGCGGTGCGCACCCGTTACGATCTTTCCAGCCACAAACGCGCGCTCCACGCCGCCGCGCCCTGCCCGGTGCCGATCAAGCGCGAGATGATCGAATGGTGGGGCCCGATCGTGAACGAATATTATGCGGGCTCCGAGATGATCGGGATGACGCTGGTGAAGTCCGAGCATTGGCTCGCCAAGCCCGGCACCGTCGGCATCGCGGTGCATGGCAAGGTCCACGTCTGCGGGCCCGAAGGCGAGGAGCTCCCCGCCGGGCAGGACGGGCTGATCTTCTTCGAGAATATCAATCTGCCCACCTACCACAATGACCCGGCCAAAACCGCCGAAGCGATGCACCCCAGCGGGTGGATGACATTGGGCGATATCGGCCACCTCGATGCGGACGGTTTCCTGTTCCTGACCGACCGCAAGAGCCACATGATCATCTCTGGCGGGGTGAACATCTACCCGCAGGAGATCGAGAACCTGCTCGTCACCCACCCCAAGGTGATGGACGCTGCCGTGATTGGCGCGCCCTGCCCTGATCTGGGGGAGAAGGTGGTGGCGGTGGTGCAGCCCAAGGATATGGCGGATGCCGGGCCGGGGCTGGAGGCGGAACTCAGGGATTTCCTCAGCGCCAGCCTCTCCAAGATCAAGATGCCCAAGCTGTTCGACTTCCGCCCCGAACTGCCGCGCGAAGCCAACGGCAAGCTCTACAAGC
This sequence comes from Porphyrobacter sp. UBA7686, assembly GCA_002482865.1. Taxonomy (GTDB): domain Bacteria; phylum Pseudomonadota; class Alphaproteobacteria; order Sphingomonadales; family Sphingomonadaceae; genus Erythrobacter. The sequence goes on from DLGU01000141.1 coordinate 9,337, forward strand.
GCGAGTTGCGCGATGAATACGCGGCCAAGGCGAAGGCCGACGCCCAATGACCGGGGGCGTGAGCGGGGAGGCGGTGCTTTCGGGCGAGTTGGCCCGCAAGGTCATCGACCCCCACGCCTATGCCGAATGGGACGGGCTGCTCGATACCTTCGACCATATCCGCAGCACCACCCCGGTGGCCAAGGTGCAGCCCGATACGCCGGGGCTGTTCGATCCGTTCTGGCTCGTCACCAGCTATGACGATGTGATGCGCATCTCGAAGGACAATGCTGCCTTCCTCAACAACCCGCGCCCAGTCGTCTTCAGCTTCAACCAGGCGATCGAGTTCAGCCGCGCGGCGACCGGATCGAACATGCTGGTCGATTCGCTGGTGGTGTTCGACGCGCCGATCCATCCCAAGTACCGCAAGCTGACGCAGGAATGGTTCATGCCGAGGAACCTCGCCCGGCTGGAGGACGAGCTGCGCGCACTGGCCGCCCGCACGGTGGACCGGATGCTGGAACACTCGAAAGATTCGGGCGGCGAGGTCGACTTCGTGAAGGAAGTCTCCGGCCCCTACCCCCTGCGCGTCGTCATGCAGATCCTCGGCGTCCCGCCCGAGGATGAATTCCGGATGCAGATGCTCACCCAGCAATTGTTCGGCGGGCAGGACAAGGACCTGTCGGGCTCCGGCATGGACCAGATGACGCCGGAGCAAGTGGTGCAGATCGTCGCCGGCGCGGTGAAGACCTTCGAGGATTACTTCGCCGGGATCGCCGAGGATCGCCGCAAGCACCCCACCGAGGATGTCGCGAGCGTCATCGCCAATGCGCTGGTCGACGGCCAGCCGCTGCCGCCGCGCGACATGGCGGGCTATTACATCATCGTCGCCACCGCCGGGCATGACACCACCTCGGCCAGCACGGCGGGCGCGATGCAGGCGCTGGCGAATGATCCCGAGCAATGGGCGCGGGTGAAGGCCGACCGCTCGCTCCTGCCCGGCATCGTCGAGGAAGCGATCCGCTGGACCTCCCCCGTGCAACACTTCATGCGCACCGCCGCCGAGGACTGCGAGCTGGGCGGGCAGCAGGTCGCCAAGGGCGACTGGCTGATGATCAACTACGTCGCCGCCAACCACGACCCTGCGCAGTTCCCCGACCCGCGCCGCTTCGATGCGGCACGCTCGCCCAACCGGCACCTCGCCTTCGGCGCGGGGGCGCACCAGTGCCTCGGCCTGCACCTCGCGCGGCTGGAGATGAAGATCCTGTTCGAGGCCCTTCTCGACCGGGTCGCCAGCGTGGAACCGGCAGGCGAGGCGAAGCGCGCCAGCAGCACCTTTGTCGGCGGGCTGAAGACTTTGCCGCTGCGGGTGACGGCTGCCTGAAAATCGGACGTAAATCGGTCGGCCGCTGTCCGATTCTGCTATTGTTTTCACGACATTTGCCCTAGTTTTCGGGGCATGGGATTACACGTTCGCCTTGATTATGCGGGGCTAGCGGCATGAGCTTGCTCGCGCCGCATAACCTGCCGTTCCTGATCGCATTCGGTGCGCTCGCGGTGATCGCTGTGCTGCAAGTCACCGGCGTGTCCGAAGCGATCGAGGGCGCGGGCGAGTTTGATTCCCCTGATGGCCTTGAGATGGGCGGATTTGGCGACGCGCTGACCACGCTGCTCGGGCTGGGCCGGGTGCCGCTGCTGATCTGGCTGGCGGCACTGCTCTTCATCTTCGCCACTGTCGGCGTGATCGGACAATCGGTGCTGGCCAACATGCTCGGCGCGCCGCTTTCCGCCGGATGGGCCGCGCTGGCAGCGGGCGGGGCTGCGCTACCGCTCAACAGTCTGGCAATGCGGCCGCTTGGGGCCATCATCCCGAAGGACGAGACCACAGCCATCGACATCGATGATTTGTTGCGGCGCGATGCCGAAATCCAGATCGGCACCGCCCGCGCCGGCAGCCCTGCGCGGGCCAAGGTGATCGACGTCCACGGACAGGCGCATTTCGTCATGGTCGAACCGCATGACCAGACACTCGCATTGAACGCAGGCGATACCGTCCTGCTGGTACGCCGCGAAGGGCAGACCTTCTACGGCGTGCACTATGAAAGCCCGTTGCTCGGGCTGGATCGCTAAAGGGGAACGCACATGGCTTTGACCACAACCGCTGATGCAAGCTCTTCGGGAGACCTGATCACTTATGCCGTTATGGGCGGAGGCGGTTTGCTCTTCACCATCATTTTCTTCGCGTTTCTCGTCAGGTTGTATCGCCGCGCGTCGAAGGAAACCGCATTCGTCCGTACCGGTTTGGGCGGCGAGCGCGTGGTGATGAACGGCGGCGCTTTGGTGTTCCCGGTGTTCCATGAAACCATGCCGGTGAACATGAACACGCTGGTGCTGCCGGTCGTGCGCCGCGATAGCGAGGCGCTGATCACGCTCGACCGGCTACGGATCGACGTGAAGGCGGAATTCTATGTCCGCGTACGCCCCGATGCCGCCGCCATTGCGATGGCCGCGCAGACCTTGGGCCAGCGCACGATGCAGCCCGATCTGCTCAAGGATCTGGTCGAAGGCAAGTTCGTCGACGCGCTGCGCTCGGTCGCGGCGGGGATGACCATGAACGAGCTGCACGAACAGCGTGCCGACTTCGTGCAAAAGGTGCAGCAGGTCTCGTCCAACGATCTCGCCATGAACGGGCTGGAGCTGGAATCGGTGTCGCTCACCGGGCTCGACCAGACCAGCATCGAACACTACAACGCCAACAACGCCTTCGACGCCGAGGGCCTGACCAAGCTGACCGAGCAGATCGAAGCGCGCAAGAAGCTGCGCAACGATATCGAGCAGGACACCCGCGTTCAGATCGAGACCAAGAACCTCGAAGCCAGCCAAAAGAGCTTCGAAATCGCGCGCGATCAGGAATATGCGCGGCTGGAACAGGAGCGCGAAGTCGAAGTGCGGCGCGCTGCCCAGACCGCTGAAATCGCCCGCGAACAGGCCGAACGCAACCGCGAAGCAGATGCCGCGCGGATCGAAGCGAAGAAGCTGGTCGATGCCCAGCAGATCGAAGCGGATCGCCTGGTCGAGGAAGCGCGGATCGACCAGACCCGGGCGCTCGAAATCGCCCGGCAGGAGCAATCTATCGCGGTGCAGAACAAGTCCCGCGAAGAAAGTCAGGCCAAGGCCGAAGCTGACGACGCCCGCGCCAAGGCAGTCGAGGCCGAGGAACGCGTCGCCACCGCGCGTGAAAGCGAAATTGCCGAGCGTCAGAAAAAGATCGAGTTGATCGAAGCCGCCAAGCAGGCGGAGCGGGATGCCATCGGCGTGAAAGTGCAGGCCGAGGCGGAAAAGGACGCGGCGGCCAACCGCGCCGAAGCGCTCAGATTGGAAGCGCAAGGTCAGGCCGAAGCGGAAAAGCTACGCGCCGA
>DLGU01000141.1:12779-13856 GCA_002482865.1 Porphyrobacter sp. UBA7686
CTCTCGAACGATCAGATTTCGCTCCAGACCAAGCTGGCGCTGCTTAAGGTCCTGCCCGAGGTGATCCGCGAGAGCGCCAAGCCGATGGAGGCGATCGACTCGATCAAGATCGTGCAGGTCGACGGGCTCACCAATGGCGGGCGCGCGTCGAACGACGGGAACGGATCGGGTGGCGGCGCGGGCGGTGGGAGCGGCAACCTTGCCTCTGATGCCGTGTCAGCCGCACTCGCCTACCGCGCGCAGGCGCCGGTGCTCGACGGGCTGATGAAAGAGCTGGGCCTCGACGGTTCCTCGCTCTCGGGTCTGGTCAAGGGCGCGGCGGAAACCGTTGCCGAAAAGCCCATCCCCACCCCGCCCCCGGCTAAGCCTGCCAAGCAAAAAGCCATCGCCCGCGACAATGACGCTGGCGACGTGCCAACGGGTGACGCGGCGGAGTAGAATCACCCCCCACTCCGTTCGTCCTGAGCCTGTCGAAGGACTGCTTTTCTTGAGACTTTCAGGCAATGCTCTCGAAAGGAAGAACGGCCCTTCGACAGGCTCAGGGCGAACGGAAGTGGGTCGGCGCGGCTAACAACAGGCGTCTGGTCCGTAAAGCGAAGGGGTAGGGCGAGGAGACAAGCGGCGCGCTTTCCTACTCGGCGTGCCGGTGGCAGGTTCGCGGGTGATGCTCCCCGCTCGCTGCCTTGATCTACCGCTTGTTCGTCGCCGCGCCGCCGCGTGGGGGCGGGGCGTTTTCCTGTTCTGGACAGTGTCTCATCTGTCTCAAGGGCCTGCGAACCTGAACGAAACGGTGGGCGGGCGGGGCTACTTCAGCAAGTCCAGCGCAATCGCCCGCACTGCGGCGCCCATGTCAGGGCGGGCGAGCGCAATCGCCAGCGTCGCCTCGACAAACCCGACCTTGCTGCCGCAGTCGTACCGTGCGCCGTCGAAGGTCACGGCGTGAAACGGCTGGGTGCCGATCATCTTGGCCATCGCGTCGGTCAGCTGGATCTCGCCGCCCGCGCCCTTGCCCTGGTTCTCCAGCACCCGCATCACCTCGGGCTGGAGGATGTAGCGGCCCGAGACGATCTTGTTGGA
>DLGU01000141.1:13924-17998 GCA_002482865.1 Porphyrobacter sp. UBA7686
CCGTTTGCGGCACCGGGGTCGATCACGCCGTAGGACGAGACCTGCGCCATCGGCACTTCCAGCACAGAGATGAGGTTGCCGCCGACTTCGCTATAGGCCTCAACCATCTGCTTCATGCATCCGGTGCCGCCTTCGCGGGCGACCATCAACTCGTCGGGGAGGAAGATCGCAAACGGCTCGTCCCCGACAATCGCCCGGGCGCACCAGATCGCGTGGCCCAGGCCAAGCGGCACCTGTTGGCGCACCGCGATGATATCGCCGGGCGTGGCGCGGGTGCAATCAAGCACCGACAGGTCCTTGCCCCGCTCCGTCATGGTCTGTTCGAGTTCAAAGGCGATGTCGAAGTGTTCGACGATCCCGGTCTTCCCGCGACCGGTGACGAAGATCATCTGCTCGATCCCCGCCTCGCGCGCTTCGTCCACCGCGTACTGGATCAGTGGGCGGTCTACGACAGGGAGCAGCTCCTTGGGCACCACCTTGGTCGCGGGCAGGAAGCGGGTGCCAAGACCGGCAACGGGGAAAACGGCTTTCCGGATCGGCTTGGGAGACATGAACTGCCCTCGTTGCTTGCTTCTGGTTGCCTTATGTCCCGCGTCCCGTGCCTCGCGCCATAACCGAGGTCAATGATTGATCGGAAACCGGGCCCGGCGAGTTGCACGAAAGGCACTTTTCGCTAAGGCGGAATCATGGACAAACTCATCATTCGTGGCGGCAACCGCCTTTCCGGCACCATCCCGATCTCGGGCGCGAAGAATGCGGCGTTGACGCTGATCCCCTGCGCGCTGCTGACCGAGGAACCCTTGACGCTGCGCAACCTGCCACGGTTGGCGGATATCGACGGGTTCCAGCATCTGATGAACCAGTTTGGCGTCACCACCGTGATCCAGGGCACGCGCCCGGAGGACTTCGGCCGGGTGATGAGCCTCGAGGCAACCCGCATCACCTCCAACGTCGCGCCCTATGATCTGGTGCGCAAGATGCGCGCGTCGATCCTGGTGCTCGGGCCGATGCTGGCGCGCAGCGGGGAAGCGACCGTATCGATGCCCGGCGGCTGCGCCATTGGGAACCGCCCGATCGACCTGCACCTCAAGGCCTTGGAAGCCTTCGGGGCCAAGATCGAGCTGGCGGCGGGCTATGTCCGCGCGATCCAGCCTGATGGCGGGATGCCGGGCGGGGACTTTGACTTCCCGGTGGTGAGCGTCGGCGCGACCGAGAACGCGCTGATGGCCGCAGTACTGGCGAACGGCACCAGCCGCTTGTTCAACGCCGCGCGTGAGCCGGAGATTGTCGACCTGTGCAACATGCTCGTCGCGATGGGCGCGGAAATCGAAGGGATCGGCACCTCAAACCTCACCATCCACGGCGTCAAGCGCCTGCACGGGGCGACCTACCGCGTGATGCCCGACCGGATCGAGGCCGGCTCCTATGCCTGCGCTGCCGCCATCACCGGCGGCGAAGTGCGCTTGGAAGGCGCCAAGGCTGAAGACATGATGGCGACGATCCACGCGTTGCAAGCCATCGGCTGCGACGTGACGTGGGACGCCAAGAGCATCACCGTGGGGGCGAACGGCGCTTTGAAGGCCACCAACCTCACCACCGCGCCCTATCCCGGCCTTGCCACCGACATGCAGGCGCAGCTGATGGCGCTCTTGTGCAAGGCCGAGGGCGCGAGCGTGCTGAAAGAAACGATCTTCGAAAACCGCTTCATGCACGTGCCGGAACTGGCACGCATGGGCGCGGACATCACCACCGAAGGCCGCACCGCGATCGTCAAGGGCGTGGACCGCCTGACCGGCGCGGAAGTCATGGCGACCGACCTGCGCGCGTCGATGAGCCTCGTCATCGCCGCCCTCGCCGCCGAGGGCGAGACGACTGTGCGGCGGCTGTATCACCTTGATCGCGGATATGAGCGGCTGGAAGAGAAGTTGCAACTCGTCGGCGCGGATATCGAACGGGTTGATGATTGAGCCTTTACTCCCCTCCCTTAAGGGAGGGGGCTTTTCACCACCAGCCAAACCCTTATCGCGCTCGCCAGCCCCGGCGGCGTGGGTGACTTGATCCGCTCGGCATCGATTCGGGCGACCAGCGCGGCAACCGCCAGCCCCTCGCGCGCGGCGGCGCCTTTCAGCATCTCCCAGAACAGGGGTTCAAGGCTGATCGAGGTCTGGTGACCCGCGATACTCAGCGAGCGTTTGACCGGGGGATGATAGGGGGAGGGCGCGTCCATGAGACCCCGCTTAACACCTATTTGTGGTCGCATCGCTGTTTGCAGAAAACCGGTTCCCACTTTTCTGCGCGATGCTCCAATCACGCCGCTTCGAAGTCGTCCACATATTCGGGGAGGAACCCCGGCTCGCGTTCCGACCAGCCCGGCGCTGTTGCGGCGGCTTCGCTCAAGCTTTGCAGCAGCAGTTTGCGACGTTCGGGACGAATCGAGGGCAAGGCGGCAGCGGCGCAGAACGCGGCGGGCAGATAGGGCCGCGCGCGGGCACCGAGCAGGCGTTCGTACAGAAACCGGAAAGCCGAAAAGCACCCCAGCCGCTCCTGTTCGAGATCGAAGGCGGCGACGCGCACCAGCTTGCCAAGGAAGCGTTCGACCTCCTGCGGATTGCCTTCGTGCGGGATCAGCGCGCGCAGGGTCTTCAGGTCTTGATAGGCGACATATTGGCGGCGGATCGCGGTATTCTCGCTCTCGCTGCGGCCCCAGCGGCGGAACGCGTCGGTGCGAGCGAGGCCGATGTCGAGGCTGCGCTTGATGTAACGCTGTTCGGCCGGGGCGAACCCGGCAAATTCCCGCATTTCGGCAATCGGCATCATCATGGCGCGTGTCTCCTTCAGACAGGGAGAACGTCGCACGCCATGGTTAATTTAAGGTTAGGTAGAAGTGGGCTCACACAAAGGCACAAAGACACAAAGAGGGCAGCGCATGCGGCCCGTGAGTGCTTGTCTCTTCAAGCCCACCTTGAAAACGATGCGCGGCTTCGCCGCAGGCGCCAACCTCTTTGTGCCTTTGTGTCTTTGTGTGAAACCCTTAGATCAATCCCGCGAGCGGCGAGGAGGGGTCCGCATACATCCGCCGCGCCATACGGCCCGCCAGATAGGCCTCGCGCCCCGCTTCCACGGCCAGTTTCATTGCGCGGGCCATGCGGATCGGGTCTTTCGCCTCGGCGATGGCGGTGTTCATCAGGATCCCGTCGCAGCCGAGCTCCATGCCGACCGCTGCGTCAGACGCCGTGCCGACGCCCGCATCGACCAGCACCGGCACCTTCGCGCCCTCGACGATAAGCCGGATCATCACCCGGTTCTGGATGCCGAGGCCCGAACCGATCGGCGCGCCGAGCGGCATGATCGCCACCGCGCCCGCGTCCTCAAGCTGCTTCGCCGCAATCGGATCATCCGCGCAATAGACCATGGGCAAGAAGCCCTCCTTGGCCAGTACTTCTGTCGCCTTCAGCGTCTCGCGCATATCGGGATAAAGCGTGCGCGCTTCGCCCAGCACCTCCAGCTTGACCAGATCCCAGCCCCCCGCCTCACGCGCCAGCCGCAAAGTGCGCACCGCATCCTCGCCGGTGAAGCAGCCTGCGGTGTTGGGGAGGTAAGTGATTTTCTTGGGATCGATGAAATCGGTCAGCATCGGCGCTTTGGGATCGCTGACATTCACGCGCCGCACCGCCACGGTGACAATCTCTGCGCCCGAAGCTGCAACGGCTGCCGCGTTCTGCTCGAAGCTCTTGTACTTGCCGGTGCCGACGATCAGCCGCGAGGTGAAGGTGCGACCCGCGACCGTCCAGGTATCTGCGGCATGATCGCCCCCGCCAACGAAGTGCACGATTTCCAGCCTGTCGCCATCCGCCAGCGGCGCGTCACCCAGCGTCGAGCGCGGGACGATTTCACCATTGCGTTCCACCGCGACCTTCTCGGGCGCAAGGTCGAGTTCGCGAACCAGATCGGCGATGGTGGCGGCGGCGGAACGGTGCGGCGCGCCGTTCAGGGTAATGCTCTTCGTCATGGCACGGGACATAGGCGCTCAGGCCGCGGCTGCAACCCAAGTGTTTTGAGAGGCTGCGTTTGGAT
>DLGU01000141.1:18056-30508 GCA_002482865.1 Porphyrobacter sp. UBA7686
CCCACCAGCGTCAGCAGGAATTCGTTGGTCCCATGCGGCACCACCAGCGCGGCTGCCATCAGCACCAGACCGACCACCGCGACGAGGAACGGCAACATCCGCCCGTGGCGCAGCAGGCCCCAGCCGATCGCCGCCGTCGCCACCGCCACGGCAATGGCGAGGCCGATGCGGTGGATGTTCTCTTCCAGCAGGAAATGCCCGCCAAGGCCCAGCGCCGAGACAAGAAACAACGTCGCCAGGCAATGGATCGCGCACAGGCCCGCCAATCCGATCCCGAGCTGATCGAGTCGGCGACGGAGCGAGGTCCGACTCGCAGGGGGAAGCGCATTGTGGGGCATGATCTCAGCCGCACATATGTAATGTTGTTACATTGTGCAAGGCGGACTTGCGCGCAGAGCATTTGCATTTGCGCCGAACAGACTTGCACTGGCACGGCGCGCGGCACAAAGAGCGAGCCACCATGGCCACTTCCGCCTCCGTGTCGAACCTGTTCAAACCCGCCCCGCACACCCGCGCCCGGCCCCTGGCGATTGCGCGCTGGCTGGAACTGGTGGCGCTGCTGGTGGTGGGCATCGTGGTCGTCGGCGGGATTACCCGGCTGACGGAGAGCGGACTTTCGATCACCGAATGGAACGTGGTCAGCGGCATCCTCCCCCCTTTGAACGAGGCAGCGTGGCTGGCTGAATTCGCCAAATACCGGCTCACCGCCGAGTTCCGGATGGAAAGCGGCCCGGCCGGCATGGATCTGGCCGCATTCAAGTTCATCTTCTTCTGGGAATGGCTCCACCGCATCCTTGGGCGGGTGATCGGGCTCGCTTATCTGCTGCCGCTGATCGTGTTTGCGGCGCGGCGGGCGATCCCGGCGGGGTATGGCTGGCGGCTGGCTGCGATGTTCACGCTGATTCTCGGGCAGGGCGCGCTGGGCTGGTATATGGTGTCCTCGGGCGTCGGGAATACCGACCTGACCGATGTGAGCCATTTCCGCCTCTCAGCGCATTTGCTGACGGCGCTGTTCCTGCTGGCAGGGCTGGTATGGACGTCGCGCGATCTACGCCTGCTCGCCCGCGATCCTGCCGCAGGGCCGGCGCCGCTGACGGCAGGCGCGGCGCTGGTGGCGGGGGTCTTGTTCATCCAGCTGCTGCTCGGTGCGTGGGTGGCGGGGCTCAATGCCGGTCTTGCCGCCAATGACTGGCCGCTGATGAACGGGCGGCTGCTGCCCGAGGTGGACTGGTCGCAAGGCGCGCTGTGGACGCTCACGCATGATCCCTTCCTGCTCCATTTCCTCCATCGCTGGTGGGCTTGGGTCGCCGTCGCGGCGCTGGTGTGGCTGGGCCGGGCGGTGCGCAAGACGGATCGGTTCGCGAGCATCGCGGTGCACAGCGCGTTCGGGACGATGGTGCTGCTGGGGATTGCGACCGTGATGAGCGGGGTCTCCCTATGGATCGCCGCTGCGCACCAGTTGGTCGGCGCGCTGACGGTCGCCGCGACCGTGTGGGCGATGCACAGCAACGGAGTCGCACGGCAAGGCGGAGGAACCGCCTGATGGCCGCCGCGCTCGTGTGGTGCCCCTTCCCCGACATTGAAAGCGCTCGCGCCGCTGCCGACACGCTGCTCGATGAAGGCCTTATCGCCTGCGCCAATATCCTCGGTTCTATCGAATCCCGCTTCGTGTGGGAGGGCGCCCGCGCTTCCGGCACCGAGACCGCGGTGCTGTTCAAAACCGTCGCCGAGCGGCTGGACGACGTGGTCGAGCGGGTCGGCGAACTGCATCCCTACGATACGCCCGCCATTTGCGGTTGGCGTGTCGATGAGGCCCATCCGGCAACGCTCACATGGCTGACCGGAGCCGTTTCCAGCTAGCGGTATTATTTTACCGTATCGCGAAATGGCGCTTTTGCTTGACTTTAACGGGGGTCGGCGACATTTGCGTCCCACTTCTCCGCTCGGCCGTGTGCCGCGTGGAGGCGATTCTCCCGGACATTTGCCGGCAGAACAGTTTCGAACCAAGGACACATGCCATGAAGGCGCTCAGCAAGCAGACCCGGTCGATCAAACCGGCCGAGGTCGAAAAGAACTGGCACATCATCGACGCCGACGGTCTCGTCGTCGGTCGTCTCGCCGCGATTGTCGCCAACATCCTGCGCGGCAAGACCAAGCCGACCTACACCCCGCACGTCGATTGCGGTGATCACGTGATCATCATCAACGTTGAGAAGGTGAAGTTCACCGGCAACAAGATGGGCAACAAGATCTATTACAAGCACACCGGTCACCCCGGCGGCATCAAGGAAACCACCCCGGCCAAGGTGCTGGGCGGTCGTTTCCCTGAGCGCGTGCTTGAAAAGGCAATCGAGCGGATGATCCCGCGCGGCCCGCTCGGCCGTGACCAGATGCGTGCGCTGCACCTCTATGTCGGCACCGAACACCCGCATGACGGCCAGAAGCCGCAGGTGCTCGACGTCGCTTCCATGAACCGCAAGAACAAGGTGGCCGCATAATGTCCGATGAAACCACCACCGTCTCGGATCTCGCCGATCTGAAGGACATCGCCGCTGGCGTGCCGCAGGGTGATGCTGCCGAAATCGCCCGCGTTGCCATGCCGCTGCGCGATCGCGAGATCGACGCGCAGGGCCGTTCCTACGCCACCGGTCGCCGCAAGGATGCGGTCGCCCGCGTGTGGGTCAAGCCGGGCACCGGCAAGATCACCATCAACGGCCGCGATCAGGAAACCTATTTCGCGCGTCCGACCCTGCGTCTGGTGATCAACCAGCCCTTCACCATCACGGACCGCAGCGGCCAGTACGATGTGATCTGCACCGTGCGCGGTGGCGGGTTGTCGGGTCAGGCCGGCGCTGTGAAGCACGGCATCGCTCAGGCGCTCAGCAAGTACGAGCCGGAACTGCGCAGCGCGGTGAAGGCTGAAGGCTTCCTCACCCGCGACAGCCGCGTGGTCGAGCGTAAGAAGTACGGCAAGGCCAAGGCCCGCCGCAGCTTCCAGTTCTCGAAGCGCTAAGCTCTTCCCGCAAGGGATACAAAAAAGGGCGGCCCCGGAAGGGAGCCGCCCTTTTCTTTTGGCGCCCGGGAGACTCGGGCGCTCAGCGTTGCAGCAGCATGATCCCGAAGGCCAGCCCGCTCGCCGACAGGAAGATCGGCCACGACCAGTACATTTTGGCATCTGCGACGTGCACCGCATGAATCGCCAGCGGACCGGCGCTCGATCCTTGTGAGCCGATCACCAGCGCAATGATCGCAGACAGGATCGCGCCGAAGGTCATCGCCTTGATCAAATCCATCGCCATTCCCTTCGTCGCACCAGCCGCACTTGGGGTGAGACTTGCCCCAAGCGGCCGTCGGTTGAACAGGGTATGCAGGAAAGGCCCAGCGCGTGCATGCCATCCCAGTCTACATCCGCAACTTAACCACTAAACCTTAAGGCAAATCATAGGGATAAGGTTAAAGCGCCGCCCCGAAATGTTACCGCTGCGCGTCGATCAATGCACCGGGGGATCGACCGGGGGGACGCGGTCGACCGGCGCGACCGGTTCGCCCGGCGTGCGCGGCGGGGTCGCATCCTCGGGGACATCCGCGATCAGCATGTCGGGCGTCGGCACACCTTCGAGATTGCGCACCGCCACCTCCAGCCGCACGCCGTCCCAGGTCAATTCGTTGAAGCTGGGCGGGGTTGAGCGGGTGCGATGCGAAAGCGTTCCGGCACCGATCATGCGGATAGGTCCCTCGCTGGTCGGCTCGGCGATGTCGAAAGCGTCGTGGACATGGCCCGACAGCACGCCGAGCACATTGCGCCGCGCGAGTTCACGCAGCGCATTCTCGCCCCCGCGGGTCAGCGCCGTGCCATGCGTCCCGGCCTCGCGCAGCGGGTGGTGCACCGCCACCAACGCCCGCATGCCCGCAGGCAGCCGGTCGAGCGCATCGAGGCAATCGGCCAGCGCCGGGGCAGTCACCCAGCCTTTCGACCAGTTCATGCGCGGCTGCCAGCGCCGCACGGTCTTGAGCGGCACGATCGCCAGCCCCGGCAGGTCGATTTCGCGCTCGACCAGCGTCTTCATCCCCTCGAACCGTTTGTAGGGATCGAAAAAGCGCTCGATCAGGTTAAAATAGGGCATATCGTGATTGCCGATGCTGATCGTCACCGGAACGTCGAGTGCGGTGATCCAGCGAGTCGCTGCGGCGAATTCGTGATGGCGCGCGCGCATCGTATGATCGCCCGTGATCACCACCGCAGCGGGGCGCTTGGCCGCGATCTCGTCGCGCACCCATGCCAGCGCGTCGCGGTCCTCCAGCCCGAAGTGGATGTCAGACAGGTGGAACAGGCGCAGCCGGTCAGAGCTCATGCGATGTCGCCAGCAGATCTACCCCGCAGGGTTCGACCGAGAAGCGCGAACCGGAGGGGCATTCGCTTGGCTCACCATCGATGAGGCAGGCCAGCGGGCTGCCATCGGCGCTGACGAGCGTGATGCTGTTGGCGATCCCGAGCCGGTCGTGCGGCCCTTCGCGGAACCGGCGCCGCACCAGGGCCCAGGCCTGTCCGGCATAGTCGAGCGCGGCTTCAGCGTAGTATCCGTCGATCTGCACACCGTGCTCGCCGGGGGTCAGTTCGACCAGCGGATAGCCGCCCTCACGCGATAACCGGCTGTCGGCCAGCATAACGCCTGCCCCGGTGGTCGTGTGGCGCAGCGCCTCGACCGTTTCCTTCGCCATGCTCGCAATGTCGACCTTGCGCATGGATTCGCGCACCCGGCTCCACGCAGTGCCCGGCCCGACCAGCAGTCCCGCCAATGCCAGCCCAGCCTCGCAGCGCACGCAGTCCAGCCGCCGCGGTCGCGCACCGCCGCCGGCCACAATATCGAGAATCGTGTCGAGGTCGGTCGTCCGGTGAAGCCGCAGCGGCAGCAAGTTCATCGTGCCGCCCGGCAGCACCAGAACCCTGCCGCCCCAGCCCGATAGCTGGTTGATCAGCGTGTTCATCGTGCCGTCGCCGGTATAGATCACCACATGCGCGATCCCGGCCGCATCCAGCGCGGCGGCATCGGGCAGGGGATCGTCGGGAAAGGCCACCACCCGATCAACCGGCCAGCCGCGCGCCGTCAATGCGGCGGTGAGCGTTTCGGCGGAGGTCTGGTCGTTGCTCCCGCTTGCAGGGTTGACCACGAGCCAGCAGGGGGTGTGCGAATCCATTGTCGTTTGTGCTCCGGCGCCCCCGGCTTGGGCGCTATACCCGCCCGCTCAGGATCAACCAAGCGGCACCGGCATTGAAAAAGGTGTAGGCGGCATAGGCCCAGGCATAACCCGGCCATCCCTCGACTGAGAGCAGCAGCGCGAAGAACAGCACGGCAAATTCGCTCACCAAGGCGGCCCGGCTGCCCAGCGTCTGGCTGACCTGCGGCAGGCGCGCGAACAGCGGGTGGCCGCTTTTGAACACAGCGCGGTTGATCGCGAAGTTTCCGATTCCCAGCAGAAAGATGATGATGGTGGCCGAACCCATGGCGCCACTATGGCGCTGCGCTGGTCGATTGGGAACCGCCATTTGTCCCCCCATCAGCACCATTGGTCATCAAGCCGCCGCGTCTGTCGAAGTCGGAACACGGGTTGATCGAAGGCCGAATGCGGGCGGCAGGAAGGGGGCGTATCAGGGGTTTCAGCAGGGCGCTTGGCCCCCCGCCGGATCGGACCCCCGCCCGATCTCAGGCCCCTGCGAGATGGAGGAGATGAAACATGAAACCCCTTGCGAAAACACTCACACATGCCCTTGCAGCGCTTGGCCTTGCCGGCGCGGCGATCAGCCCGGCGCTGGCCGGTGACATCCAGAAGACGACAATCCGGGTCAGCACCTCGGACATCGATCTCGGCACGGCGAAGGGTCAGAAGATCCTCGACAAGCGCGTCGAAAAAGCCGTGCGCCAGGCATGCCGCACCACCAGCCTGACCACCGGTTCGCGGATGATGAGCCGGGACGCTCTCGCCTGTCTCGCCAAGGCCCGCACCGATGCCAAGCGTCAGGTCGCCGCCCGGACACTCGAACAGCAGCGCGGCGGCTAACCGCAGCTGCAATCCTGCGCCTTACCTCAAAGCGCAGTCGATACGGCCCGAACCCTTCCAGTCCCTGGGGTTCGGGCCGTTTTTTTATCTTCCCGCCATCGCCTTGACGCGCGCCAGATAGGTGCGCCCGATACGCAGCGCCTCGCCATTGACTAGTTCCGCCGACCAAACGCCCAAGCCATCGTGCCGCAGTCCGCGAATATGATCGCGGCGCAGGATGGTGGAGCGGTGGATGCGGATGAATTGTTCGGGATCGAGCCGTTCTTCCAGCCCCGCGATGGTCTGGAGCAGCAGGTAGGACCGCCCCGCCTCCGGCCCGCCAACGTGCAGGCGAACATAGTCACGCTCGGCATCGATCTGGTGCACTTCGCTGACCGCGATGCGCAGCAATTCGGACCGATGCGGCACCCACAATTCATCGAGATAACGGCTCGCTTTCTGGCGGCGCTGGCCGCGGCGGGCAACCGCACGCTCAATCGCGCGTTCCAGCCGATCTGCCGAGACGGGCTTCAGCACGTAATCGACCGCTTCCAGATCGAACGCCTCGACCGCGAAGTGATCATGCGCGGTGACAAAAATCACCACCGGCGATTGCGGCTGATTGGCGAAATGGCGCGCGACGCCCAGCCCGTCCAATTCGGGCATGGTCATGTCGAGCAGCACCAGATCGGGCTCAAGCTTTTCGGCTAAGCGCAGTGCTGCGGCACCATCGCTCGCGGTGCCGACCACGCGGACGGCGGGGATTTCGGCGCAGATGACCTGCACCCGCTCAACCGCGAGGGGCTCGTCATCAACGATCAGGGTGCGCAGCGCAGTGGTTTCCGTGTCGGTCTCAGGCATGGCGGGCTGTCATTCTGGTCAAGGGGATGCGGATTTCGGTGCGGTAGCCGCCCGGCACGGGGGCGGAGGAAAAGCCGATGTCGGGGCCGAAGCGGGCCTCCAGCCGGTCACGCACATTGGCAAGGCCGATGCCGAAACCGTGCGGTGTCCCCTGCGGCACGCCGGGGCCATCATCGCTGACGGTGATCACCAACCGGTCAAACTCCTCGCGGGCGGCGAGCGTGATCGTTACCGGGCGCGACACCGGCGAGACGGCGTATTTCACCGAGTTTTCGACCAGCGGTTGCAGGATCATCCCCGGCACCCGTGCTTCCTCAAGCTCCTGCGGCAGATCAAACACGCACACCAGCCGGGTCGGGAAGCGGACCGCTTCGATATCGAGGTAGAGCTTTTGCAGATCGAATTCGTCGCGCAGGGCGACATCGGCGGTCGGTTCAGTGGCGAGGCTATGGCGGTAGAAGCGGCTGATCGTCTGGATCATCCGCTCGGCCCGATCGGCCTTGCCGGTCATCACCAGCGCGGACAGCGAATTCAGCGTGTTGAACAGGAAATGCGGGTTCACCTGATAGCGCAAGGACAGCAATTCAGCCGCCTTGGCGGCAGAGCGGAACTTGTTCTCACGCTGCTGCGCCGCGCGCGCCTGGACACCGGCGAGCAACGCAAAATAGGTCGATGCCCAGGCCAACAACAGGAAGTACCGCCCCAGTGCGACGTCGAGCAGCTTGCGCCAGAAGTCCGCATAGGTTTCGGCTTCTTCGATCAGCACGCTCTGCGAATCGGCGGACTGATCATCGGTTCCGCCCGCAGCAGGATCGGCGCGGCGCACCGGCACGTCGATCAGCAGATTGCCGGATTCGTCGCGGCGCAGATTGAGGTTGTACCGCTCAGCATAGGCCTGCCGCTGGGCGAACTCCATGTCCTTGAAGACAACGTAATTGACCTGCCCGATCGCCAAGGCCACCGGCATCGCCAGCACAATCGCGCCCGAGATCTTGAGCCACAATGGGCGGTTATCGAACAGGCGCAGCAGCAGCCACAGCACCAGCGTCAGCAGGACGCCAACCCCCGTGACCAAAAGCCGCCGCCAGCCGAGTTCGAACTGGAGGCCGAAATCCATCACCAGCGCGCGGACCGTGGTGAGCGCGAAGTAAGTCGCCCACAGCACCACCATCGAAAACAGCACCGTGCGGAAAGACACGGTGGGGGCGGGCGGATCAAGGGATGCGTCGCTGGTGAGGTTCGTTGCCATTGTGACGGCCAGCGATAACGCCCCCGCCCGCTCAGCGCCACTGGCACTGGCGCTTATTGTCGGGCGGGGTCAGGTCTTGGTCGAATTATGAACGGCTGTTCAGACACGCCGAACGACTTGCGATGCTCAATCCCGGGGACGAATCATGTCCGCCGGCACCACCCACTCGGCAAACTGCTCCTCGGTGAGCAGGCCCAGCGCCAGCGCCGCTGCCTTCAGCGTGGTGCCTTCGGCGTGCGCCTTCTTCGCGATCTTGGCGGCGTTATCGTACCCGATATGCGGGTTCAGGGCGGTCACCAGCATCAGGCTTTCATTGAGCAGCTGGGTGATGCGATCCATGTTCGCCTCGATCCCGACCACGCAATTGTCGGTGAAGGCATGGCTGGCATCGCCCAGCAGCTTCATCGATTGCAGCACGTTGTAGATGATCACCGGCTTGAAGACGTTGAGTTCGAGATGCCCGTGCGATCCGGCGACGGTCACGGTCATGTGATTGCCCATCACCTGAGCTGCGACCATCGTCATCGCTTCGCACTGGGTCGGGTTGACNNGACCTTGCCCGGCATGATGGACGAACCCGGCTCATTGGCGGGCAGGGAGAGTTCGCCAAGGCCCGAACGTGGGCCGGAGCCGAGCAGGCGGATGTCGTTGGCGATCTTCATCAGACTGACGGCGAGCACGTTCAATGCGCCCGAAATCTCCACCATCGCATCATGCGCGGCGAGCGCTTCAAACTTGTTGGGCGCGGTCACGAAGGCATGGCCCGTTTCGGCGGCAGCCTCGGCCGCGAAGGCGACATCGAACCCGACCTTGGCGTTGATCCCGGTGCCGACCGCCGTGCCGCCCTGCGCCAGCTCCAGCACCCGCGGCAGCGCCGCACGCACGCGGGCGATGCCGTATTCGACCTGCTTGGCGTAGCCGGAGAATTCCTGCCCCAGCGTCATCGGGGTCGCATCCTGCAAGTGGGTGCGGCCGATCTTGACGATGTCAGCGAATTCCTGCGCCTTGGCGTCGAGCGCGCCGTGGAGCTTCTGCAAAGCCGGAATCAGGTGATCGAGCGCTTCGCTTGCCGCAGCAATGTGCATCGCGGTGGGGAAGGTGTCGTTCGACGACTGGCCCATATTGCAGTGATCATTGGGGTGAACCGGGCTTTTGCCGCCCTTGTTGCCGGTCAACATCTCGTTTGCGCGGCTGGCGATCACCTCGTTGGCGTTCATGTTCGACTGGGTGCCGCTCCCGGTCTGCCACACCACCAGCGGGAACTGGTCGGCGAGCGTGCCGTCGATCACTTCGCGCGCAGCAGCGACAATCGCTTCGCCCAGTTTGGCATCGAGCACGCCGAGCTTCATGTTCGCCTTGGCCGCAGCAAGCTTCTGGATTCCCAGCGCCCGCACCAGCGCCGGCGGCATCTTTTCGCCGCCGATGGGGAAGTTGACGATCGAGCGCTGCGTCTGCGCGCCCCAATGGACATGCGCCGGAACCGCCACTTCGCCCAGCGAATCCGTCTCGATCCGCACGTCCTGCCCAGCTGCCGTCATGTCACTCATCGAAGCCATCCCTCATTAAGTCGAATACAATCCCGAAGGGTCCGGCGCTCCCCTAAGCACCGGCGCGCGGCAAGGTCAAAGGCCGAAATCACCAGCATACGCGTCGCTGCGACGCGGTCCAAAGGCCTTGGAACCGGAGCCGCGCGCGTTTAAGGAGAGGGTTGACGGACTGTATTGCGTCACTAATACAGTTAGCCCGAGAGACGATGAACACCATGACCACGACTTTGCCCGATACTCATCTTGCGCGCCGCGCCATGATCGACAGCCAGCTGCGCACCAGCGGGGTGAACGAGGAATATGTGCTGGCGCGGATGATCGCTGTCCCGCGTGAGGAATTCCTCCCTGCGGACAAGGCCGCTCAGGCATATATCGACCGTGCGGTGATGCTGGGCGAAGCGGGACACCTCGCCGCGCCGCTGTTCTATGGCAAGCTGCTGCTCGAAGCCGCGCCGATGCCGGATGACCGCGTACTGGTGGTTGGCGGCGGCACCGATTACCTCGCCGCGTTGCTGCGCCCGCTGGTGGCCGAACTTCACCAGATCACCGCAGCCGAGGCGGTGAACGCAAGTGGCACTGGCGCCTATTCACTGATCGTGATTGATGGCGCCATCGAGCAGCTGCCCGATGGCCTCGCCGCGCAACTGACCGATGAAGGACGGATCGTCACCGGCCTCGTGCTCCGGCAGGTGACCCGGCTGGCTACGGGCCGCAAGGTCGCAGGCAAGGTCAATCTCCAACCGGTCGAAGATCTCGGCATCCCGGTGCTCCACGCCTTCGACGCGCCCAAGACCTGGACCTTCGCGTGAACCGCAAGCCCGCCTCGCTGATCTGGGCCGGTTCGGCCAGCCTGCTGGCGCTCGCCGCTATGGCAGCGCCCGCGCAGGCCGATAACCTGCGGGATGCGCTGGCGGCGGCTTACACGACCAACCCGACGCTCGAATCCGCCCGCGCCACGCAGCGCGCGATCGACGAAGGCGTGCCGATCAACCGCGCGCAGGGCCTGCCCTCGGTCGCGGTCACGGCGACGCATATCGAGTTCATCCAGCAATCGGCCAACGCCTTCACCGCGCCCGAACGCAACCTGGGCGTGAATGCGCAGCTGCTGGTGCCGGTCTATTCGGGCGGCGCGGTGCGCAACGGCATCGCTGCCGCCAAGGAGCGGGTCGAGGCCGGGCAGGCCGATCTGCGCAACACCGAAAGCACGATCTTCAGCCAGGTCGTCGCCTCCTATATGGATGTGCTGCGGACCGAGGCGCTGGTGGCGCTGGCGCGCAACAATGTCGCCGTGCTGCGGACCAATCTGGAAGCGACCAGTGACCGGTTCCAGATCGGCGATCTGACCATCACCGATGTCGCGCAGTCACGCTCGCGCCTGGCAGTGGCGGAAGGTGATCTGCAAGGGGCCGAGGCCAATCTGATCGCTGCGCGGGAAACCTATATCCGATTGGTCGGCAACGAGCCGGGTGAGCTGGAAGCCCCGCCGCCGCTACCCGGCCTGCCTGATACTGTGGGCGACGCCATTGTCGCTGCGCTGGAGAACAACCCCAACCTCGATGCGGCCAAGCAGCGCGCCCAAGCCGCCGGGTTCGATACCAAGGCCGCGGGGAGTGGCCGGTTGCCGTCGGTCAACGTGTTCGTGAACGGCGATTACAGCGACTTCTTCGGCACGTTGGGCGGCCCGGTCTCGGCTGACTTCGCACAGAGCGAAAAGACCGCCAATGCCGGCGTGCGGGTAACGATCCCGCTGTTCCAGGGCGGGCTGCCGGCTGCGCAAAAGCGCCAGGCCGGCGCGCGCGAATCTGCCGCGCTCGAAGATGTGATCGCGGCCGAACGCCAGATCATTGCCGAAACCCGCGCGACCTATTCCAACTGGCTGGCTGCGGGCGCCATCATCAAGAGCGCGCAGGCCGCCGTCGAAGCCGCCGAGCTCAGCCTTGAAGGCGTGCGCGCGGAAAACTCCATCGGCAACCGCCAGATTCTCGACGTGCTCAACGCCGAACAGGAACTGGTCAACGCCCGCGCGCAATTGGTGACCGCGCGGCGCAATGCCTATGTCGCGGGCTTCAACTTGCTCGCGCTGATGGGCCGGGCCGAAGCGCGCGATCTCAACCTTGACGCGGGTGTGCTCTACGATCCGCAGATCAACGCCGACCGGGTCAGCAGCAAGATGTGGGACTGGGACCGCGACCCCAAGGCTGAAGCGAAATCGACCAGAACCGTTGACATTCCCCCCGCCAACGCAACAATCGGCCCGCAATTGCTGCCCAGTGAGTGAGTGCGATCCCGATTCGGGACAGGCTGGGCGGGATGACGACGGGGCGATAAATGGCGCAGGATAACGAAGCTTCGGTCGAAGAAATCCTTGAATCGATCAAGAAAGTGATCGCGCGCGATAACCGCGTCGGTGCGCTGGAAGCCCGGCGTCGGCGGATGCTGGTCTCCGAAGATTCCGAAGCTGAGCCCGCCCCGCTCGCCCGCACCCATCAGGTGCGCGATGCCGCTGAACATACCGACGAAGTGCTCGATCTGTCTGAAATGGAATATCAGGCCGAACCTTCGGCGCTCCCGCTCGATCAGGCGGACGAAACCCCGCTGATTGCCGAGACGGTGCGCGATGCGATGCAGGAAAACCTGGCCGCGCTTGCGATGCTGGCGGAGCCCGGCGCAAGGCCGCAGATCGTGCGTTCGGGTGAAACCTCGCTCGAAGGGCTGACCCGCGAATTGCTGCGCCCGATGCTGGCGGAATGGCTCGAAGC
>DLGU01000141.1:30562-31091 GCA_002482865.1 Porphyrobacter sp. UBA7686
GGCAAGCGCCGCTGATACTGGTGCCCAAAGGCTAGCCGGATCGGCAAAGGCGGGCTAATCCCGCCGCCATGCGTAACCTCACTGCTTTCGGCGCTGTCATCGCCGCCGCCCTTATCGCCGCGCCGCTTGCCGCGCAGGACACCTCCGCCATCCCGGGTGTCACCGCGCCGCCGATGAGCGCTGCGGATCTGGTCACACTGCCGCGTCTGGGCGCGCCGGTGGTCAATGCGGCTGGCACGCTGGCGGTCTACAGTGTCACCATCACCGATCCCGAGAGCCTCTCGCGCAGCCCCGCCCACTATCTGCTCGATCTGAGCACGCCGGGCGCCGCGCCGACCGCGCTGACGCTCCCGCTCAAAGGCAGCGATCTCGCCTTCGGCGCTGACGGGCAGCTCTATTTCCTCAGCAGCGCGCATCCCGAAGCAGGCGCGCCGCAGCGCAGCCGCGTGTGGCGGGTGACGCTGGCGAAGGATGGCACGGTTGGCACCCCGCAGATGGTCGCGGACGCACCCCATGCCGCCATTGCCGG
>DLGU01000091.1:0-8935 GCA_002482865.1 Porphyrobacter sp. UBA7686
GTGCAGGTGCGCGAGCAGGTTGACGGCAAACTGTTCGATTACAAGAGCGTGCCTGCCGAAAGCCTTGCAGGGTGGCTGGCAGAGGTGTGCGAGAGCAGCGCCAAGATCGCCTATGATCCGTGGCTCCACACCTGGGCCTGGGTCGAGGCGCTGGAAAAGCAGGTGGAGCCCAAGGGCATCACCCTCGTCGCCGCTGACAGCAACCCGATCGACGCGGTGTGGGCCGATCGCCCCGCGCCCTCGCCCGCGCAAGCGAGGGTGCATGACGAAGCCTTGGCGGGGCGTTCATCGGCAGACAAGCGCGCCGCTGTTGCCGATTGGCTGGCGCGCGAAGGCCATGATGCGGTGGTCATCCCCGCGCTCGATTCGGTGGCATGGCTGCTCAACATTCGCGGGGCGGACGTCGCGCATACCCCGGTCGCGCTGTCCTATGTCATCGCCCGCAAGGATGGCAGCGCGGAATTGTTCATCGCGCCGGAGAAAGTGACGCCGGAACTCGCCCGCCATCTCGGCAATGCGGTCACGATCCGCGACCGGGCGGCGTTCGAGGCTGCGCTGACGGGCGAATTTGCCGGGCAGAGCGTCGCGCTCGATCCCGATTTCGCGGTGGTCGGCATCGCGCAGGCGTTGCGCGCAGGCGGCGCGGCATTCGCGTTCAAGCAGGACCCGACAATCCTTGCCAAGGCGATCAAGAACCCCGCCGAACAGGACGGCCACCGCGACGCGCAGGCGCGCGACGGGGCGGCGGTGAGCCGCTTCCTGCGCTGGCTGGAAATCGAAGCGCCGGGGGGCGGCGTGGACGAGCTTTCCGCCGCCGCCCGCCTGCAAGCCTTCCGCGCAGAAGACCCGGGCCTCAGCGATTTGAGCTTCGACACCATCTCGGCCGCGGCAGGCCACGCCGCGCTGCCGCATTACAAGGTGGACGAGGACAGCAATATCCCGATCCCGCCGTCCTCGATCTATCTGGTCGATTCGGGCGGGCAATATCCCGGCGGCACCACCGACATCACCCGCACCGTGTGGGTGGGGCCGGGCGAACCCACCGCCGAAATGCGTGATCGCAACACCCGCGTGCTGAAAGGCCACATCCAGCTGGCCCGCGCGGTTTTCCCGCAAGGCACCTGCGGCGGCCAGCTCGATGTGCTGGCGCGGCAATATCTGTGGGAAGCGGGCGTCGATTATGCCCACGGCACCGGGCACGGGGTGGGCAGCGTGCTCGCCGTGCACGAAGGCCCGCAGCGCATAGCCAAGCCTTCGGGCGGGCAGGCCGGGACGGGGCAGGAATTGCACGCGGGCATGATCCTCTCCAACGAGCCGGGCTATTACAAGCCGGGCGCCTTCGGCATCCGGATCGAAAATCTGGTGCTGGTCGAGGAGCGCCAGATCGAGGGGATGGAGGGCAGGTATCTCGGGTTCGAGACGCTGACCTTCGTGCCATTGGATCGCAAGCTGATCGACAAGGCGCTGTTGACGGCCGAGGAAATCGCGTGGGTCGATGCCTATCACGCACAGGTCCGGGCGTTGCTTGCGCCGAGGCTGGAGGGTGAGGACTTGGCGTGGGTGGAGCGGGAGACCGCACCGCTTTAAACCCCCGTCCCGGGCTCGACCCGGGACCCAGCTGACTTCTGCCGCTCGCAACCGATTGAAAGAAAAGCGGGGTCCCGGGTCAAGCCCGGGACGGGGGAAGGCTGCTTGAAGCACCCCCAATGTTCCTGTAATGTTCCCCTATCGATTCGCATCACATGGGAGGAAACACGATGATCGGCTACGTCACCTTGGGCACCAATGATCTGCCGCGCGCGGCGGCGTTCTATGACGCGCTGGCCGCGCATTTCGGGGTCGGGCGGATGATGGATACCGAGGCGTTCATCGCCTGGGGCGAATGGGGCGGCGCGCCGGGGATTGCGGCGACTCTGCCGTTCGATGGCCAGCCCGCCACCGTGGGCAACGGCGTGATGGTCGCGCTCGAAGTGAAAACGCCGGAAGATGTTGATGCGATCCACGGTATCGCGATGGCGCACGGCGGGAGCGACGAAGGCGCGCCCGGACCGCGCGGCGAGGACGGCTTCTATGCCGGCTATTTCCGCGATCCCGATGGCAACAAGCTGAACGCCTTCTGCATGGTCGCAGCCACCGGCGACGGTTCGTGACCGCGCCCCGGCTGGAGGAGCGGTTCATCCATCTCAGCCTCGGCGCCAAGGCCGAGGTGCTGCCGCCTTTCACCGGGATGGAATGGTACGAAGCCTACGGCGCGCGTGCTGCCGCTGACGGAGCGGAAGGGCGGCTGGTGTCGCAATACACCTTCTCCGAAAGCTGGACTTCATGGGAGATGCATCCGGCGGGCGCCGAAGTGGTGATCTGCGTGGCCGGGTCGATGGTGCTGGTGCAGGAGTTCCCCGATGGGCAGCTTGCAGAAGTGGCGCTGGCGGCGGGGGACTATGCGATCAACCCGCCCGGCGTGTGGCACACCGCCGATGTGGCAGAGAGCGCAACCGCGATCTTTATCACCGCCGGGGAGGGCACCGAGCACCGCCCGCGCTAAGACCGGCTGCGGCTTTCCTACTGCCGCACCGCGCCGCTATGCTTCGCCCTGCTCTTTCACATTGTCGTCCCCCGGCCCGAGCCCGCACGCAACGCACCCCCTCCCCCCCGGGACAGGGCGAAGTGTCAACTTCGCTTTTTGGCTTCAAGCATCTGAATTATAGCATGAAATTACACAAAAGGGCGCTTGACACCCTGTCAAGTTTGTCAACTTCGGCGGATCGTCAGCGCATCAACCCGCCGATCAAGTTCCTGACGAAAGCGGTCGCACCAGTGCGCAGCGGATTGGCGCCGGACTTCTTGCCCAGCACCGCCGCCACCGCGATCGAAGCCAGCGAACCGCCCGCCGCAGTCATCGCGCTCTTGCCCGCCTTCTCCCACACAGACGGCGTCTTGCGCTCACGCTTGCCGACTTCCTCGCGTCCCTTTTCAGCGACTTCCTCCGCCGTCGCAGCCGCATCGGCGGCCTTGGCGGCGAGCACTTCGGCGGCGCTTTCGCGGTCGGCGCGGGTGTCGTATTTGCCGTCGAGCGGGCTGATCGACTGAATAATCGCACGCTCCTTGGGCGTCACCGGGCCAAGGCGCGAACGCGGCGGCTTGATCAGCGTGCGCTCGACAATGGTGGGGGCGCCGTCTTCATCCAGCGTGGAGACCAGCGCTTCGCCCACCTTCAATTCGGTGATCGCGGTCTCGACATCGAGCTTCGGATTGACCCGGAACGTCTCCGCCGCCGCCTTGATCGCGCGCTGGTCACGCGGGGTGAAGGCGCGCAAGGCATGCTGCACCCGGTTGCCAAGCTGGCCGGCAACCTCCTCTGGAATATCAATCGGATTCTGCGTGACGAAGAACACGCCCACACCCTTGGAACGGATCAACCGCACCACGTTTTCGATGGTGTCCTGCAAGGCCTTGGGCGCATCGTCGAAGAGCAAGTGCGCCTCGTCAAAGAAGAACACCAGCTTGGGTTTCTCCGGATCGCCGACTTCGGGCAGGCTCTCGAACAGTTCCGCCAGCAGCCACAGCAGGAACGTGGCGTAAAGCTTGGGGCTGCGCATCAGCTTGTCGGCAGCGAGCACGTTGACATAGCCGCGGCCCTGCTCGTCCACCTTCAGGAAATCATTGATCTCCAGCGCGGGCTCACCGAAGAAATTGTCCGCCCCTTGCGCCTCGAAGGATAGCAATTGTCGCTGGATCGAGCCGACCGAAGGCTTGGTGACATTGCCGTATTTGCCGGACAATTCGGCGGAGTTTTCGTTCGCCCAGGCCAGCAGCGCCTGCAAGTCGCTAAAGTCGAGCAGCAGCAAACCGTTCTCGTCGGCATAGCGGAAGATGATCTGCAGCACGCCTTCCTGCGTCTCGTTCAGATCGAGCAACCGCGACAGCAGCAACGGCCCCATTTCCGACACCGTGGTGCGGATCGGGTGGCCCTGTTCGCCGTAGAGGTCCCAGAAGATCACCGGATTGTCGGTGTAGGTGTAATCGGTGATGCCGAGTTCCTTGGCGCGGCTTTCCAGCTTTTCGGCGTGCTTGAAGGTCGGCGAACCCGGCATGGCGATGCCCGACAGATCGCCCTTCACGTCGGCAACGAACACCGGCACGCCCGCCTTGGAGAAGCTCTCGGCGATGCCCTGCAAGGTCACGGTCTTGCCGGTTCCGGTCGCGCCCGCGATCAACCCGTGGCGGTTTGACCGGCTCAGCGCGAGCGCTTGCCGCGATCCGTCCGACCCCAGCCCCAGATAGATATCGCCCGCTTGCTCGCCCATTCCTGATCCCCGTAAAACTCTGTCTGGCGCTGATGTGCAGGGGCCGTCCGCAGCGGTCAAGTTCTCGACAGCGGCGCACATTTGGCTAAGGCTAACCGGCATGGGTCAGACTACGCCTTTCGTGCTGCTTGACGATGCCCGCGCTGGAGAGACGGCTGCCGACGCTTTGCTGTACGAAGCGCCGCGCGCGCTGTTTGTGGCGCATCGGCCCGATGAGGTGGACAGCGTTCTGGCTGCTGCCGAGGCTGCCCGCACGGCGCAGGGCGGGTCGCTGGCGGGCTATATCGCCTATGAAGCCGGCCTCGCGCTGGAGCCGAAGCTGGCAGGCCTCGCCGCCGCGCGCAGCGGAGCCGCTGGGCCGCTGGTGTGGCTGGGGCTGTTCGATGCGCCGACGCGAATTGCCGCAAGCGATGTGCCCAGCTGGCTCGCCGCGCGGGCGGAGGGCACCGGCACGCTCGGCCCGATGGAGCCGCAGCTTTCCCCCGGCGGATACGAGGCGGCGTTCAACGCCCTGCGCGAGGCGATCCACGCGGGCGACATCTATCAGGCGAACCTCACCTACCCGCTGGCCGGTTCCTTCCGCGGCGATCCGGTCGGGCTCTATGCCGCCCTGCGCGATGCGGCAGCGGCAGGCTATGGAGGGCTGATCTTCGACGGTTCGCACTGGCTGCTGAGCTTCTCGCCGGAGCTGTTCGTCGCGCTCAATGGCGCTGAGGCCAAGGTGAAGCCGATGAAGGGCACCCGCCCGCGCAGCCCGGAACCAGCGGCAGACGCGGCGCTGGCGGAGGATCTCGCTACCTCGGTGAAGGACCGGGCCGAAAACCTGATGATCGTCGATCTGATGCGCAATGATCTGTCGCGCGTGGCCGAAGCGGGCAGCGTCCATGTCGATGCGCCCTTCGCGGTCGAGAGCTACCCGACGGTGCACCAGATGGTCTCGACCGTCCGCGCGCGGCTTAGCCCCGGCAAGGGCGCGATGGATCTGGTGCGGGCGCTGTTCCCCTGCGGCTCTATCACCGGCGCGCCCAAGATCCGGGCGATGGAACTGCTGGGCGCAGTGGAGCGCGATGCGCGCGGGCCCTATTGCGGCGCAATCGGGCGGATCGACGCGGATGGCCATGCCGCCTTCAATGTTGCGATCCGCACGCTGCGCCTGACCCCGATCGAGAACGGGCAAGGATCAGCTGTGCTCGGCATTGGCTCGGCGATCGTGGCGGATAGCGATGCGCTGTCCGAACGGCGCGAATGCGAGGTCAAGGCCGGTTTCCTGCGCCGCGCCGCACCCGGTCTCACCGCACCGCAATTCGACCTGATCGAGACGATGCGGTTCGAACCGGACAGCGGCATCGCCCTGCTGGAACTCCACCTCGCGCGGATGAAGGCGAGCGCGGCCACGCTGGGTTTCGCGTTTGATCGCCACGCCCTGCGCAACCAGATCCAGGCGCTGTGCTTTGAACTCGACGCCCTGGCGCGTGTGCGGCTGCTGGTGGCGCGCTCTGGGGCGAGCGCGCTCGAAACCGGGCCGCTGCCCGCGCCCTTGGGCGAGCCGGTCAAGGTCGCAGCGCTGCCCAATCCGCTCGATCCATCGGACTGGCGGCTGGCGCACAAGACCTCGGACCGCGGCTTTTACGAGGAGGCACTGGCGGCCGCCCGCAGCTTTGGCGCGGACGAGGCCCTGCTGGTGCGCGGGGATGGCCTCGTCACCGAAGGCAGCTTCACCTGCGTCTTTGCGGATGGACCCGATGGCGTGCTGTTGACGCCGCCCGCCCACCTCGGCCTGCTCCCCGGCGTGCTGCGCGAACATCTGCTCAGCGACGGCAAGGCGCGCGAGGCGGAATTGACGCTGGACGATCTCGCCAGCGGCTTCTGGATCGGCAATGCCCTGCGCGGATTGATGCGGGCAGAGCTGGTCTGAACCACGCCCGCTCAGGACAGGCTTAGACAAGCATCGGGCGAGCGGTTAGTGGGGCCCATGGCTGATATCAAAATCCTCTACGAAGACGGCGAAGCGCTGGTGATCGACAAGCCTTCGGGCATGTCAGTCGATCGGCCGCGCAAAGGCGGAATCTGTCTGGAAGACCACCTCGAGCGGTTGAAGCTGGGCTTCCAGCGTCCGCCGGTCGCGGTGCACCGGCTCGACACCGATACAAGCGGCTGCCTGCTGCTCGCCCGTAACCCCAAGTCGCTCGCACGGTTCAACAAGGCGTTCGAGGAGCGGCTAGTCGGCAAGACCTATCTCGCCATCCTCGCCGGGCATCCGCAGGGGACGGAAGGGACGATCGAGCTTTCGCTGTCGAAGATCAGTTCGGCGGAAAAGGGCTGGCGCATGATCCCGGCCAAGAAAGGCAAACCGGCCGTCTCGCACTGGGAACTGGTGGGCGAGCTTGGGCCGCACAGCCTGATCCGCTTCCGCCCCGAAACCGGCCGCACGCACCAGCTGCGGGTCCATGCCTTGGCCGGCCTCGGCCTGCCACTGCTGGGCGATCCGATCTATGGCGCGGGTAATGCGCCGGGTGCCAAGCGCACGATGCTCCATGCCGAAAGCCTGACCGTCACCCGCCCCGGCAAGCCCGCGATCGAAGCGCGCGCTGCGCTGCCGCTCGATTTCCTCGCACTAGGGGCGAAGGATGGCGGGGCGACAGATGGATGACGATTCGCCTGAACCGCTAAGCGCGCGCGCGATCCGGTTGGCGAGCGAGAGCTTTCTCGCAGGCTCCGGCCCCGGCGGGCAGAACGCCAACAAGGTCGCGACCGAAGTCGAACTGCGGGTGAATATCTACGCGCTGCGCCTCAGCCCGCCGGTGTTTGCGCGGCTGCGAGCGTTGGCGGGCGCGAAGCTGGCGGGTAACGGCGATCTCATCATCAATTCCAAGGCCCACCGCACGCAGGAGGCCAACCGGCAGGACGCGCGCCTCAAGCTGGCGGCGCTGCTGGAAGAGGCCCAGACCGAGCCCAAGCGCCGCGCCAAGACCCGCCTCAACCGGGTGGGCAAGACCGAGCGGCTCAAGGTCAAGAAGGTGCGCGGTACGGTGAAGGCCAATCGCGGCAAGCCCAGCAGCGCGGACTGGTAAGCGCACGCCCAACCTCGCCTTGACTTTTCCCCGTGAATCGGCGAATGGCGCGCCCATGTGGCGGTGTGCCGGGCCTTCCGGGCGCGCCGCTATTTGCTTTTTTAGCCCTGCGTGAAGCACTCGCCGGGCCGACCCAGTTGACAGGAACCCGCCATGGCGAAGCCCACCACCGTCAAGATCCGCCTCGTCTCGAGCGAGGGCACCGGCTTCTTCTACGTGACCAAGAAGAACCCGCGCAACATCACCGAGAAGATGAGCTTCCGGAAGTATGATCCCGTGGCGCGCAAGCACGTTGAATTCAAGGAAGCCAAGATCAAGTAAGATCTGGCTCCCGCGTCCGGCCTTATGGCGGGGCGCGGTAATTCATCGACAGTTCAAGCCCGCGTCCTTAGGCGCATCGGCATGACAACACCTCTCGCTTCTCTTCGCACGCTCGCCATCGGCCTTGGGGCCGGTGCGCTGGCGCTTGGCCTTGCTCCCGCCGGCACGGCCCCGCTGACCGCTCCGGCTGCGGCACAATCTGCGGCCCAGACCGCCACCAACCTCGACAAGGTGGTCGGCGCGCTGCGCGGCATTTCCACCATGAAGGCCGACTTCACCCAGACCGACCGGCAGGGCGCGACTCTGCGCGGGCAGATGACGTTGAAGCGCCCAGGGAAGATCCGCTTCGACTATGGCAAGGACGCCGATTTCCTCGTCATCTCGAACGGCAAGTCGCTCTATGTGATCGATTACGAGGTCAATCAGGTCGAACGCTGGCCGATTGGCAATTCGCCGCTCGGCGCGCTGTTTGATCCTGATCGCGATGTGAAGAAGTTCGGCAAGATGGTGCCGACCAGCAATCCCAACGTGCTGAGCGTTGAAGTGCGCGATCCCAAGAAGCCCGAGTTCGGGATGATCACGCTGATCTTCACGAAGAACCCCTCGGCGCCCGGCGGTTTGCAGCTGACCCACTGGGTCGCGCTTGATGCGCAGAACAATCGCACCAAGGTGGTGCTGTCGAACCAGCGTTACGGAGTCGCCGTCGCCGACAGCACGTTCACTTTCAAGGATCCGCGCCGCTCAACTCGTCGTCCGGGATGAACGGCGCCACGGCGAGCTGTTGTAAGAACGCGACAAAACTCGGCGCGCGTTCATGTGAATGAAAGCCGGGACGGGCTAATCATTCTCAACAAGGCGGCTCGAAGGGAGGTTTCCCCCCTGTTGCCCACCCTTCGGAATTGGGCCTGCCTTGTACAAGCGTGACGAACGCTCCATGGAACCCTCGACCCACCGCCCCCGGGTCGAGGGTTTTTTGGTGTTTGGGGCGTTTCTTGTTTGCGCACGCCTCCGGCGCGCGAAATCCTCGCTCATGCGGCCTGAAGGCCGCATCGCTGCGGGCGGCCGGTCGGCCTTGCGGCGTGGCTACGCCCGCCGGTCAGCACGAGAAAGCAAGCTTCCCCGTTATTCCCCCCAGCCCAACGCCTTGCGGATGATCGCGTAGATCACGTTCTGCTCGATCACACCGCGCACGCGGTTTGCGCCGGGGCCGGTGGCGAACAGGGCGACGTCCTCGCCGCC
>DLGU01000091.1:9021-10768 GCA_002482865.1 Porphyrobacter sp. UBA7686
TTGGCCAGCAACCCGCCCGGCCCGTTGGCATAGCCCAAGGTGGTGTAGGGCTTGCCGTCCGCCGCCAGCAGGGGCGATGTGCCGTCCCCGCCATCCTCGCCATTGCCCTTCGGCGGGACGACCAGCCCGAGGATGTCGTTCCCGCGCTGCGGATAGCCCGAAATCGTGAAGACGTGGCTGTGATCGGCGGTGACCATGATCAGCGTTTCGGCGGGATCGGTGTTGTCGACCGCATATTGCACCGCGCGCGCGAATTCGACCGCCTCTTCCAGCGCATAGCCCGCCTGCCCGGCGTGGTGCGCGTGATCGATCCGCCCGCCTTCGACCATCAGGTAGAAACCATCAGGATCAGCCTTCAACCGCGTGATCGCCTGCGCGGTCATGTCGGTGAGGGTAGGCTCGGGCGAATCCGGCTTCCGGTCGGCCATGAAGGTCAGGTGACCGGGGTTGAACAGGCCGAGCACCGGCTTGTCCATTGGCGCGGCGGCCAATTCGGCGGCGGTCTTGACCACGGTGCCGCCGTTGGTCGCGGCCCATGCACGGGGCAGATCGGCGCCCGCATCGATCCGGCGGCCACTGCGCTCCTTGTCCTTGCCGTAGAACACCGCGGTGCCGCCGCCGAGCGCGACGTCGAACTGGCTCTCTGCCAATTGCAGCGCGATGTCCTTGCAGCCCTGCCCCTGCTGGTCGGCGGGGATGTTGGTGTCGCTCTCCCAGTCACGATCCGCGCTGCGCGAATAGACGCTGGCCGGAGTCGCATGGGTCAGGCGCGTCGTGGTGACGATCCCGAGCGCGAGTCCGCGCTGTTTCACTTCCTCGCCCAGCAGCGGCAAGGGATTGGCGAGCGCATCCTTGCACACGCCCTTTTCCGCATCCGGCCCGATGCCGAGCACTCCGATGCGGGTCTTGGTCCCCGAATGCATCGCGGTCGCCGTGCCAGCGCTGTCGGGAACCTGCGCATTGGTGTTGTAGGTCTTGACCAGCGCAAGGTTATCGAACTTCTCGAAGCTGAGCCGGTTTTCCTCCCCCGTCTCGCCGCGCTTCTGCCCTTCGTAAATGCGCGTAGCGGTGATGGTGGAGATGCCCATGCCGTCACCGATGAACAGGATCACGTTCTTCGCCTGCTTCGGCGCGGCAGTTTCAGCCATCGGAGCGGGGCGCGCATCGCTCGACCCGGTTGTGTTGATGGTGGTCACACACCCGCCCAAGGGCAGGGCTGCGGCGAGCAGAGCGATCATCGCGCGGGTCGTGGTCATCGGCGTTCTCCTTGCGATGCGCGCTATCGGTTGGCGATGGGACGGTAAAGCGATGATCGCCTTCCTAGTGGCTGGATTTTGGTGCCACCCATGCCTAAGTCCGCGTCCATGCTAAGCGTCGCCACCTGGAACATAAACTCCGCCCGCCTGCGCGTGGGCCTGATCGAAAAGCTGCTGACCGAGGCCGCGCCTGACATCCTGTGCCTGCAGGAAATCAAATGCGAGAGCCACCTGTTCCCGGCCGAGGCGCTGGCGGCGCTGGGCTACACCCATCAGGCGGTCAGCGGGCAGAAAGGCTATCACGGCGTCGCCACCGTCAGCCGCGTCCCGATCCGCGAAGTTACCCGCCACGACTGGCAGGACAATGGCGAAGCGCGGCATATCGGGGTCGAGGTGCTGGGCAAGGATCTGCTGATCGAGAACGTCTATGTTCCCGCCGGCGGCGATGTGCCGGACCGCGCGGTGAACCCGAAATTCGGCCAGAAGCTCGA
>DLGU01000136.1 GCA_002482865.1 Porphyrobacter sp. UBA7686
CGGCACGCGGATCAGCGCGCGGGCAAGCGCCTTGATCAGGAGATCATTGACCGAAAGCTTCACCCCGTCCGGCTCAAGCGACTTGTTGAGCTGGGCGCGCAGTTCGAGCAGCGGATCGAGCCGGATGTCGATAGTGAGATAGAAGTGCGGAACGGTCTGCTTGCTCTCGGTGAGGCGGCGGGCGATGACCTTGCGGACGCCCGACAGCTTTTCTTCGGCAAACGGCGCACCGCCTTCGATGGCTTCGCGCGCTCCCGCGGAGGCGGGAGCCTCAGGCCGTTGCGCGCCGCCGCCTGAGGTCCCCGCCTGCGCGGGGACTCGCTCCTGGGCAGCGCCCGGAGTG
Source organism: Porphyrobacter sp. UBA7686 (assembly GCA_002482865.1). GTDB lineage: Bacteria > Pseudomonadota > Alphaproteobacteria > Sphingomonadales > Sphingomonadaceae > Erythrobacter. The sequence goes on from DLGU01000136.1 coordinate 344, forward strand.
AAGCCTTCGACGTCTTCCTTGACGATCCGGCCATTCGGGCCGGTGCCCTTCACGAGCGCAAGGTCGATCCCCTTGTCCGCCGCAATCCGCTTGGCGAGCGGTGAGGCGATGATGCGCTCGCCCGAAGCTGCCGGAGCGGATGCCGGAGTGGGTGCCGGAGCCGGAGCCGCTGCAGCAACCGGCGCAGGTGTACCACCACCTGCCACGATAGCCGCCTCGACATCTTCCTTGGTAATCTTGCCCTTGGGGCCAGTGCCGGTCAGGCTGGCGAGATCGACGCCATTCTGTTCGGCGAGCTTTTTCGCGGTCGGCGTAGCAGCGGGACCATCAGCGGCAGGGGCGGCTGCGGGCGCACTTGCCGCGGGTGCCGGGGCGGCTTCCTTTGCGGCCGCCGGAGCCGGTGCAGGCGCAGCTTCCTCGCCTTCGACGGTAAGCCGCGCGATCACCGCGCCGACTTTCACGTTCTCGCTCCCTTCGGGGACGATAATCTCGGCGATCACGCCTTCATCGACCGCTTCGAACTCCATCGTTGCCTTGTCGGTCTCAATCTCGGCCATGACGTCGCCGGAGCGGACGGTGTCCCCCGCCTTCACCAGCCACTTGGCGAGCGTGCCCTCTTCCATGGTGGGCGACAAAGCCGGCATCTTGATGTCCAAGGCCATGATCCGCGATACTCCCGTAAACGATCCGTTGCCTGCGTCTCTGGCCAATTCCCTAGCGGCGGGCAAGGCCCAGAATTGCGCCAAAACGCTAGGGACTTGCCAATCCATACGAATGCATTGATACCCTGCACCCCAACGGGGCCTCAGCAATATGCGTACATTTCTGGTCATCATCGACGAGAGCGAGGAGGCAACCTCGGCCTTGCGCTACGCCGCGCGGCGCGCGGCAGCGGTGGGCGGCGCGGTGCATTTGCTCGCGCTGGTGGCGCAGCAGAATTTCAGTGCCTTCGGTGCGGTGCAAGCGACGATCGAGGCCGAAGCGCGCGACCGGGCCGAGATGCTGGCGCACGGTGTGGCGGGCAATTTGCTCGCCGAAAGCGGGATCATGCCGACCATTTCGGTGAAGATCGGGCAAGGCCAGAAGATCGTCAGCGAATTCCTGGCCGAGCACAATGAGGTCGCCGCGCTGGTGCTGGGCGCAGCCAAGGGCGCGGCGCCGGGGCCGCTTGTGACGCACTTCTCGGCTGCGGCGGGGAACCTGCCCTGTCCGCTCTACATCATCCCCGCCGATTACGACGAGACCAAGAGCGACCACCAGGTCTAGGCCCTATTTCTTGCGGCCCTGGTGACGGATGTTGCCCGGACGACCGCGCTGGCCGACCATGAACTTGCCCGCCTTGCGCGGCCCGCCGGAGCGGCTACCGCGATCATCCGGGCGCGCGCCGCGAGTCTCGATCCGGCTTGCGTCGGCATCCGGCAGCACGAATTTGAGCGCACCAGTGAGCGGGTTGGCCTCCGCCAGCTTCAGCTTCAGCCGGTCGCCACTGGCATAGGTTGTGCCGCTGTCGGTTCCGACCAGTGCCTGCGCTGCTTCGTCATGGCGGAAGTATTCGCCGCCGAGGGTAGAGATCGGCACCAGCCCGTCCCCGCCCAGCCCGACGATGGTGGCAAAGAAACCGAAGCCCTGCACGCCGGTGATGCGGGTCTCGAACACCTCGCCCACGCGGGCTGACAGCCATGCTGCGACATAGCGGTCGATGGTATCACGCTCGGCTTCCATCGCGCGGCGTTCGGTCTGGCTGATCGCGTCGCTGACCTGCTGCAAGCTCGCACGATCACGATCCGAAAGGCCCGAGGTTGCCGGGATCGAGCCCGGCGGCGCGGGTTGCTCCAGCTTGTAGGCGTCCACCAACGCGCGGTGCACCAGCAGGTCGGAATAGCGGCGGATCGGCGAGGTGAAGTGCGCGTAGGAGCCCAGCGACAGGCCGAAATGCCCCGCATTGGCTGGACCGTAATAGGCCTGCGTCTGGCTGCGCAGCACAGCCTCCATCACCAGCGCCTTTTCCGCCTCATCGGTGACGTCCTTGAGCATCCGGTTGAACAGGCCTGGTGTCACCACCTGCCCCAAAGCCAGTTTCTTGCCCATCGTGGCGAGATAATCGCGCAAGGCGATCAGCTTCTCACGGCTCGGCGGTTCGTGGATGCGGTAGACGACCGGCGCGGTCTTCGCCTCCAGCGCCTTGGCCGCAGCGACGTTGGCGGCGATCATGAAATCCTCCACCACCCGGTGCGCATCGAGGCGTTCGCGGATCGCGATTTCGGCGATCTGGCCCTTGGCGTCGAGCACCACGCGGCGCTCGGGCAGTTCCAGCGCCAGCGGATCACGCGCATCGCGGGCTGCAGCAAGCGCCTTCCATGCCTCCCACAGGTTGGCGAGATATTCGGGCGGGTTGCCTTCATCGACCGCCTTCTGCGCATCCTCATACGCGATGTTATGCGCAATCCGCACCAGCGCGCGGGTGAAGCGGAAGCTCGATACCTTGCCATCAGCGTTGATGTGCAGGTGGCACGCCATTGCCGCACGGTCCTCGCCCTCTTTGAGCGAGCAGACGTCGGCAGAGAGGATTTCCGGCAGCATCGGGACGACGCGGTCGGGGAAATAGACCGAGTTGCCGCGCTTCCTCGCCTCACGGTCGAGCGCGGAGCCGGGGCGGACGTAGAAGCTGACATCGGCGATGGCGACCAGTGCGTTGAAGCCGCCCTGCCCGTCCGGCTCGGCCCAGATCGCATCGTCATGGTCGCGCGCGTCGGCGGGGTCGATGGCGACGATGGGCAGATGCCGCAGGTCTTCGCGGGTCTTTTCCGAGAGCTTGAGCTTGGCCGAGCGCGGGGCTTCTTCCAGCACCTCTTCGGGGAAGACGTTCGGGATGCCGTGCTTGGCGATGGCGATGAGGCTGAAGCTGCGCGGGGCGAGCGGATCGCCCACGACTTCGATGACCTTCACCCCTGCGCGGTCAGAACGTCCGACCCGCTCGGCGATCACCAACTGGCCCGCCTCAGCCCCGCCCACATCGGCAATTGGCGCGGACTGGCGCACGCGCTTATCCACGGGCGCGAGCCAGGCCTTGCCGGTCTTGTCGATCTCGACCACGCCCATCAGCCCCTCGGTGCGCGAGGGCAGCTTCTTCATCACATGCGCGCGCCAGCCCGTTTCGGTCTCCTCGGTGCGGGCGAGCACCCGGTCGCCGCGCTTCAAGGCAGGCGGGCGCTTCACGCCGGGCTTCGGGCGCGGTTCGCGGATGGTAAGGCGCGGCGGCTTGCCCGGGGCTTCGGGGTCCCAATTGTCCGGCTCGGCGATCAACTCGCCATCATCGATGTCGACGATCTTCAGCGTCGTGACCTTCGGCACCCCGCCCATGCGGTGGAATGCGCTTTTCTTGCCATCGATCAGCCCGTCTTCGGCCATGTCCTTGAGCAGGGCCTTGAGCTTGATCTTCTCCTGCCCCTT
>DLGU01000137.1 GCA_002482865.1 Porphyrobacter sp. UBA7686
GCAGATGGCGCTGGTCGGAGCGTTGGAACCGGGTTTGGCGGGCGAAGCGCTCGCCGCTGCGCTGGGCCGCGCCGCCGGACGGCTTGGCGCGGGCGACCGCGAAGCGCGCTGGAGCGCCTATCAGCGCGATGACGGCACGGTCGTGTTCGAACGCCTGTGGCGCGGTGTGAAGGACGTGCACGAAATCGACGCGCGCTTCCTCGTCAGCACCGAAGCGCACAAGCTCCACGGCCTCGCCGCCGCGCAGGCCGATGCCTATGCCTCGCCCGTCCGCCTGGTGCGCGCGGGCGACGTGACGGACGAGCCGGAGGCTGACACCACCCTTGGCGCCGAGGCGATCGAAGGCGATCCCTTCGCCGGAGAGGCCGAACAGGTCGCAGCCCCCCCGCCCCTGCCTCAGGACGATGGGATCAGCCGCCCGAGCCAGCTGCTCGACGCGATCTTCGCCGCCGGGCGCAAGGGCCTCGCGATTGCCCGCTACAAGGGTCTGGGCGAAATGAATGCCGAGCAATTGTGGGAAACCACGCTCGATCCCGAAGCCCGCGTGCTGCTGCAAGTGAAGGTCGAGGATGCCGACGTGACCGACGAAATCTTCACCCGTCTGATGGGCGATATCGTCGAACCGCGGCGCGAGTTCATTCAGGATAACGCCCTTAACGTCGCCAATCTCGACGTCTAAATCCGGAGCATCAATGGCGACCCAGCCCCACCGTACCGAGGAACTGCAACAGACCAGCTTTCTGATCATCCTCGCGGTGGTCACGCTACTGATGGCCGTGGTGATCTATCCCTTCGCCCAGCCCCTGTTGTGGGCGGGGCTGGCGGCGATCATGTTCCAGCCGCTTTACCGCGATGTGCTGCGGCGCATGCGCGGGCGGCGCAATCCGGCCGCTGGGCTGTCGTTGTTGATCATCTTCATCCTGGTGCTGGTGCCCGCGGCATGGGTCGCCTCGATGGTGATCCAGCAGGCCTTTGTGTTGGTCACCACGCTGCAACAGCAGCCAATCGACCTCGCGGTGCTGTTCGATACGGTTTACACGCGGCTGCCGCAGTTCGCCCGCGAAGCGGTGGATCGCAGCGGCTGGGCCGATATCGCAATGGTGCAGACGCGCTTGCAGGAACTGCTCACCGAAAGCGCCGGGATGATCGCATCGCAGGCCGTCTCGATCGGCAGCGGGGCGCTGAGCTTCTTCCTCTCCTTCGGCGTGGCACTGTATGTGATGTTCTTCCTGCTGCGCGATGGCGAGCGGATCGGGCGCACCGTGCTGTGCGCTGTCCCGGTCGAACGCAGCATCGCTGACCGGCTGGCGGAGCGGTTCCTCGGTATCGTGCGTGCCACGATCAAGGGCACCGGCGTCGTCGCACTGGTGCAGGGCGCGCTCGGCACGGTGACGCTGATGATCGCGGGTGTGCCATCTGCGCTGCTGTTCGGCGTCATCATGGCGATCTTCGCGCTCGTCCCGGTGATCGGATCGGGCGCAGTGTGGGTGCCGGCCGGGCTGTATTTGCTGATTACGGGCGAGACTTGGCAGGGACTATTCGTGCTGCTGACCGGCTTCTTCGTCATCTCGTCGGCCGACAATGTGCTGCGCCCGATTCTGGTTGGCCGCGACACCGGGATCCCTGACTGGATCATCCTCATCACCACACTGGGCGGGATCAGCTTCGTCGGGTTTTCGGGCATCGTGCTCGGGCCGCTGGTGGCGGGGCTGTTCCTCGCGAGCTGGTCGATCCTGCGCGAACAGCGCGAGCAGGACGAGGAAATGGTGCGCCAGCACGGCATCTCGGTCGACGCTTCGGGCCACTCGCCTGATAGTCCCGCTGCGGCTGGCTGACCCGTGCAGCCGCTTGTCACTCCCGGCTCGCAAGGTGAAGCGATCGGACGGCTGGTCGTCGCCGGTCTGGTGGTGACAATGCTGCCCGCGCTGCCCTTCGGTGCCTACCTCATCTACCCCTTCGCGATCCTGACGACGTGGTTCCACGAAATGGGTCACGGCCTCACCGCAATGCTGCTCGGCCAGCATTTCGAGCAGCTGATGATCTTCCCCAATGGCTCGGGTGTGGCCGAGAGTCAGGTTTCGGGTGAGGCGTCGCGCTTCACCCATGCGGCGATTGCCGCAGGCGGCCCGATTGCGCCGAGCGCTGTGGGCGCGCTGTTGATCGTGGCCAGCGCCCATCCCAAGGCGTGGCGGCCGGTGCTGTGGCTGTCCGCAGCGGTGATCCTTGGCAGCGTGCTGATCTGGGTGCGCTCGCTGACCGGGTTGTGGGTGCTGCCGCTGGTCGCCGGGATCCTCGGCCTGATCGCATGGCGTGCCTCCCCTGCCTTTGCGCGCTTCAGCCTGCAATTCCTGGGTGTGCTCGGCGCCATGTCGATGCTGCGGGATTTCAATTACCTGTTCACCGAGCAGGGGATGGTGGACGGGCAGGCGATGATGTCGGACACCGGACAGATCGAGGCTGCACTGGGCCTTCCGCACTGGTTCTGGGCCGGGGTGATCCTGCTGATCTCGGGCGTGATGGTGGGCGCGGCGCTCAAGTATGCGCTCGCCGAACACCGGTTGCGCCCGCCGCCAAGGAAGCTGCCCGCCAACGTGCTGCAATTCAAGCGGGACCCCAAACGCTGACGCTTTCGGCAGTCCCGCTGGCCGCGCTGGGGCGGTAAAGCATCGCCATGGACATGATCGAACTCGCCGACCGGCTCGCCATTGCCGAAACCCTTGCGCTCTATTGCCGCGGGATCGACCGCTGCGATCCCGAACAGCTCGCCGCAGTGTTCACGCCTGACGCCCTGATCGACTATGGCGACGGCGCGAAGCCCATCGCCGAGGTGATCCCCGGGCTGATGGCGGGCCTCGGCTCGATGCGGCTGACACAGCACAATATCAGCAACACCGTGATCCGGATCGCAGGCCTGACCGCACGGGCCGAGACCAACTGCGTGGCGCTCCACATCATCCCCACGCCCGATGGCGAGATCGAGCTGGTGGTCGGCGGGCGCTATCTCGACACGCTGGCGAAGCGCGAGGGCCGCTGGCAGATCGCCGAGCGGCTCTATGTCATGGACTGGAACCGCACTGCGCCTGCGACAATGCAGCTGGAAGGCGGGCTGTTCGATGGCTTGCAGCGCCGCGGCGCGCGCGGGGCAGCCGATCCGTCAGCAGCGTGGTGGGAAGCGGCTTAGGACGCAACCTTCAGCGTATTCACGCCCGAGGCATCGGCCCCGGCCTCACCCGACAAGCCAATGAACATCGTGTCGACAATCCGCGCCAGCTTCTTCTCGGACAGCTTGTCACCGAGATAGATCAGCGCATCGGGCAGAGTGTAGTTCGAGATCATCTGGTTGATCAGCGACAGCGCCTCATCAATCTCCAGCCCGGCGAAATAGCCATCAGCCTGCGCCTCGGCGATCAGCTCGCACAGGTAGTGATCGGCCAGATCGACGTAAGAGCGAACGCGCTCGAAATTGGCCGCGCCCATTTCGCACAGGATGCTGAAAAAGTGCGGATCGGCGCGGAACCGCTCTTGCGAGATCACGAAGCGGCGGCGGAAGAACTCGTACATCTTGCGCGGCGGCGGCAAGTTGGAGGCGAGCACTTCTTCCATCACCTGCAACTGCGGGGCGAACCAGGTCTGCGCAACCACATCGAACAGGTCGTCGTAATCGGCGAACAGCGCTTCAAAGCGCGCACGAGTCAGCCCGCTTTCGGCCATGGCGACAGTCCACGGGATTTCCGAGCCGCGCTCCTTGACCAGATCGAGCACATGCCGCGCGATCCGCTCGCGCTCGGCTTCCCGGGCCGTTTCGTTCAATCCCATGTCGATCGCGCCTCCTCGCGCAAGCGCTAACATAGGCGAAGCGGGCGCAGGCCGGAAGAGGCGCTCGTCGATTTTTGTGCGACGCAGCAAGGGAAAGGTCATGGGGGAGAGACGGTTGAGCGTCCTATCCGTTCCGCGGCGGCCTCGGGAAAAACGCCGAAGTGCGGCGCTTGTAGTCGGCGTATTTGTCGCCCTTGGTCTTGTCGAGGCCCTTCTCCAGCAGAGTCACGCCCGACCATTTGGTGAGCGTGAAGCTGAGGAACAGCGGGCCGATGATCGTCGCCAGTGCGTACCACCAACCGGCCGCAGCGCAGGCGAGCCAGATGCCCCACCACGCGGCAAAATCGCCGAAATAGTTGGGGTGGCGGGTGTAGCGCCACAGCCCGGTGTCGAGCACCTTGCCATGATTGGCGGGGTCAGCCTTGAAGCGGGTCAGCTGCCAATCGCCGACCCATTCGAAGAACACGCCGATGCTCCATAGGGCGAAACCGGCCCATGCCAGCGGCGGGATCGGGGCAGGCGCACCACTCGCCAGAATGCCGACCTGCGCCGGTGACGACACCGCAAACAGCAGCACCGCCTGCATCAGCCACACCCGCGTCAGCGCGGCGCGGGCGAAGTTCCCAGCTTCGCGATCCTTCTTGAGGATCATCTTGTAGCGCTTGTCCTCGCCTTCCTTGCGCCAGCGCAGGAACAGATAACCGCCGAGCCGGAAGCCCCAGGCCGCCGTCATCAGCATGATCAGCGTCGCCAGCGCGCCCGGGCCGCCCGGCACGTGCAGCCAGCTGGCCACCGCAAGGATCGCCATCCCCGCGCCCCAGAAGGCGTCGATGAAGCTGACATCGTCGATTGTCACGCTGATCGCCCACTGGATCAGCACCAGCACCAGCAGGATCGCGGCATTCAGGGCGAGGAGTTCAAACATCGTTCTTTCCGGCAATAATGTCGCGCGCCTGTTGTTCGAGCACCTTGAAGCGCTCGTAATCGGGCAGCTTGGAGCGGAACCATTCGGCGATTTTCAGCAGGTCCTCACCATAATTGCCGGTCGGCAGCATTGGCGGGCCAAAGCTGACGACCTTGGCGGCGTTATCGGCAAAGGCGGGGACGATCGGGACATTCGCTGCGCGGGCGATATGGTAGAAGCCGGAGCGCCACTTGCCGTCCGACTTGCGGGTGCCTTCACAGGCGATCACCAGCGCCAGTTCATCGCGCGCGGCGAATTCGGCGGCGACCTGTTCGGTGGCATTGGCCTTGGCGGTGCGGTCCACCGGGATGCCGCCCATATCGAGCATGAAGTTCTTCATGATCCCCTGGAACAGCGTGTGCTTGCCCATGAAATTGGGCTTCACGCCTTCCTCATGGGTCGCGCCGGTGAAGAACACGAAATCCCAGTTCGAGGTATGCGGCGCGCCGGCCAGCACATACTTCTTGAGATGCTTGGGAAGGGGGGAGTCAATCCTCCACCCCCGCGCATACCAGATGGCCAGAATGATCCGCCGCACGATGCGCGAAAGCAGCGTGGGCTTGCGCACGGGCGCAGTGTTCAATGGTTTGTGCAAGCGGTGCGCCCCTCCCAAAGGCTTGACCCTTGTGGCTTAACTTGGGTTAGATACGCAAGGGGGCGGGGGAGGGTTTCAATCCTCCCCGAGCTCGCTCGGGGAGGGGGACCGCCCGCGCAGCGGGTGGTGGAGGGGCAAATACGCCGCCATGTGACGCACAATCGCTTCGGCTGTGGCAAAGGGATCGGACAAAACCTCGCTGGCGGGCACCCGCAATGTAATAATCCCCGCATTTTCAAACCACGCGTCGCGCGCTGCATCACGTTGCGGCCCATCACCGTACCCATGCGCCGCGCCATCAATCTCGATCGCCAGGCGCGCATCGGAGCAGTAGAAGTCGAGAACATAGGGCCCAGATGGGTGTTGACGCCGAAACTTGAGGCCACCGGGGCGTTTCCGAAGTTGTTCCCACAACAGCACTTCGGGCAAGGACATGGACTTGCGCAGGCGGCGGGCCTTGCGGACGGTGCCGGTTGTCGCTTGTGGCGCTAAGTCTTTGAACATTATGGAGTCCCCCTCCACCATGCTTCGCATGGTCCCCCTCCACGCGCAAGCTCGGGAAGAAACCCCCCTCCACCACCCTGCGGGTGGTCCCCCTCCCCGAGCAAGCTCGGGGAGGATTATTCCTCCCACAGCTTGCTGGGGGAGGTGGCAGTCGCGTCAGCGACTGACGGAGGGGCAAGCCTACATCCTGAACACGCCAAATACGGGCCGCTCGGCGATCGGCGCTTCCAGACACGCCGCCAGCGACAGCCCCAACACATCGCGAGTCTGCACCGGGTCGACCACGCCATCGTCCCACAGGCGCGCGGTGGCGTAGTAGGGGTTGCCTTCGTCTTCGTATTTCTGGCGGATCGGGGCCTTGAAGGCCTCGGCTTGGTCCGACGTCCAGCTGTCCGCGTCGCGGTGGACGGTGGCGAGGACGCTCGCCGCCTGCTCGCCGCCCATCACCGAGATGCGCGCATTGGGCCAAGTGAACAGGAAGCGGGGCGAGTAGGCCCGCCCGCACATCCCGTAATTGCCCGCGCCAAAGCTGCCGCCGATTACCACAGTCACCTTGGGCACGGTCGCGGTGGCGACGGCGGTGACGAGCTTCGCGCCATGCTTGGCGATGCCCTCCGCCTCGTACTTCCCGCCGACCATGAAGCCGCTGATATTCTGGAGGAACAGCAGCGGAATGCGGCGCTGGCAGGCGAGTTCGATGAAGTGCGCGCCCTTCTGCGCGCTCTCGGAGAACAGCACGCCGTTGTTGGCGAGGATAGCGACCGGCATCCCCCAGATATGGGCGAAGCCGCAGACGAGGGTGGAGCCATAATGCGCCTTGAACTCGTGGAATTCGGAGCCGTCCACGAGGCGCGCGATCACTTCCTTGACGTCATAGGGTGCGCGCACGTCCTCGGGGATGAGGGCGTAGAGGTCTTCCGCGTCGAACTTCGGCGGGCGGGGGTCCCGCAACCCGTTCGTGTCGAGCGTAGTCGAGACACTGCCTAGCCCACGGTTCTCGACTGCGCTCGAACCGAACGGTGAATTGAGATGCGAGACAATGTCCCGCACGATGGTGAGCGCGTGTTCGTCATTCTCCGCGAGGTGATCGACCACGCCGGACTTCTTGGCGTGCAAATCGCCACCGCCGAGGTCTTCGGCAGTGATCTCCTCACCCGTCGCCGCCTTCACCAGCGGCGGGCCGGCGAGGAAGATGGTGCCCTGATTGCGCACGATCACGCTCTCATCCGACATGGCAGGGACGTAAGCGCCCCCGGCGGTGCAGGACCCCATCACGCAGGCGATCTGCGGGATGCCGAGCGCGCTCATGTTCGCCTGATTGAAGAAGATGCGCCCGAAGTGGTCGCGGTCCGGAAACACCTCCGCCTGATGCGGCAGGTTCGCGCCCCCGCTATCGACGAGGTAGATGCACGGCAAGCGGTTCTCCTGCGCAATCTCCTGCGCGCGCAGGTGCTTCTGCACCGTCATCGGGTAATAGGTGCCGCCCTTCACGGTGGCATCGTTGCACACC
>DLGU01000115.1:0-4994 GCA_002482865.1 Porphyrobacter sp. UBA7686
GATGTTTTCCATCTTCATCGCCTCCACGGTCGCGAGCGGCTGGCCCGGCTGCACGGTCTCACCCTCAGCGACGTGAAGCTTCACTAGCATCCCTGGCATCGGACAGATCAGGAACCGCGACAAATCCGGCGGCACCTTTTCGAGCATCAGCGATTCGTGACGCGCAAGGCGCAGCGGCAACGCCAGCGCTGTATGCGCCGCACCGCGGGTCGTGACCTTCCACTGATTGCCGACACGCTCGACGATCAGGCCCAGGCGATGCTCAGCCCCTTCTCCGACCTTGCCGGTCGCCTCGGCCTGCACCATGCCGGGGCGCCAAGTGCAGGTGCCATCGACCCGGACTCCGCCAACCATCGCGTGGGCGTGGCCCAGCGTGACTTCAAACCGTTCGTCGCCGATCTTCACCAGCCATTCGCTTGTCACCGGCTGCGGCGTATCGAGCTGCCCGGTGATCTGCCGCGCACGGCTTTGCAAGGTGAACTCGTTGCCAGCACAAACCGCGGCGAGGATGCGTTTCACATCATCGGAGGTCGCCGCGCCGTGGAACCCGTCCGGATATTCCTCGGCGATGAAACCGGTGGTCAGCTCGCCCGAGCGGAAGCGCGGATGCTGCATGATCGCCGAGACGAAATCGACATTGTGGCCGAGCCCCTTGATGCGGAAATTGTCGAGCGCCTCGATCTGCAAGTCGGCCGCTTCATCGCGGGTCGGGGCCCAAGTGATCAGCTTGGCGATCATCGGATCGTAGAAGCGCGAAACCTCGCCGCCTTCATAGACGCCGTCATCGACCCGCACCGAACCAGTTCCGCGCGCGACCCCGCGCCGGGGCTTGCCCGCGACCGTCTCGTCCTCGGCCCAGCCAGGGAGCGGCGGCGAATATTGCACCAGCCGCCCGGTGCTGGGTAGGAACCCGCGATAGGGGTCTTCGGCATAGACACGGTTTTCGATCGCCCAGCCATCGATGCCGATATCGTCCTGCGTCATCGTCAGCTTCTCGCCCGCTGCCACGCGGATCATCTGCTCGACCAGATCGATGCCGGTGATCGCTTCGGTGACGGGGTGTTCGACCTGAAGGCGCGTGTTCATTTCGAGGAAGTAGAAGCTCTCCCCCGTCCGGTCTGCGCCGCTGACGATCAGTTCGACCGTGCCCGCCGAAAAATACCCCACCGCGCGCGCCAGAGCGACGCATTGCTCGCCCATCGCCTTGCGCATCTTGGGCGTCACGAAGGGCGACGGCGCTTCCTCGACCACCTTCTGGTNNCGCTGGATCGAGCATTCGCGCTCGTTCAGGTAAAGGATGTTGCCGTGCTGATCGCCAAGGATCTGGATCTCAATGTGGCGCGGGTTCAAGATGAACTTCTCGATGAACACGCGGTCATCGCCGAAGGAGTTGAGGCCTTCGCGCTTCACGCTCTCGAAGCCCTCACGCACGTCGGCTTCGTTATAGGCAAGGCGCATGCCCTTGCCCCCGCCGCCGGCGCTCGCCTTCATCATCACCGGGTAGCCGATCTCGTTGGAGATCCGCACCGCGTGCTCGGTATCCTCAATCTCGCCGACAAAGCCGGGGACGACATTGACGCCCGCTTGCTTGGCGAGCTTCTTGGACTCGATCTTGTCGCCCATCGCGGCGATCGCGTTCACCGGCGGGCCGATGAAGGCGATGTTTTCCTTCGCCAGCGCCTCGGCGAAGGAGGTGCGTTCCGATAGGAACCCGTAACCGGGGTGGACGGCTTCGGCCCCGGTCTGCTTGCAGGCGGCGATGATCTTGTCGGCGATCAGGTAGCTTTCCGCCGCAGGCGACGGCCCGATATGCACCGCCTCGTCAGCCATCGCCACAAACGGCGCGCGTGCATCGGCATCGGAATAGACCGCGACGGTCTTGATACCCATTTTCCGGGCGGTGGTAATAACCCGGCAGGCAATTTCGCCGCGGTTGGCAATCAGGATTTTCGAGAACAAGGCGGACAACCTCTCGTGCAGATGCGTTATCTTGTGCTCGGGCTATGCCGAGGGTTTGCGGATGCTGCAAGCTAGCGGATTTGGGGCGTCAGTCGGCAGCACGCTTCTCCGCATATCTGATCAGGCTATCCGCATAGGCAGGCGCGCCGCGGCGGTCGCCCTCCCCGCTCACGAGGGTCTGCACGGCTTTGCCAAGCATGGCGATGTTGGCGGGAGAGAGTTGGCCGAGCGGTTCGACGTAGATGCCGATGCCAAACACGATCGCGCCTGTTTGCGGCAACCGCCGGAGCGTCTGGCGTTCAGAGCGCACGAACAGGGTTTCCCCTGCGTTGGCGGGGGTGACGTGGGCGAAGGCCTCCTGCGGCGGGCGATCGGGGAGCCAACGGCGTTCGCCTGTCGCGGCGATGAACCAGTTGCAGCGGGCGTAGATCGGGCCGGGGCGCAGGGTTTCCATGAAACGGTCGACCCCGGTGGCGAGTTGTTCCTCATAGCCTGCGATGGGCGCATGGAGCGCGCGCAGGGGGAGGCCGATCTTCTCGGATGGGTGCCAGTCCGAAGGCCATGCCACGGCTGCACCGATAAGGCGGTAGACCTCCTCGCCCTCGCGTTTGGTGAGCAGGCAGAGGTCTTCATGGGTGGCCAGCGCCGCTTCCGGCAGAGCGCCCTCGACCCCAAGCATCGCCGCGAGTTCGCGTCCCGGTGCGTCCACCTCGGGCGTTAGTTGCACACCCTGCGGCCATTCGGCGAACCCAGCGATCCTCGCTGCCCGATCGTGCGCGGACTGGAGCCACTCATGCTCCTCCAGCTTCACCAGCCCCATGCGAAGCTGCCCACCCCCGCGCGCTTTGGGGAGCAGCGTGTCGACCGAAAAGCCCAAACTCATCCTATATCCCCGCCCCGGGCTTGACCCAGGGTCTCGCTGCCTTCCCTAGCAGCATGCGCAAGAAAGCTGGGCCCCGGGTCAGGCCCGGGGCGGGGGATAGGGCAAATATCACCCCTCCCCTCCCCGCCGATCACACCTGAGCATCATGCCATACTCCTCAAGCCAATCCGCCTTGGTCGGCAGCAGATATTGCAGCGCCTCGGGCAGCAGCCCGTGCAATGCGGTCGCGTGACGCAGCTCTTTGCGGCGGTCGGAGAAGCAATAAGGCTGGTCGTTCGGGAGCACCCCCAGCAGTCGCATCATCCCGCTCTCGGTCGCGCCGCCTTCGTCGGCGAGGCTGAGGTAGAGCGGCGGGCGCTTACTCTCGCCCAAGGCACGGCGGCTCAGAGCCTCGCCATCCCATTGCAGGCTTGGCGAGATTGCCGCGTAGCCGGTAAACAGCGTGGGCGCCTCAGCCCAGGTCTCGACCACGAAATGCCCCGCCGCGCTTTCGCCGACGAGGAACGCGGTGCCATCATGGCGGTAGCGCGCCTCGACCATCGGCTTGACAGTGTCGGCGATCCACGCGCGAATCGCGGCGCTTTCGCCCGCGCTGGGCCAGCGTTTCAGCTCAGCCTTGTCGCCGGTGGGTGGGAGCAATTCGCGCTGGCGATCCTTGGTCTCGATCCCGACGATGATCGCGTCCTGACTGCGTCCCCACAGCGCCCCCCAGCGCATCAGGCCGGCGCCCATCATCAGGTCCTGGCTGATAGCCCCATCGAGTTGATAGATCACCGGCCAGCGCTTGTCGGGAGCCTTGGCGTAGTCCGGCGGGAGTATGATATTCACCGCACGGGCTGCGCCGAGAACTTCGAGCTTCACCGTCTCACCGATGCTCAGCGGCTGCAGCGTGGGTGCGGGCTGCGCCGACGCAAGCGTGGCTGCGGAGAAGAACGGAACAAGCATCCAACGAAGCCGCATAAACTCTCCTTGTCATCCCGGCGCAGGCCGGGACCCAGAGCGGCACGCACTGCACTTCGCGTCACTGGGCTCCGGCCTGCGCCGGGGTGACGCGATTGGCAAATTCACCCCGCCACCGCGCTCTTGCACGCGCGCGCCGGTTCCTCGCCTTGCAAAGCAGTGAGGCCCAGCTTCGCAAACAGCGCACCGTCCTTATCATCGCCGGCATTGGGCGCGGTCAGCAGCTTGTCGCCGGTGAAGATCGAATTGGCACCGGCGAGGAAGCACAGCGCCTGCGTAGCCTCGGACATGGACTCGCGCCCTGCCGAAAGCCGCACCATCGAGCGTGGCATTGTGATGCGGGCGACCGCGACGGTGCGGACAAACTCGATATCGTCAATCTTTGCCAGCGGCGTGTCGGCCAGCATATTGCCCAGCACCGTGCCCTTGACCGGCACCAGCGCATTGACCGGCACGCTCTCGGGATGCTGCGGCAAGGTAGCGAGCGTGTGGACGAAGCCCACCCGATCCTCGCGCGTCTCGCCCATGCCGACGATCCCGCCGCTGCACACGTTAATCCCCGCCTTGCGCACGTGATCGAGCGTATCGAGCCGGCACTGGAAATCGCGGGTAGAAATGACGCGCTCGTAATACTCCGGCGAGCTGTCGATATTGTGGTTGTAGTAATCGAGGCCAGCTTCCGCCAGCATCTCGGCCTGATGCGGTTCGAGCATCCCCAGCGTCATGCAGGTCTCCAGCCCCATATCGCGTACGCCCTTCACGATCTCCACGATCGCGGGCATGTCGCGGTCCTTGGGATTGCGCCACGCGGCGCCCATGCAGAACCGCTGCGAACCTGCATCCTTGGCCTGCGCCGCGCGCTGGAGCACGGCTTGCACGTCCATCAGCTTGGTCGCCTCGACGCCAGAGTCCGCGTGCACCGACTGTGAGCAATAGCCGCAATCCTCCGGACACCCGCCGGTCTTGATACTGAGCAGGGTGCAGAGCTGAACTTCGGTCGCAGGGTGGTATGCGCGGTGGACGCTGGCGGCCTCAAACAGGAGCTCAGTGAAGGGAAGGTCGAAGAGGGCCGCGATCTCGGTGCGGGTCCAGTCGGTGCGAACACCGTCATGCTGAACTTGTTTCAGCATCCATTTATCCTTTCATGCTGAGGCGCTGGAGGCGCGAAAGACCCCGGATCAAGTCCGGGGTG
>DLGU01000115.1:5048-6568 GCA_002482865.1 Porphyrobacter sp. UBA7686
AGCGGCGGCATGTTGTGGCCGAGCAGCACCAGAATATCCGCTGCGCACTCCACCACGTTGCTCCCCGGCCCGTAAATCCCCTGCACGCCTGCTTCGCGCAGGTAGTCGTAGTCCTGCGGGGGGATAACGCCGCCTGCCGTCACCTTGATGTCGCCGCGCCCGGCTTCACGCAGCAAGCGGATCAGTTCGGGGATCAGCGTCTTGTGGCCTGCCGCGAGGCTCGACGCACCAACCACGTCGACATCGTGTTCAAGCGCCATTGCGACGGATTCCTCCGGCGTCTGGAACAGCGGGCCGGGGACCACCTCGAAGCCCATGTCACCGAAGGCGCTCGCGATCACGTTCGCGCCGCGATCATGGCCGTCCTGGCCCATTTTGGCGATCATGATGCGCGGCTTGCGGCCCAAGCGGCGGCCCACGGCTTCCACGCCGTCCGTCACCTGCGCCCAGCGGCGGTCAAATTCATAGGCGCTGGCATAGACGCCGCTGACCGGGGCGGGCGTCGCATCGTGGCGACCGAAGACCTCTTCCATCGCCGAGGATATCTCGCCCAGCGTCGCATCTTGGCGGGCGGCGGCAACTGCCAGCGCCAGCACGTTCTCGCCCGAAGCACAGCCTGCCGTCAGCGCCGCCAGAGCAGCGCGGCACGCCGCCTCGTCACGCCCTTCGCGAACCTTGGCGAGGCGGGCGATCTGGCCGGTGCGGACCATCTGGTTGTCGACCTCAAGGGTCTCGAGCGCGTCTTCGCTTTCCTTGCGGTACTTGTTGACGCCGACGATCACCGTTTCGCCCTTGTCCACCTTGGTCTGCTTTTCCGCCGCCGCGCGCTCGATCGCGGCCTTGGGCGCGCCGGTGGCGACATAGGCGGTCATGCCGCCTGCCGCATCCACCTCGGCCATCATCGCCTCGGCCTCGGCCACCAGCGTGGCCGTCAGCGCCTCGATATAATGCGAGCCGCCGAGCGGATCGACGACGTTGCAGATGCCGCTTTCCTCTTGCAGCACCAGCTGCGTGTTACGGGCAATGCGGGCGCTGAAATCGGTGGGGAGCGCGATGGCTTCATCCAGCGCATTGGTGTGGAGCGACTGGGTGCCGCCCAGCACCGCCGCCATCGCCTCGACCGTGGTGCGGATGACGTTGTTGTAGGGATCCTGCTCCTGCAAGCTCACGCCCGAGGTCTGGCAGTGCGTGCGCAGCATCTTGGAGCGTTCGTCCTTCGCCCCCAGATCGTCCATCACCTTGTACCACAGCGTGCGCGCGGCGCGCAGCTTGGCGATCTCCATGAAGAAGTTCATGCCGATGCCGAAGAAGAAGCTGAGGCGCCCGGCGAAGGCGTCGATATCCAGCCCCGCTGCCATCGCGCGGGCGGCGTATTCCTTGCCGTCGGCGATGGTGAAGGCGAGTTCCTGCACGGCGGTCGCCCCGGCCTCGTGCATATGATAGCCGGAGATCGAAATACTGTTGAATTTCGGCATATTGGCCGATGTATATGCGATGATGTCGGAGATGATCCGCATCGA
>DLGU01000115.1:6696-9050 GCA_002482865.1 Porphyrobacter sp. UBA7686
GACGGACATGGCATCGAGCGGGATTTGGTCGAACAGGATCTGCATATCCGCAACCGTATCGATCGCCACGCCCGCCTTGCCGACATCGCCGACGACGCGCGGGTGATCGGAGTCGTAACCGCGGTGGGTGGCGAGGTCGAAAGCGACCGACAGGCCCTTCTGCCCCATCGCCAGATTGCGCCGATAAAAGGCGTTCGATTCCTCGGCGGTGGAGAAGCCCGCATATTGCCGGATCGTCCATGGACGGCCCGCATACATGCTCGCCTTCACGCCCCGGGTGAACGGCGCAAAGCCGGGGAGGCCGGGATCGAAGCCTGCGTGATCTTCTTCGGTGTAGAGCGGTTTGACCGCAATACCTTCGGGCGTTTGCCACGTCAGATCGCGCCCGCGCACTTCCTTTGCGGCGAGGGTGTTCCAGTCGGAGAGGGTGGGTTTGTCGGTCATGTCAGATACCATATCCGTTCGTGTCGAGCGAAGTCGAGACACCTGCGCTGAGGTATCTCGACTGCGCGCTTCGCGCTCCGCTCGATACGAACGGAGTTGGTGGGGCTTTACTCCCCTTTGAACTCGGCCTTGCGCTTCTGGAGGAAGGCCATGCCGCCCTCCATCGCATCCTTGGTCGCGCCCGCGATGCGCTGGCCTTCGGCCTCGGCGAGCAGAACCATCTGGAGGTTCTGGTCGAGCGCGGTGGCGATGTTGCGCTTCATCGTCGCGTAGGCAACCGTCGGGCCATTGGCGAGCTTGGTCGCCAGCGCGCGGGCTTCGGCCATCAGGTCAGCATCTTCGATGCACTTATAGATGAGGCCCCATTCCTCGGCCTGTTCGCCCGAGATCTTCTCGCCCAGCATCATCATCCGCGTGGCACGCGCGCGGCCGATGGCGCGGGTGAGCAGCCAGGTCGATCCGCCGTCGGGCACTAGGCCGATGTTGACGAAGGCCTGAAGGAAGTATGCGCTCTTGGCCGCGATGGTGAAATCCGCCGCCAGTGCCAGCGAGCAGCCCACACCTGCCGCTGGGCCGTTAACCGCACAGATCACCGGCACGCTCGCGCGCACCACTTGGCTGATCGCGGGGTTATAGTGATTGATCAGAGCCTCGTGGCTACCGCCCTTCCCGCCGAGCGCCGACCCGGACCCGCGCGCGGAAAGGTCCGCGCCCGAACAGAAGCCCTTGCCCTCGCCCGTGATCAGCACGGCGCGCGCATCGCCCAGATCATAGAACGCTTGCCCCAACTCGTCCGCCATCTGCGGGGGCATGGCATTGAGCCGCTCGGGGCGGTTGAGGGTGATGGTCAGCAGCGGCCCGTCACGATCGACGCGGATGGTTTCGTAGGACATTTGTTTTCTTCTCCCTTTCGTCATCCCGGACTTGCCTGCCCCGGCGTAGGCCGGGGATCCGGGACCGCTTGCCGCAAGCGACCCCGGCTCGGAGGCCAGGGTGACGGATAAATTCAATTCGACCAGTGGGTGCCGTCCTTCGGCGTTTCCATGATCTCGGTAAGCATGCCGCCCATGTCCTTGGGATGGACGAAAAAGATAGGCGTGCCGTGTGCGCCGATGCGCGTGGGGCCGAGGATGCGCTTGCCTTGTCCCTCGAATTCCGAGCGCGCCTCTGCGATATCGGGCACTTCGAAGCACAGATGATGCTGTCCGCCCAAGGGGTTCTTGGCGATGAAACCTGCGAGGGTGGAGTTTTCCCCCAGCGGCTCGATCAGCTCGATCTGGGTGCCGTTCATCGCCCCGTCCGCACCGGGGGTGTCGACGAAGCAGACCTTCACGCCTTGTTCTTCAAGGTCGAACGGCTCGCAAATCACGCTCGCGCCCATAACGTCGCGGTAGAAGGCGATCGATTCCGCGATGGACGGCGTGGCGACCCCGATGTGGTTCAGTCTTCCCAGCTTCACTGGCTCATTCCTCTCTCAAATGCCGTCATGCTAAACTTGTTTGTGCAAGCACAGCTTCGCTTCCAGCATCCATTCTGATGTCCGCTCCGCAGGAGCTTGGGGCGGGATGGACCCTGAAACAATTTCAGGGTGACGTAGGTTAGAATCGCCACCTCACAGCGGAATATTGTCATGCTTCTTCCAAGGGTTCTCCAGCTGCTTCGTCCGCAGCTTCCTTAGCCCCAAGGCAATCCGCCGCCGGGTCGAGTGCGGGTGGATCACCTCGTCGATATAGCCGCGCTGGGCCGCCACAAAGGGGTTGGCGAAGCGGTCTTCGTATTCCTTGGTTTTTTCCGCGATCTTTTCGGGGTTGTCGCGGTCCTGGCGGAAGATGATCTCCACCGCGCCCTTCGCGCCCATCACCGCGATTTCCGCCGTGGGCCAGGCGTAGTTCAAATCGCCGCGCAGGTGC
>DLGU01000172.1:0-387 GCA_002482865.1 Porphyrobacter sp. UBA7686
AATGGCAGGGGTGTGCGGACTCGAACCGCAGGCCCTCGGTTTTGGAGACCGATGCTCTACCAACTGAGCTACACCCCTGCAGCGCGTTGGAGCGGTGCCTTTATCGAAGGCTTATCCGATAGGCAATGCTCTTTGCCTCATCGCGCGCGGCCATGTATTGTGCGCTGCAACCATGCACGCGCCGATCCGCCCTCCTATCCCTGTCGAGACCTTGCTGCTGGCCTATCGCAGCGGAATCTTTCCGATGGCGGACAATCGCGAAGACGCCGAGGTGTTCTGGGTCGAGCCGCGTGACCGGGCGATCATCCCTCTGGACGGGCTGCATCTCTCCAAGAGCTTGCGCAAGGTGCTGCGCGCGGATCGCTTCACCGTGACGGTCGATCGCGC
>DLGU01000172.1:405-2053 GCA_002482865.1 Porphyrobacter sp. UBA7686
GCCGAGCCGCGCGAAGATCATCCCGAAACCTGGATCAGCGAACGGATCGTACAAAGCTACATCGGCCTCCACCGCGCCGGGCACGCCCATTCGGTCGAATGCTGGCTGGCGGGCGAGGGTGGCGCGCCGCAGCTGGTGGGCGGGCTCTACGGGGTCAGCTTCGACCGGGTGTTCTGCGGGGAGAGCATGTTCAGCCGGGTGCCGGATGCGAGCAAGGTTGCGCTCGCGTGGCTGGTGGCGCTGATGCGGCGCGCCGGGTTCGCCCTGCTCGACTGCCAGTTCATGACCGAACACCTGCGCGCAATGGGGGCGACCGAGCTGGCGCAGGCGGATTACCGGCGGTTGGTGGAGCGGGCACAAGGTCAGCCGCATGACAGCCTCGGCACCGCGTGGCGCCACTTCAGCCGGGGCTATGCGTCGGGAGTCGGAGCCGCAGTCGGGCTGGGGGACGCCGTGGGTGTGGCCGACGGGCGCGCGGCAGGCTTGCCCGAAGCTTCGGGCGATGGCGCGGCTGAACCTTCCTCACCCGGGAAGCGCATCGTGCAATCCTTGACCCAGACATCATAGACCGGGTGTTCGACCACGTTGAGGCTGGGCGATTCGAGGAACAGCCAGCCTGAGAACACGCGCTTGTTCTGCGCTTCGCCGCGGCCCTTGATATCGACCTGCACGAAGGCCGCAGTCTGCTGCGGCATTTCCCACGGCGCGGTGCGCTCGCAGGCGGAGACGCGGACGATCACCGGGCCGATCTCGCGGCTTTCGCCGGGCTTCAGCTTGATCTCTTCGGAGACATTGTTGCGCTTGTTGAGCAGGCCGAGCACCGCAACGCGCTCGTTCATCGGGGTCGCGCCGTAATCATTGACCGGCGCGGCCGGGCTGGCCGCCGCCTCGGGACTCGCTTCGCCCAGCGGCACCACCACTGCTTCGTTCTGGGATGCGCTCATGTCGCAGGCGGCAAGCATCAGCACGCTCGCCAGCGGGAGGGCCAGGCTAAGCTGCCGCACCGCGCGCCTCAGCTGTCCGCGCTGCCGGGGGTCCACGCTTCGTAATCGCCCACGGCGCGGGCGCGCTGGCCGCCGCGCTCCAGGGCGCCTTGCGGGCGATAGGCCTGAACGGTGCCGGTGGCGTTGGGCGTGTAATCCGCCTCCCAGATCCGCGGCGGCGGCAGGTGGCTTTCGGGCACGTCGTCATAGGTGCCGTGCAGCCAGCCGTGCCATTCGGCCGGCACGCGGCTCGCATCATTGGCGCCGTTGTAGATCACCCAACGCTTTTCGCGGCTGGTGTAGGAACCGGTGTTGAGCGCGGCCGCCTTCGGCTTTTCGCGGTAGTACATGTTGCCAGCGCCATCGGTGCCGACATGCTCGCCGCCCGCGCGGCTTGCCCAGAGCTGCGTGCCGAGCGTGGCACCGTCCCACCAGGTGAAGATTTTTCCGAGGATACCCATAGGCCGTGCGCCTAGCGGAATTGGTCGCCCACGCCAATAATGATTGTCACTGCGGCGGGCGGGATGTTTGTTCGCGTGCCCGCCTCCGCGGGCACGTCCTCGGCGCTATTCCTTCGCTACGCTACGGGCGCCTGCGGGCGGGCGGTCGCCCTTGCGGCCCGTCCGTTGGCGGGCCGGGATCGCGCTCCCCATCCCGGTCAGCGC
>DLGU01000172.1:2105-4174 GCA_002482865.1 Porphyrobacter sp. UBA7686
CGGCCCGCGCGCAGTTCCAGCACCGCGCTTGCCAGCCCGCTCGATCGCACCGAATCGAGCGAATAGGGCACGGTGTTCGCCGCGATATTGCTGATCCGCCCGTCCGGCCCGATGAAGATGATGTCGAGCGAGAGCGGGGTGTTCTTCATCCAGAAGCTCTTCGGCTCGGGCACGGCGGAGGGGAAGATCATACCCTCGTCATCGCCCAGCGACGTGCGGAACATCAGGCCCTTGGCCTGTGCTTCGGGGCTGGCGGCGACTTCGACCTTGAAGGCGAGCTTCTGAGCCCCGCGCTCGACCACGAGGTCGATCACCTCAAGGCCCGAGACCGGGTGGCGCGCCGCTGTGGCCGGAGCCGGCGTCTGCGCACTGGCCGTAGTTGTTCCGGGAGAACAGGCCGCAAGCAGTCCCGCAGCCATCATCGCGCCTGCCAAGAGGTGCCTTACCATTGGTCGTCCATCCCTTCCTCGTCGGCAGCTTCGCCGAGCCATTCTTCCACATCCTCAAGGCTCCGGGCCGCGAGGATGAAGCGTGCGTGCTCGTACTGGTGGCCTGCGCGCAGCATTGCTGCAACGGCTTTTTCGCGGGACTTGCGCGCGGCCAGCGGATCGCCACCTTCCTCGGCAGACGCACCATAGGGGCCCAGCCGCCGCTTCCTCGCCATCAGCGCGGCAGCGCGGCGGCTTGCGGCCTCTCCGGGGGCGTGGGCCTGACGCAGTCCCTCGCCCACACCAGCATGGCGCAAGGTTTCTTCGACCCGGCGCGCGCCATAGCCTCTTGCGCCCAGATCGCGGGCGCGGCCGCGGGCATAGGCATCGTCATCGACATAGCCCAATTCCACCAGCCGGGCGACGAGCGCGGGAATATCGATCTCAATGGTGCGGCCATCCGCATCTTCAGCCAGCCCGCGCTCCCGGATTTTACGGACAAGATAGCCTTCCAGCCGCGCGCCGGTGGTGGCGAATCGTGCCGCATAATGCAGCGCCAGATCGCGCAAAGTGGCCTCTCCCAGCGGAGGTTTCACCCGCTTCGCCGTCCGGCGTTCCCGCCTGGAATCCTCCCCGGCTTGACGACCGGGTGATGACGAATTCGCTTTACGTGAAACCATTTCGCCTTATTCGTGCCACTTTCCTTGCCATATGCCTGACATTGGACGCTGCCGGATTATGCCCGGCGACACGGGGTTATGCCAGAGCGCGTACGTGATGCTATCATGAAACGCGCCGCAACTGACGGGTATCGTTGAAAAATATGACCGAGGCCGTTTTGACGCCGACGCCGAATGACTGCGATCTGCCGCGGGTCCGTGCGCAATTTGCAACCTTCAATGAAGCGATCGACTATGCTGCGCTGAGCCTGAAAGGGCTCAATTTCCACGACATGCGCGGGGAACTGGCGCGCGTCTACCCCTATACGACCATGCGCGAAGATGCATTGATCATGGCACGGCGCCTGATCGCGGCGGGGATCGGCAAGGAAGACCGCGTCGCCCTCATCGCTGAGACCGGCGCTGACTTCGCCGCCCTGTTCTGCGCCTGTGTCTATGCCGGTGCATGGCCCGTGCCGTTGCCGCTGCCGACGACCTTCGGCGGCAAGGACAACTTCATCGATCAGCTGGCGATCCAGTTGCAAAGCTCGGACCCGAAGATCCTCCTCTACCCCGAGGAAATCGCCGAAATGGCATCCGCTGCCGCCGCCCGTCAGGGCTGCGAGGCGCAAAGCTGGCAGGATTTCGCCCACCGCCCCGCGCCGGACTGCGACCTGCCCACTGCCAGCCCGGATGATATCTGTTACTTGCAGTACTCCTCCGGCTCGACCCGCTTCCCCACGGGCGTCGCCGTCACCCACAGGGCGCTGCTGCACAATCTTTACGGCCATTCGACCACGATGGAGCTGGGCGCGAATGATCGCTGCGTCAGCTGGCTGCCGTGGTATCACGACATGGGCCTTGTCGGCTGCCTGCTCTCGCTGATCGCCAATCAGGTGTCCGGCGATTACCTCAAGCCCGATGCTTTTGCGCGCCGCCCGCTGGCGTGGCTCGACATGATCAGCCGCAATCCGGGCAACAC
>DLGU01000185.1 GCA_002482865.1 Porphyrobacter sp. UBA7686
ATGGCGTGGTGTTCCACCGCGTGATCGAAGGCTTCATGGCGCAAGGCGGCGATCCGACCGGAACCGGGCAGGGCGGCAGCGAGCTTCCCGATCTGAAGGCCGAATTCAACCCGATGCCGCACGTGCGCGGGACGTTGTCGATGGCGCGCGCTTCGGAAGATGACAGCGCCAACAGCCAGTTCTTCATCGTCTTCTATCCGCGCTTCAGCCTCGACAAGAAATACACCAATTTCGGCCGGGTGATCGAGAATATGGAAGCGGTCGACGCGATCAACCGGGGCGAGCCGCCCGCGACGCCGACCTATATCCTCCAGGCCTCGCTCGCCAGCGACAACCTGCCGCCCCCGCCGCCGCCCGCGCCGCCTCAGGATGCGCCGATTTCAGCGGATATGTTGAGCGCGCCGATCCCCTAAGGGGCTTCCCGCAGGCGCGCCACCGGGCTACGGGCGCGCGCCATGAAGGTTGACCTGTTCGATTTCGAATTGCCCAATGAACGCATAGCGCTGCGCCCCGTGCGCCCGCGCGATGCGGCGCGGATGCTCGTTGTGCGCGGGGCGGATGCTCCGTTCGAGGATCGCGGCGTGCGCGACCTGCCGAGCCTGCTGAACGCGGGCGATGTGCTCGTCTTCAACGATACCCGCGTGATCCCCGCTCAGCTGGAAGGCCGCCGCGCTGATGGAGAGGCAAAGATCGGCGCGACGCTTCACAAGCGGCTCGACCTCAGGCGCTGGCAGGCCTTCGTCCGTAACGCCAAGCGAGTGAAGGAGGGCGACCAGATCGTCTTCGGCGGCGGTGTCACCGCGATTGCCGAAGCGCGGCTTGCTGATGGCTCGATCACGCTGTTCTTCGAAGGCGAGGAACCCGTCGAAGTCCTGCTCGACCGCGCAGGCACCATGCCGCTGCCGCCCTATATCGCGTCGAAGCGCGGGGTCGATGCGCAGGATCTGGAAGACTACCAGACGATGTTCGCGCGCGAGGAAGGGGCGGTTGCCGCTCCCACTGCCTCGCTGCATTTCACCCCAAGACTGGTCGATGCGATCGACGCTGCCGGGATCGGGCGGGCGATGTTGACGCTGCACGTCGGGGCGGGCACGTTCCTGCCCGTTAAAGCGGACGATACCGACGATCACCAGATGCACGCCGAGTTCGGCCGCATCTCCGCTGAGACCGCCAACCAGCTCAACGAGGCCCGCGCCAAGGGTGGCCGGATCATCGCGGTCGGCACTACGTCGCTGCGGCTGCTCGAAAGCGCGGTCGACGAGAACGGCATCATCCAGCCCTTCGCCGGAGACACCGCGATCTTCATCACGCCGGGCTACAAGCTGCGCGCGGTCGATGGGCTGATGACCAATTTCCACTTGCCCAAATCGACCCTGATGATGCTGGTTTCGGCGCTGATGGGTCGGGATCGGATGATGGCGGCTTACCAGCACGCCATCGCGAATGAATACCGCTTCTATTCCTATGGTGACTCCTCGCTGCTGCTCCCGTAATCGGTAGCGATGAGCGAACCTATCCTCTCGATCCGCGGCCTGACCAAGACTTACAAGAACGGCCCGCGGGCGCTTGATTCGGTCGATCTTGATATCCGTGCGGGCGAGATTTTCGCGCTGCTGGGGCCGAATGGGGCGGGCAAGACCACGCTGATCGGCGCAGTGTGCGGGCTGGTGCGGCCCACGGGCGGGACAATCACCGCCTTCGGGCAAGACCTGTCGCGCGATTGGCGCAAGGCCCGCGCACGGATCGGACTGGTGCCGCAGGAACTCGCGACCGATATGTTCGAGACCGTGTGGCGCGCGATCGCCTATTCACAAGGCCTGTTCGGCCGCCCCTATAATCCCGCACGGCTCGAGGAAATCCTGCGCAGCCTGTCGCTGTGGGACAAGAAGGACGCGCAAATCCGCGCCCTGTCGGGTGGGATGAAGCGCCGCGTGCTGATCGCCAAGGCACTGGCGCATGAGCCAGAGTTGCTGTTTCTCGACGAGCCAACCGCCGGTGTCGATGTCGAACTGCGCAAGGATATGTGGCAGCAGATTGCGGCGCTGAAAGAGCGCGGCGTCACCATCATCCTCACCACCCACTACATCGAGGAAGCCGAGGAAATGGCCGACCGCGTCGGCATTATCCGCGGGGGGCGCATCCTGATGGTGGATGAAAAGCGCGCGATGATGGAGCGGCTCGGCACCACCGAAGCGGTGATCACCTTGGCCGCGCCGCTGGCGGCGATCCCGCCTGCGCTTGCCGGGTTCCCGGTGGAGATTGGTGCGGACGGGATGCAACTGATCTACCGCGGCGGAAACGGGCAGGGCGGGGGCCGCGCACAGGTGGCGCAGCTGACCCAAGCTCTAACCCGCGCGGACATTGCCTATACCAGCCTCGACATCCACGATTCGTCGCTGGAAGACATTTTCGTTGGCCTTCTGGGCGAGAAGGAGGCCGCGTGATGTATTTCAACGCTCGCAGCGCGCTCGCCATCTACCGCCGCGAAATGGCCCGCGCTTTCCGCACCGCGTTCCAGTCGATCCTCTCTCCGGTGCTGACCACCTCGCTCTATTTCGTGGTATTCGGATCGGTGATCGGCGCGCGGATGGAGCCGATTGGCGGCGTGCCTTACGGTGCCTTCATCATCCCTGGCCTGCTGATGCTGACGCTGCTGGGCGAGACCACCAGCAACGCGAGTTTCGGTATCTATATGCCGCGTTTCACCGGCACGATCTACGAACTG
>DLGU01000106.1:0-7346 GCA_002482865.1 Porphyrobacter sp. UBA7686
ACCGCCACCCGCCCCACCCGTGCGCGTGGCCGATGCCTTTGCCGACCTCGTCAACGCTCCGCTTCCCGATGCGCGGGTCAGCGGCGACGTGGTCGATATTTCGAGAATCACGGTGAAGCGCGAACTGCCGCCACCGCCGCCTGAAAAAGCCAAGCCCAAGGAACCGCCCAAGCCTGTCCACCCCAGCCGCGTCTGGGTGCAGGTGGCGACTGGCAAGAACGTCAAGGCGCTCGGGTTCGATTGGCGGCGCATCGCGAAAGAAGGCGGCGCGCCGCTCGCCAAGCTCAAGCCGCACACCACCCGCTGGGGCGAGGCGAACCGCTTGCTGGCCGGGCCGATCGACAGCCGCGATAAGGCTCAGGCCCTGTTGCGCGAGCTCAAGGCCAAGGGGATCGACAGCTTCCTCTATGTGAGCCCAGAAGGCGAAGAAATACAGCCTGTTAAGTAGAGTGTGGCGCAATCTGTGCACGATCTTTGCACAGGCTTTGCACAGCTCTATCCGGTTCTCCCCAGCCGCTCTGACGTGGGTGATTGCCAATCGCACCCCAACCCGTTCATGCGTTGCCCCAATGGTGCAAACGACCCTCCCCCCCGCGTTCCCCCGGCCATGAGAGTGCAAGACATGGACTATTCCGCCGAGGACGATGCTGCCCCCGTCGAAATGCTCGCCAGCCTGTTTGCCGCGCGCGGATGGCCGTGTGAGCTGGTCTCAGATGACGAGATGACGGGAGAGGTGCAGGGCAGCTGGGCCAATTACCAGCTGCGCGCGATCTGGCGGGCCGAAGACGGTGTGCTTCAGTTCCTGTGCCTCCCCGATATTCGCGTAACGGAGGACAAGCGTGGGGCCGCCTATGAGCTGCTGTGCCTCGTCAACGAACAGGTGTGGCTCGGCCATTTCGACATCTGGTCGAACGGCGACGTGCTGCTTTACCGCCACGGCGCACTGCTGGGCGAGCACGGCCGGCTGAGTATCGACATGGCGCAGGCGCTGGTCGAATGCGCGATCGACGAGTGCGACCGGTTCTACCCGGCGTTCCAGTTTGTGCTGTGGGGCGGCAAGACCCCGCGCGAGGCATTGGATGCCGCGATGGTTGACGCAGCGGGCGAGGCTTAACACAATCTCCGTTCGGGCTGAGCTTGTCGAAGCCCTGTACTTTCTTTTAGCCCTGCGTTCGAAGTGGAAGGACAGCCCTTCGACAGGCTCAGGGCGAACGGGTGTTGTGATATGCTGAACCACCTCCTCATCATCGGCTGCGGCAATATGGGCGGAGCAATGCTGGCCGGATGGCTGGCGGCGGGCGAGGACCCGGCGCGGTTTGCGGTGCTCGATCCCGCCTTGCCCGAAGCGCCCGAAGGCGTGGCGCTTTATCGCAGTGCGGAAGACGCCGCAGGCGCGGAGCATGACGCCGTTTTGCTCGGGTTCAAGCCGCAGCAATTGGGGACGCTCGGGCCAGGGCTTCAGGCGCTGACGGGCGAGGGTGTTGCGGTCTATTCGCTGCTCGCCGGGATCACGCTCGGCCAGCTCGGCCAAGCCTTCCCGCGCGCCGACGCGCATGTCCGGGTGATGCCGAACCTTGCCGCGCGCATCAACAAGTCCCCGGTGATCCTGTGCGAGGCCGGACTTGACGAGGCGGCACACACCGCCGCCTTCGCGCTGTTTGACAGGCTCGGCAGTGCCGTGTGGCTGGCGGACGAGGCGCAATTCGATCTCGTTACCGCGCTGGCCGGATCGGGGCCGGGCTTCGTCTATCGTTTCATTGACGCGCTGGCAGGCGCGGCTATCGACCTCGGATTGGACGAGAGCACCGCCGCCAGCCTCGCGCTCGCTACGGTCGAGGGCGCGGCGGCCCTGGCAGCGGCATCGGATGTCGGGCCGGCTACGCTCGCCGACCGGGTCGCCAGCCCCGGCGGGATGACGCGCGAAGGCCTCAACGTGCTCGACGAAGGCGCGGCCCTGCGCCGCCTGCTGGCCGACACTTTGCGGGCCACCCGCGACAAGGGTGCGGCGTTGTCGAAAGGCAGTTAAGATTAACATCGGTTAAGCTGAACCAATTGCGCGCTTTGCAATCCGGTTTCGCTTGAAATGCGCTGAGGAAACCCCGATATTCCCCCCATTGGAGAGCGCGGGCGTTTCCGCGCTCCGATAGGAAAGGCTAAGGGTTTCGCAATGGCTGACTGGAATGACACCTCGCGCAATGCGCAGCGTATGGGCTCCGTGCCCCGCGCCGGAGGCGACGTCGCCGGCCGCGCAAGCTATGATGAGGGCCTGCGCAAGCACATGCTCTCGATCTACAACTACATGACGTCGGGCATCCTGCTGACCGGGATCGTCGCGCTGCTGGCCTTCACCAGTGGTGTGGCGGAGACCATCTTCACCGGCGGTATCCTGCGCTGGATCGTCGCGCTGTCGCCGATGGCCATCGTGTTCGCGATGAGCTTTGGCGCCAACCGCTTCAGCACCGCTACGCTCCAGCTGATGTTCTGGGGCTTCGCCACGTTGATGGGCCTGTCGCTCTCGTCGATCTTTCTGGTTTACACCGGTGGCTCGATCGCCACGACCTTCTTCGCCACCGCGGCGGCCTTTGCCGGCCTGTCGCTCTATGGCTACACGACCAAGCGGAGCCTGTCCGGCATGGGCAGCTTCCTGATCATGGGCGTGATCGGTCTGCTGGTGGCGATGGTCATCAACCTGTTCCTGCAGAGCCCTGCGTTCCATTACGCAATCAGCTTCATCGGCGTGCTGATCTTCGCGGGTCTTACCGCCTATGACACGCAGCGCCTGAAGACCGAGTATGAATATCTGCGCGGCACTGAGTTCGCCGGCAAGGCCGTCGTGCTCGGCGCGCTGAGCCTCTATCTGGACTTCATCAACATGTTCCAGTTCCTGCTCAGCTTCCTCGGCAATCGGGAATAACTAATCTGCATCAGGCGAATGCCTGACACAGGTGTTGAAATGTCAGATGCCCGGGGCCTTTCCATAGGCTCCGGGCATTTGCTTTGTCCGCCGGGGCGGCTATCTCCGACGCTTCAGGTTGGAGCAAGCCGGGGGCGCACATGCTTGCCCCGCCAGTGGCAGCACAGCCCGCAGCAGGAGAGGTTATTTCAATGAGCGCGGCCCCGCACACGTCCCCGTCCCCGTCATTGGCGCAGGAACGCACCAGCACGCGCACGCCGTTCGGCTTGGCGATCACCACTCTGGCCATGGGCGGGGCGTTGCTCGCAGCCTGTGCTACCCCGGCACCGCCGCCCCCTCCGCCGCCCCCTCCGCCGCCCGCACCAGTGGTGGTTGAGGCCGTGCCCTACCGCCCGCTTCCGCCCGGCGGAGCGCATTACGTGATGGATATTCCCCCCCGTGGGCCTGATGGGCGGCGCGTCACCGTCAACAGCAACCTGTCGGACGACCAGCTGATCTGGAACCTGCGTTCGGCCTGGAATGTCGCGGCGCTCAATTGCCTCACAGCCGAATATGAGCCGATCCTCGAAGGTTATCGCGCCTTCCTGACCAAGAACGTCAAATCGCTGAAGGCCGTAAATGACCGGCTCGAGAAGAGCTACACGAGCCGCTTCCGGGTCCGCCGGGATGCGATCGTGGCACGCGATGGCTACACCACGCAGGTCTACAACTTCTTCGCCGAACCCGCCGCCCGTGCTGGGTTCTGCCGCGCCACGCTCGACATGGCGAACCGCGCGCTGGCTGCACCGCCGACAGATGTGCTCGCCTTTGCCCGTGCCAATTTTGATGGGCTGCTGATGCCGTTCGATCAGTTCTTCACCGATTACGAGGCGTATCAGCAAGCCTCAGCGACATGGGACGACAAGTGGGGCACGCTTTATGGCGCCTCGCAGCCCGGCTGGGTCGCCGTGCAGCAGGCCCGCGCCAGCGGCGTTGTCGTGCCGACAGTCGCGGTGCAGACCGTGATCGACCCTGTGACCGGGCTTCCGGTCCCGGTGATCCCGGTCAATGAGGGTGTGGTATCGCAGCCGATCATCGAACCGATGGCTGCTCCGCCGGCAGAGCGCAAAACCGGGCAATAATCGGAAGGTGCAGCGGTCGCGAGCGGCGAAATCTTGCGTTGCAAGGGTCCGCGCTTCTCGCTAATGCGCGCGCTCGCCCGCTCCTTCGATCGGATAGGCGGGCGCGAAAACCTGGAACGGGGCCGTAGCTCAGATGGGAGAGCGCGTCGTTCGCAATGACGAGGTCAGGGGTTCGATCCCCCTCGGCTCCACCAGTTTCGGGGCGTTGCCCCTAAACTGGATTCCTTGTTTTCGCCCTCAAGCGCCGGGCGCAGCGCGTCCGCGCTGCTTAGCTTTCCTCGCATAAGCTCGAGCGGCCGGTCGGCCTTGCGGCCCTTCGGCCCGATCGGCGCGATCCTTTTTTCTTCCAGTTTACACCTCTTGCCGTCAGCTTGGCCTGACGCTATCCCTGCGGCTGCGCCAAGGTAACGGGAATGCGGTTTGATTCCGCAGCTGTCCCTGCAACTGTAAGCGGTGAGTATCAGGTAGCGCGCCTCGAAAGGGGCAGCCACTGGAGCAGCAATGCTCTGGGAAGGTGAGCACTGGATGCGCTGATCCGTGAGCCAGGAGACCGACCGGGGCGTGTCGCTCTTTGCTTGGCTCAGGGATTGGCCAGGCGCGGAAAAACACTTCTGTTGTGAGCGACATCACCGGGTTGTGAGGGATGGGATCCCCTTGCGACCTTCATGTTGCTGATGACGGGAGGAATCCGTGAAAAATTTGAAATTGTTGTGCAGCGTCGCTGGGGCGGCGCTGGTTTGGGCTGTGCCGGTTGCGGCGCAGGAGGACGGCAAAACGCTGGGTCAGTGCTACGTGACGGGCGACGAGATGAGCGAGCAATATCTTTGCTATCCCGGCGAGGACATTCTCGTCTCCGCCAGCCGCGATGACGATCTGCTGCTGAAGCAATATACGGGCTCTGCGCTGGTCATTACCGCCGAGCAACTTGAACAGCGCCAGACCCGCGACATTGCCGATATCCTGCGCGATGTTCCTGGCGTCGCCGTCGCTGGCATTGCAGGCCAGACCCAGATCCGCCTGCGCGGCTCGGAAGCCAATCACGTGCTGGTGCTGGTCGACGGGATTGAGGTTTCCGATCCCTACGCGGGCGAGTTCGACATTGGCACCTTGCAAGCTGAGCCCGGCGCGCGGGTTGAGGTGCTGCGCGGGCCGCAATCGGCGCTCTACGGGCCGGATGCGATCGGCGGCGTGGTGGCCTATGAAAGCGCCAGTGGGCGGAGCCAACCCGGCTTTGCAGCACGGATCGAGGGCGGCACCCAAGGCACGGTCAACGGCGCGCTGCGCTATGGCGCGGCGGGCGACAGCTGGGACGCGGCGCTTTCTGCCGTGGCAGTGAGCACCGACGGTCAGCCCAATGCGCGGGGCGGCACCCGTGATATCGGGCGCGACAGCTACACTGTCTCGGGCAAGGGCAGCGTTGAGGTCGCCGAAGGCATCGTTCTGCGCGCCGCCGCCCGCTTTATCCGCACCGAAGGACAGACCAACGATGGCGACTTCGACAGCGTCAGCCCGACCTTCGGTTTCACCATCGACAGTCCCGGGGTGACGTTCACCAACGAGGCCGTTTACGCGCTCATTGGCGCGCGGGCCGAGATGCTGGACGGGCGCTGGACGCATGATCTGTCCGCCCAAGTGGCCGAAGTCGACCGCGAAACGGACAGCCCCTTCGGCCTCACCTCGGCCAGCGAAGGCGACCGGGTCAAGGCGTCCTATGTCACGGCGTTCAAGCTGGCGGACGAGCACAACTTCACTTTCGCCGCCGATTGGGAACGCGAAAGCTTCCGCAATGCCTTGGCGGCAAGTGGCGGTTTCACCGGGCGGCGGGCCGTTGAGCAGACCGGCTTCGTGGGCGAATACCGCTATGCCGGCGCGGCGTTCGACCTGTCGGCCGCGCTGCGTCACGACATCAACGACCGCTTCGCCGATGCGACCACCTTTCGCGTCGGCGCAGGCTACCGCGTCACCGAAAGCACCCGATTGCGGGCGGCGGGGGGCAGCGGGGTCAAGAACCCCGGCTTCTTCGAACTGTTCGGCTTTGTCGATGGGCGCTTCATCGGCAATGATGCCCTGCGCCCGGAAAAGTCGACCGGGTGGGAAGTGGGCCTCGATCAGGACCTCGGCGATTCCGCGCGGGTTTCGGTGACCTACTTCGACAGCGAGCTGGAAGGCGAAATCTTCACCACCTTCCCGCCGCCCAACTTCATCGCCACCCCGGCCAACCGCACCACCGTCAGCCAGCAGCGCGGGGTTGAAGTGTCGCTCAATGCCCGGCTGGCCGCGCAATGGAGCCTCGATGCGGCCTATTCCTATCTCGATGCCGAGGAAAACGGGGTCGAGGAGGTCCGCCGCCCGCAGCACATCGCCAGCGCGGCGCTGACCTGGACCGCGCCAGGCGATGCCGCTTCGGCAACGCTGGTGGTGCGCCACAATGGCGCGACACCCGATGTGGCTTTCACCGATCCGAGCTTCGTGCCGGTGCGCGTAAATCTTGATGATTACACCCTCGTCAACGTCAACGCCCGGGTGCGGCTGACCGATCAGCTGAGTGCCTTCGCCCGCGTCGATAACCTGCTGGACGAACGCTACGAGCAGGTGTTCAGCTTCGTCTCTCCGGGGCGGTCTGCAGTGGTCGGCGTGGAGGCGCGGTTCTAGAATGGTTTGTGAGCTCCCGCGTAGGCGGGAGCCTCG
This sequence comes from Porphyrobacter sp. UBA7686, assembly GCA_002482865.1. Taxonomy (GTDB): domain Bacteria; phylum Pseudomonadota; class Alphaproteobacteria; order Sphingomonadales; family Sphingomonadaceae; genus Erythrobacter. The sequence goes on from DLGU01000106.1 coordinate 6,724, forward strand.
TTCTGTGTTGCACGAGGTCCCCGCCTGCGCGGGGACTCACACTAGATTGCCATTCCCCTCGCAATCGCAGCAAAAATTGCCTATGCGCCCGCGATGCATTTTCTCGACCAAGCCAAGATCTATGTGAAGTCCGGCGGAGGTGGCCCCGGGGCCGTCTCGTTCCGGCGTGAGATGTACGTCGAATATGGCGGCCCTGACGGCGGAAACGGTGGGAAGGGCGGCGATATCGTGTTCGAAGCCGTCGCCGGCCTCAACACGCTGATCGACTTCCGCTATTCGCAGCACTTCAAAGCGCCGCGCGGCGGCCACGGTATGGGCAAGGACCGCACGGGTGCCAGCGCCAAGCCGCTCGTCATCAAGGTGCCGGTTGGCACGCAGATCCTCTCCGAAGACAAGGACGAGGTGCTCGCCGACTTCACGCAGGTCGGTCAGCGCGTCGTCTTCCTCGAAGGGGGGATCGGCGGACGCGGGAATGCCAGCTACAAAACCTCCACCAACCGCGCCCCGCGTCAGCACCAGGACGGGATACCGGGTCAGGAAGCCTGGGTTTGGCTGCGGCTGAAGCTGCTCGCCGACGTGGGTCTGGTTGGCCTGCCCAATGCGGGCAAGTCGACCTTCATCAA
>DLGU01000106.1:7533-12658 GCA_002482865.1 Porphyrobacter sp. UBA7686
GGCCATATCGAGCGTTGCCGCGTGCTGATCCACCTGATCGACATCACCGGCACCGAAGACGCCGACCCCGCCGAAGCGATGCGCATCGTCGAGGATGAACTCGCTGCTTACGGCGCGGGCCTTGAGGACAAGGCGCGGCTGGTGGTGCTTAACAAGCTCGATCTGGCGGATGCCGAACTGGTCGAGGCCTATAGCGAGGAGCTGCTGGCCGCAGGTGCGGACAAGGTGTTCGCGGTGTCGGGCGTGACCGGCGCGGGGATCTCCGAATTGCTCGACGCGGTGCTGGGCTACCTGCCGGATCGCACCTCGACCGAGACCAAGGCGGTCGAAGTGGAGCACGAAGAAGACGCCAGCGACTGGTCGCCGCTCTGATCGGCTCATGCTGACCCGCCTGCAAGACATCACCGCCGCGCGGCGGATCGTGGTCAAGATCGGCTCTGCGCTGCTGGTCGGCGGTGGGCAGGCGCGTGAGGGGTGGCTGACGCGGATGGCGGGCGATCTGGCGGCGCTGCAACAGGCGGGCGCGCAGGTGATCGTGGTCAGCTCCGGCGCGATTGCGCTGGGCGCGGCGCGGCTGGGGTTGGCGAAAGGCGGGCGGGGAAGCCTTGCCGATGCGCAAGCTGCTGCGGCTGTGGGCCAGATTGCGCTGGCCGATCTGTGGTCGCGGGCGCTGGGCGGTGAGGGCATTACCGCTGCTCAGATGCTGCTGACGCTGGGCGATCTGGAAGACCGGCGCCGGTACCTCAACGCCTCGGCCACGCTCGACCGGCTGCTGGAAGCGGGCGTGATCCCCGTCATCAACGAAAACGATTCGGTCGCGACCGAGGAAATCCGCTTCGGTGACAATGACCGCCTCGCCGCGAGAGTGGCGCAAGCGGCCAATGCCGATCTGGTGCTGCTGCTCTCGGATGTCGACGGCCTGTATGACCGCGACCCGCGTGAGGCTGGCGCGGCGCTCATCCCTACGGTTGACGCCGTGACGCCGGACGTGATGGCGATGGCGAGCGGGGCTTCGTCCTCGGGCATGGGTTCGGGCGGGATGGTATCCAAGCTGCAAGCCGCGCAGATCGCCACGCGCGCCGGCATCGCGCTGGCGATCCTCAACGGGACGCATGACGCGCCGATTGCCCATGCGCTTGGCGCTGGCACGGGGACGCTGTTCCACCCTGTCCGCGCTGACAGCGCGCGCAAGGCGTGGCTCGGTGGGCGGCTCGCTCCTGCGGGCGAATTGCGCGTCGACAAGGGCTGTGCCGAGGCGCTTAAAGGCGGGGCGAGCCTGCTCGCGGCGGGCGTCGTCGGCGTCTCAGGCCAGTTCCGGCGCGGCGATCTCGTCAGCGTGCTGAGCCTGAAGGGCGAGCGGCTGGCGCAAGGCCTCGCCGAATATGACGCCGCCGAGATGCAACTGATCGCCGGCAAGCGCGCCGAGGATCAGGCCGAACGGCTGGGCTATGCGCCGCGCTCCTGCGTGATCCACCGCGACCACATGGTGCTGCTGTGAGCCTCATCGCCATCACCGGCGCGACCGGTTTCGTCGGCAGCGCGGTGCTGGATGAGGCGCTGGCCGAGGGCCATCAGGTGCGCGCACTCGCGCGCCGTGATCAAACGGCGCGCGCTGGCGTAGCGTGGGTGCGCGGCGATCTGGGCGATACGGCGGCGCTTGCTGCGCTGGTCGAAGGCGCGGACGCGGTGATCCATGTCGCGGGCCTCACCAACACGCCAGACCCCGCCACCTTCGAAGCGGCCAACGTCACCGGCACCGCCAACGTCATCGCCGCGATGAAGCAGGCAGGGGCGCGGCGGCTGGTGTTCGTCTCCTCACTCTCGGCGCGGATGCCTGGCCTGTCGGCCTATGGCGCGTCCAAGGCCAAGGCCGAGGCGCTGGTGGAGGCCTCCGGTCTCGACTGGACCACGGTGCGCCCGCCCGGCGTCTACGGCCCGCGCGATGTCGACTATCTGGAGATGTTCCGCACCGCCAAGTGGGGCTTCGTCCCCCTGCCGCCGGGCGGGGCGAGCTCGATCATTCACGCCGACGATCTCGCGCGTCTGCTAGTGGCGCTGGCGGCGGGCAATGCCGCTGCAACGAAAAAGCAGACTTACGAACCCGACGACGGGCGCGAGGGCGGGTGGAGCCACAAGGAGCTGGCGCAAGCGATCGGCCGCGCGGTGGGCAAGCGTTCTGTCTTCGCCCCGCACTTGCCGCGCGCTGTGCTGGAGGCCACTGCCACGGCCGACCGCCTGCTGCGCGGCGACCGCGCGAAACTCACCGCCGATCGGGTGGGCTATATGGCGCATCCCAACTGGGTATCGCGGTTCGACCGTAAGCCGCCGCCGGGCCTGTGGCAGCCGAAGATCAGCGGCGAGGAAGGCCTGAAGGCGACTGCCGAATGGTATCGGCGCGAGGGGTGGCTGTAAGCACTACATCGTCATCCCGGGCTTGACCCGGGATCGCTCGAAACGTGGCGCTTGGCCGATAGCGGTCCCGGATCAAGTCCGGGACGACGGTTCTAAAGAAACGGCTCCTCGCCCGGCTTATGGATGCCGCATTCGGTCTTGTCCCAGCCCTTCCACCGGCCCGAGCGCGGGTCTTCGCCCGGCGCGACCTGACTGGTGCAGGGCGAGCAGCCGATCGAGGGGTAGCCTTGCGCGATCAGCGGGTGGCGGGGGAGATCGTGCTGGATGAAGTAACCCTCGATCTGGCCCGCATCCCAATCGATCAGTGGGTTGATCTTGAGCCGCCCCTGTGCGTCCGAGGTGTCCACTTCGAAGCGCGGCAAGTTGGCGCGGGTCGATGACTGGAACGATTTGCGCCCGGTGAAGCTGGCATCGTACTGCGCCATCGCCTTTTCGAGCGGGCGCACCTTTCGGATCTCGCAGCAGCCATCGGGATCGTAGGACCAGCGCAGGCCGGTCTCGTCCTTCTTCGCCAGCTCTTCAGCGTCCGGCGTCAGCACCACCAGATTGAGGCCTAGGCGCTCCACCAGTAAATCGCGATATTCCAGCGTTTCAGGGAAATGCTTGCCTGTGTCGAGGAACAGCACCGGCACCGACGGATCGACGCTGGCGATCAGGTGCAGCAACACCGCGCTCTCCGCGCCGAAGCTGGAGACCACCGCGAGGTCGCCCGCGAGCCCGTCACGGATCACCGCTTCGAGCATTTCCAGCGTCGAGGCGCCGCGGAACATGCGGTTGAGGCGCACGGCGTCATGCTCGCTAAAGCGCGGGGCGAGGTCGAGCTTGTCGCGGGTGCGCGGCGGCTGGCTGGAGAGGCCGAGTTCAGGCTTCATGGCGCTTGTCCGCAATGGTGGCCCGGCGATCGGCCGCGCGCTGGTACACGTTGTCCCACGTCGCAAAGGCACGCGCGGCGTCCTCTTCATCGAGGCGCTTGTCGGGGGCAAAGCTGTCGAACCCGCAGCGGCGCATGTGGCTGAGCTGGTCGATCAGCACCTGACCCACAGCGCGCAATTCGCCGGTGTAGCCGGCCTCGCGCAGGATGCGCGCCGCCGAATATCCGCGTCCGTCACCAAAGCTCGGGAAATTGACCTCGACCAGCGCGAGGCGATCAAGGAAGGGCAATAGCAGCCGCGCATCGTCGCCCGGCTCGATCCGGACGGCGGCGGCGTTGGTCTGGTCGCAGCAGGCGTCCACCGTCACCGTGCCGTGATCCACGGGTTCATCGTCGCGGAAGCGGAATTGCACTTCGTCGGGCGAAGTGCCGAGATTGCTGGTATCAACCATACAAGGCCTCCTTGAACGGCTCCATGCCGATGCGGCGGTAGGTATCGAGGAAGCGCTCGCCATCCGCGCGGGTGGCGAGGTAGACGTCGGTGACTGTCTCCACTGCGGCAATCACCCCGTCCTCGTCGAAGCCGGGGCCAGTGATCTTGGCAAGGCTGACGTCCTCGGCCTCCGACCCGCCGAGCGAGAGCTGGAAGTTCTCCTTGCCCTTCTTGTCGACGCCGAGGATGCCGATGTGGCCCGCATGGTGGTGCCCGCAGGCGTTGATGCAGCCAGAGATCTTCAGCTTCAATTCGCCGACGACTTCGGTGCGGCCCGAAGCGGCAAAGCGCTCCGAAATGCGCTGAGCGAGCGGGATCGAGCGCGCGTTGGCGAGCGAACAGTAATCAAGGCCGGGACAGGCGATGATGTCCTCGATCGTGTCCATGTTGGGGCTGCCGAGGCCTGCGGCGTCGAGCGCTTGCCAGAAAGCCGGAAGGTCGGCGATGGCCACGTGGGGGAGCAGCAGGTTTTGCGTGTGCATCACGCGCAGCTCGTCAAAGCTGTAGTCGCGCGCCAACTTGGCGACGACGCGCATCTGCTCGGCCGTGGCATCGCCGGGGATGCCGCCTGCGGGTTTCAGGCTGATAACGGCCGAGACATAGCCCGGTGCCTTGTGCGCGTGGGTGTTGCGGCGGACCCATTGGCCAAAGGCGCTGCCCTGACCTCCGTTCGCCTCGAGCATTGTCGAGAGACTCTGTGTCTCGACTTCGCTCGACACGAACGGGGGATCGGCGAAATGCTCCGCAATCCGCGCCAGTTCCTCCAGCGGCGGTTCGACGCCCACGCTCAGCATATGGGCGAATTCTTCCTCGACCTGCCGGGTGTATTCCGCCGCGCCGAGTTCATGGACGAGGATCTTGATCCGCGCCTTGTACTTGTTGTCGCGCCGGCCGTAGCGGTTGTAGACCCGCAGGCAGGCCTCGGCATAGGTGATCAGCTGGTCGAGCGGCACGAATTCGCGGATCAGCGGGGCGATCATCGGGGTGCGGCCCATGCCGCCGCCCGCATAGAACTGCGCGCCCACCTCGCCGTCACGCTTCACAATGCGAATGCCGATATCGTGCAGCCGCATCGCTGCGCGGTCTGTTTCGGAGCCGATCACCGCAATCTTGAACTTGCGCGGCAGGTAGGTGAACTCCGGGTGGAAGCTCGACCACTGGCGCATCAGCTCGGCATAGGGGCGGGGGTCCACCACTTCGTCAGCCGCAGCGCCCGCGAAGTGATCCGCAGAGATGTTGCGGATGCAGTTCCCGCTGGTCTGGATGGCGTGCATCTCGACCTTCGACAGGTCGGCGAGGATATCGGCGGCGTCTTCCAGCTTGATCCAGTTGTACTGGATGTTCTGGCG
>DLGU01000106.1:12707-17808 GCA_002482865.1 Porphyrobacter sp. UBA7686
CCATAGGGGATGGCGACGCGCAGCATATAGGCGTGGAGCTGCAGGTAGAGCCCGTTCATCAGCCGCAGCGGCTTGAACTGGTCCTCGGTCAGCTTGCCTTCGAGACGGCGGCGGGCCTGATCGCGGAATTCCTCCACGCGGGCATCGACCATCGCCTGGTCGTATTGGTCGTATTTGTACATCAGCGGGTTCCAGTGAGAACGGGCAGGCGTTCGGTGCCGAGGATCGTGCCAAGCTCCTTGAGGGTCTTGCCCTCGACTGGCACCATCTTGTGCGCGGCCCGGATGGCGGAAAAGGCAGCCTGGGTGGCGGGTTCATCGTAGCCTGCCGGGGTGGGATAGCCGACCTCGACAAGGAGGTCCCAATCGCCGTCCACTGCCGGGTTGGCGATCAGGCGGTAGGAGGTGAACAGGCCCTGCTCGACCGCCTTGGCGTCCATCGCGAACCAGTTGAGGAAGATGAAGGCAGTCAGATTGGCGCGCTCACCCGGCAGGGCCTTGAGACGCGTCCATTCGACCACCATGGTCGTGCGGGCTTCGGCCGGGGCAGGCGTGGACACCGGTTGGGCCGCGGCGGGCGTAGCGCCGAAGGCAAAGGCCGATGCGAGGGTGACGGCAGCAGCGCGCATCAGATCACCCAGTCCCAGCCGGTCTTGTTGGCAGTGGGCACGGCAAGGTCGCGCCGCACCGTCGGGCCGAGCGCGCGCACCCGGTCCTTGATGTGCGCGGGGCGCACGTGGCCGCCTGCATCGATGGTCGCCTCGATGGCGTAAGGCACGTTGACCCGGCGCGCGGCTTCCTCGCGGGCGAGGATTTCTTCCGCGTCGTCACCAACGTCGACGGCATCGTCGACGAACAGCGACCAGGCGGTGCCGTTCCACCAGGTCACCGCGCCCGAGCGCAGGTCATTGCCGGTGAGGATTTTCATGGCGCAATCTCTCCAATAAGGCGACCGTCATCCCGGGTTTGACCCGGGATCGCTGCCAGCAAAGCGCTTACCTCCGAGCGATCCTGACTTTCGTCAGGATGACGAGACAGGCGCGCGGTCACTTCGCCGATCACGATCAGCGCAGGGCTCTTCACAGCTTCCCGCTCCACCAGATCGGGCAGGCCCGCCAGCAACCCGCGCAGCACCCGCATTTCCGGGCGCGCAGCGTTCTCGATCACGGCAACAGGCATCGAAGGGGCGAGGCCATCGGCCATGAGTTTCTCGGCGATCTGCGGCGCATTGGAAACGCCCATGTAGATCACCAGCGTGCGGCCTTTGCCGGCAAGGCCGGACCAGTCCTGCTCCGCGAGGCCCTTGCACTGGCCCGCAACGAAGCTGACGATGCTGGAGGCGTCACGGTGTGTCAGCGCAATGCCACTGGCGGCAGCGGCGCCGTTGGCCGCGGAAATGCCGGGGACGACTTCGACCGGGACACCTGCTGCGCGGGCGGTTTCCGCCTCCTCGCCGCCGCGCCCGAAGATGAAAGGATCGCCGCCTTTGAGCCGCACCACATCCCGCCCAGCCTGCGCCTCGCGCACCAGCAGAGCGTTGATGTCCTCCTGCGGCAAGGTATGGCGCGCGCGCTGCTTGGCGACCGAGATTAGCCGCGCATCGGGCCGCGCCAGGCCGAGAATATCCGGGCCGATCAGCCCGTCATGGACGATCACTTCCGCCCGCTCGATCAGGCGGACCGCGCGCAAGGTCAGGAGGTCCACCGGACCCGGCCCCGCGCCGACGAGATAGATGGTGCCAGTCTGCTGCATGACACGGCAAATGGGCCAGCGCGGCCATCCGTTCCAGCGAGAATGGTTTGGCAGCGGCGAAGCGGAACTATTGCGCCTCGGGCTTGGGTGGTTCGCCGCCCTGTTCCAGCACCCCGATCAGCCGCTCCAGCTCCCCGCTTTGCCGCAGGCGCAGATCGCGCTGGGGGTAGGGAATCTCGACCCCGTGCTCCTTGAACAGCGCCCACAGATGCTTGAGCACCTCGCTGCGGACATTGCCCACGCCTTCCTCGGGATCGTTGATCCAGCAGTGGATGGTGAAATCGACCGAATTGTCGCCAAATCCGCCCCACCACACCGTTGGCGGCGGGGTGTCGAGCACGCGCCGCGCATTCTTCGCCGCCTTCAGCATCAGCTCTTCGGCGAGCGCCATATCACTATCGTAGCTCACCCCGACCTGCACCTGAACCCGCACGTTCTTGGAGGAATAGGACCAATTTTCGACCTGATTGATCATCAGGTTTTCGTTCGGGATCAGATATTCGCGCTCATCCCGGGTGACGACCGAGATCGCGCGGATGCCGATCTTGCGGATCTGGCCGAAGGTCTGCACCCCGGCCTGATCGGTCACGGCGATAACGTCCCCCGGCTTGATCGACTTGTCCATCAGCAGGATGATGCCGGAGATGAGGTTGCCGAAGGTCTTTTGCAGGCCAAACCCGATGGCGAGACCGAAGGCCCCCGAAAACACGGTGAGCGCGGTGAGATCAATCCCGAGCAGATCGACCCCCACGAGGAATGTCGTGATCCAGATCACGATGGTGGCGACCTTTTCGGCCAGCACGCGCTGGGTGCCGTCGAGCGCGGTCAACCGCCGCAGCGCGCTCCGGGTGAGGCGGGTCGCACCCCACGCAAAGGCGAGCACCAACAGGATAGCGGCGACCGTGAACAGCACGTCGAACGACGAGATGCGCCAATCACCGACCTCGACCGCGAAGGTATCGAGCCGGTTGAGGATCCCTCCAATGGTCTCGCTGCGCTCGCCGATATCCTCGCGCAGATTATCCGCGCCGCTGACGATTTCTGACGAGTCCGGGGCAGGCGTGGGGGCGGGCTGGGTCATCCGGCTTGCGCCAGCGCCTGCGCCAGATCGGCGATCAGATCATCGGTATCCTCCAGCCCGATGGAAAGCCGGAGCGCGGGCTTGCCTCCGGTCGGGCAAGGCATCAGGCTGCGATAGGTCTTGGGCGTGATCGGCAGGACCAGGCTTTCAAACCCGCCCCAGCTATAGCCGATTCCGAACAGATCGAGCGCATCGGCCACGCGGGCCGAGGCTTGCGGATCTTCGCTCGCCAGCACGAAGGCGAACAGCCCGCAGCCGCCGGTGAAATCGCGCGCCCACAAGACATGGCCAGGGGCGGAGGGTAGCATCGGGCACAGCACCTCAGCCACCTGCGGTTGCGCCTCAAGCCATTCGGCAATCCTGAGCGCCGAGCGGGTCTGCCCCTCCAGCCGGACGCCCATGGTGCGCAGGCCGCGTGCGGCGAGCGCGGCATCGTCGGGCGCAACCACTTGGCCCAGTTCCTGCGCGGTGCGGCGCAGCGCGGTGTACCAGCGCTTCCCCGCACTGGCGCTGCCCATCATCAGATCGGAATGTCCGCCGACATGCTTCGACAGGCTCATCATCACGATGTCGCAGCCGTGTTCCAGCGCGGCGAAGCCCAAGGGGCTGGCCCAGGTGTTGTCGACCATACTCACCGCGCCATGCTGCCGGGCGATGGCGGCAAGGGCCGGGATATCGCAAACCTCGAAGGTGAGACTGCCGGGGTTTTCAAGCCACACCGCTTTCACCGGATCGGCGAACAGCGCGGCATAAGCGTCCAGATCGCGCGGGTCGAAAAAGGTCGTCGTCACCCCCATCCGCGTCAGCAGCCCCGTCGCCATGCAGCGCGAGGGGTCATAGGCGTTGTCGGCCATCAGCAACCGGTCACCCGGTTTCACAACGCTGAGCATACACCCGGCAATCGCCGCCACGCCGCTGGGGTAAAGCTGCGTTCCGTAAGCGCCCGGCTCAATCTGGGTGAGCGCCTCTGCCAACGCCCACTGGGTCGGCGCGCCGCGGCGGCCATAGAAGAACTGCCCATCGGCATTGTTGCCGCCTGCGCTGTGGCGATCGGCGTCTGTGTCGTAGAGGTGGGTGGAGGCGCGCCAGACGGGCGGGTTCACCACCGGCCCGGTCCACTCCTTGCGCCGCCCGCCACGCACCAGCCGGGTGGCGGGCTGCAAGGGCTTGCCGCTATCGCCGCCACTCATTCGGCCGGGCCCTGAAGCTTGGGCGTATCGGGATCGGCGCCCCATTCGCTCCAGCTGCCATCATAGAGTGCGGTGTCGTGCTTGCCGATCAGGTGCATCGCGAACATCAGCACGCTGGCGGTGACGCCGCTACCGCAGGTGGTGGTGACGGGTTGGTCGAGGTCGATCCCGGCAGCGATCAAAGCGGCGCGGATGGCGTCGGGCGATTTGTAGGTTCCATCAGCGTTCAGCACGCCGCCGAACGGCAGGTTCAGCGCGCCCGGAATGCGCCCGTTGGGGCCGCCATGCACCGGGTCGATGCCGGTCCCGTACACCCGGTCAGCCCCGCGAGCATCGAGCACCTGTTCGCGGCCGCTGGCGATGTTGGCGAGCATATCGGCCTTGCTGCGCACCCGCCGGGGCGGGGCGAGGTGGGCCGGGGCGATGGTTGCGCCATGCTCCGCGCCGCTGCCGAGCGCGCGGCCTTCAGCACGCCACTTGCCCAGACCCCCATCAAGGATCGCGACATTGTCCCAGCCCATCGCGGTCAGCACGAACCACGCCCGCGCCGAGGTGCGGATTGCGCTGTCGTCATAGAGGATGATCGCGTCCTCGCCCCGCACCCCCAGCAGGCCGAGCCGCGCGGCGAGTTGGTCGGGGGTCGGGAAGGCGTAGGGCACGCTCGAACCGGCATCGAACAGGCTGGCCAGCCCGAGGAACCGCGCGCCGGGAATGTGCCCGGCAGCAAATTCGGCCCCCGCATCGCGCGCGGCGGCGGGCAAGTGGTAGGAGGCATCAAGGACGGCAAGACCCGGCGCGCCAAGGTTATCGGCGAGCCATTCGGTCGAAACGAGCGCAGAAGGAAGCTTGGTCATGTCCGGTTTCCTAGCGTGCCGCGGGCGGCGGCGCAAAGGGCGCGGGCAGGCAATGGGCAGTCAGGGCGGCGGCGGGACAGAAGCCTAGGTGCTTTCCTACTCATGCCTGCGCTGACAAGATTGCCGGAATGACCCGCCCCATGCGCCTATTCGTCCTTTCAGATTGGGCTGCGGGTGGGGGCAGGTCTTTCTTCCTTAGACAGTGTCTCATGTGTCTCCAACACG
>DLGU01000106.1:17858-18157 GCA_002482865.1 Porphyrobacter sp. UBA7686
GGCAGCGACACCGCCTGCGCCACCAGCCCGGCGATCGCGCCCGGCGGCACATCAAGCAGGATCGGGTGGACGCGCCCGCTTGGGGAGGGCGTGCCGATCACGAAGGTGCGGGTCTGTGCGGACAGGCTCTCGCCTTCCAGCGTAACGTGAACCAGCGGCACGAACATCGGGGTCTGCCCCTGCCGCAAAGGCGCAATGGCGCTGAGCGGCATCTGCACAGTGCCGGTGATGCTGCGCGCCTGCTGCGGGCCGACGCGCGCGATCCCGGCGTTGGACTGTGCGGCTCCGGCGGAGGGCGC
>DLGU01000189.1 GCA_002482865.1 Porphyrobacter sp. UBA7686
CTCCTGCTGCGCGCCGTTGAAATCCCCATTGGTGCGCAGCTGCAGCGCGGCGGCCGCTTCGACAAAGGCGTAGGAGGAAGGGTTCGCCGCTGTCTGATCGGACACGAACAAGGGCCCGCCCGCGCCGTGGAAATCGTCGCCGCCGCGCTCGTTTGCCTCGGCGCGCTTGAAGTAGGGGAGCACGTCGTCATAGGCCCAGCCGGTGCAGCCCATCGCGGCCCAGTTGTCATAATCCCAGCGGTTGCCGCGGATATAGACCATCGCGTTGATCGCCGAGGAGCCGCCAAGTCCGCGTCCCCGTGGCTGATATCCGGTGCGACCATTCAGCCCCTTTTGCGGGACGGTTTCGTAGCGGTAATTCGACTTTTCGGGGATGAAGGGCATGAAGCCCGGCGTCTTGATCCAGACATTGTCGTTGCGCCCGCCCGCTTCCAGCAGGCACACCCGCCGCGTGCCATCCACCGCGAGCCGCCCTGCGACAGCGCTGCCGGCACTGCCACCGCCGATGACGATGTAGTCGAAACTTTCCATGATCTCTCCCTTTGGTGGGGGAGATTAGGCAGCTTCTTGGCCGCCTGCAATCGGGTTTCGATCCGCCACTGAAGTTGCAGCGGGCGCAACCTCGATGCCCGTGCGGGCCTGCCACTTTGCTCGGATCATGTCGGAGGTTTCGCGGCTGCCGTCATGGCTCCAGCCCGGCTCGCGCAACAGGTAGCTCAGCTTATGCTGCCACGGCGCACCCCATATGTCGCCAATCATCCCGATCCATTCGTGGAACACCGACCACAACAGATTGAAACTCCCCAGCTGCTTGACGATGCCATAGCGGATTTTTTCGTCGTCCACCTCAGGGGTGAAGGTGCCGAACAGCTTGTCCCAGATGATGAACACACCCGCGTAATTCGTGTCGAGATAGCGCGGGTTGGTAGCGTGGTGGACGCGGTGGTGGCTAGGCGTGTTCATCACCGCTTCGAACCACGCGGGCATCCGCTTGATCGCCTCGGTGTGAATCCAGAACTGGTAGATGAGATTAAACCCGCCGCAGATCGCGATCATCGCCGGGTGGAAGCCGAGCAGCACCAGCGGAACCGCGAACAGGAAGCCGAAGGTGAACATCCCCGTCCACGTCTGCCTGAGGGCGGTGGAGAGATTGTAATGCTGCGAGGAGTGGTGGTTCACGTGGCTCGCCCACATCCAGCGGATGCGGTGCCCGGCGCGATGAACCCAGTAATACTTGAGATCGTCGAGCACGAAGCAGACAGGCCACGCCCACCACACCGCCCACCAGTCCGGGCCGAAATCGAAGATGCGATATTCGTATGCCTGAAGGAACAGCGTCAGCGCGAACCCGCCGAGCAGCGCACCCGCCACGGTCGAGCCCAGCCCGAACGCGAGGCTGACCAGCGTATCCTTGGGCTCGTAGGCCTCGGGCGCGCGGAATTTGGCCCAGATCATCTCGGCCAGCACCGCCACCACAAACAGCGGCACAGCATATTGGGTGGGGTTGAATTCAGGCATCCTGCGCCCTGCTTACTCGATTGATGGTTGCGACCCAAGCCTGCGGATCGTCAACCGCAAGGTAGATATCGCCGAACAAGGTCTGACCGGTCCGCACCACCAGCACCGTCTCGCCGAGATCAATGTTGAGCGTCGCTTTCGCATCGGCATCGAGCACCCGACCGGCAAAGCGATTGCCGTGGCGCTTGATCACCATGACCCGCCCCTGCGCGTCGCAGGCGATCGCCGCCACGCCGTCAGTGTCGCGAGCGATGGCGACAGGATCGAACCCGTCTTCCACTTCGCCAGCCGCGCGCCGCACATCATCATCACTGGCGAGCGTCGGAGACCCTCCTAGCTTCAGCCACCACGCCAAACCCGCCAGCGCAAGGATCGCGAGCAGCGACCCCAAGGTCTGGACCAGCAATGGCGGCACATTCATGTCGGTGCGCCTCAGCGCGCAGCGAGCATGTCGATCATCGCGCGAATCGGGCTGACGTCATAGCCCGCTCGCGCCGCTGTGCGGGCGATGTCGTCCGGCTCGACGCCCTGCTTGGCGGCGGCCAGCGCCCACAACAAGGTCGATCGGGTGCCCGAACGGCAATAGGCGAGAATCGGGCCCTCGGCCTGCTCCAGTGCGTCGATCATGGCGTTGACCTGCGGTTCGCTGAAGCCGGCGTGGCCGATCGGGATGGCGACGTAATTCATCCCCGCCGCTGCTGCTGCCGCTGCGATTTCGTCACCCTGCGGAGCCGAGGGTTCCTCGCCATCGGGTCGATTATTGACAATGAGACCCACGCCCAGTGCCGCCGCCGCCGCGATATCCTCCAGCGCAAGTTGCGGGCTCACCAGCACATTTTCGGTCAGTTGGCGAAAATCGCTCATGATAAGTCCTGCTTTCTCCAGAGCCTGGTCCAGTGTCGGTGCCGCCTTACATGCCCAAAGCGGGTCTGGCGCACAAGCACCGCTGCACGGCGGCAGCACGCCAAACGGGGACCCGGTAAAATCGTTCGCAAAGCAAGCTTTTGTGCGCTATGAGTTTCACACGTGCGCGCCGGACCACAAGCTCGGCGCGTCTGGCTCCGGTGCGGCTCACTGTCCACGACATCGGCGCGATTGAGGCCGGGCAGTGTGGCTAAGGTACGTACTGATCTATGGGTTACGATAGGGGACGCCGGCGCGGACGCGATAAGCGCGACGGTTTCGGCGAAGATGGCTTCGATCCGTTTGGCGGTGGGAATGATGGTTTCTCGCCTCCGCGCGAATTCGGCGGCGGCGGTGATCGCTTCGGTGGCGGTGGCGACCGGTTTGGCGGCGGCGGCGGTGATCGCTACGGCGGCGGCGGCGGTGGCGGTGCACCACGGAGCGGCGGTGGCGGCTTCAGCGGCGGCCCGCGTGGTCCCGGCGGCGGTGGTGGCGGTGGTTTCAGCGGCGCTCCGCGCATGCCTGCCCAGATCGTCGGCACCGGCAAGGGCACCGTGAAGTTCTTCAACACGCAGAAGGGCTTCGGCTTCATTCAGCAAGAAGGCGGCGGCGAAGATGTGTTCGTTCACATCAGCGCAGTCGAGCGTGCTGGTCTTGAAGGCCTCGCTGAAGGTCAGGAACTCCAGTACAACCTCGTGGATCGCGGCGGCAAGGTGTCGGCGCAGGATCTGCAGGTTGTCGGCGATGTGATCGCTGTGGCGGCCAAGCCCGCTGCTCCGGCTCGCGAGCTGACGGGTGAGCGGGCCAAGGGCACGGTCAAGTTCTTCAACGGGATGAAGGGCTTCGGCTTCCTCGTCCGTGATGACGGCCAGCCCGATGCCTTCGTTCACATCAGCGCAGTCGAGCGTTCCGGGCTTTCGGCCTTGAACGAAGGTGAACGCTACGAATTCGATCTCGAAGTCGATCGACGCGGAAAATATTCCGCCGTCAATCTGGCACCGATCGAAGGCTGACCTCGACCGAAACCGCCCCCCGCGGTTTGACGCAGGGTCAGCGGAAGATTACCGGATTGTAGATGGCGGCTCTGGTTCAGGGCCGCCATTTGCGTTTCAAGTCCCCCCGATTCTCACAATTCAGGACAAAGCCCATGTCGATTACCCCGCTCATGCCCGTCTATCCGCGTTGCGGTGTCCGGCCGGTGCGTGGCGAGCACTGCCATCTCATCGACGAGGATGGTACCCGCTATCTCGATTTCGCCAGCGGCATTGCGGTGAACCTGCTCGGCCATTCGCATGAAGGCTTGATCGGCGCGATCCAGCAACAGGCCGCGACGCTGATGCACGTCTCGAACCTCTATGGGAGCCCGCAGGGTGAGCGATTGGCGCAGACGCTGGTCGACACGACTTTCGGCGACACGGTGTTCTTCACCAATTCGGGCGCCGAGGCGGTCGAATGCGCAATCAAGACCGCGCGCGCCTATCACCAGAACGCGGGCGAGGCGGGCGATGCCAGCCGGTTCGAAATCATCACCTTCCACAACGCCTTCCACGGCCGGACGATGGCGACCATCTCGGCCTCGAATCAGACCAAGATGCACCACGGCTTTGCGCCGCTGCTCGAAGGGTTCAAGTATGCGCCCTTTGATGATCTCGAAGCGGCCAAGGCGCTGATTGGGCCGCACACCGCGGGCATTCTGGTCGAACCGATCCAGGGCGAAGGCGGCATACGTCCCGCGTCACAGGAATTCATGGCGGGTCTGCGCGCGCTGTGTGACGAGCACGGGTTGATGCTGATCCTCGACGAAGTGCAGTGCGGCGTCGCGCGCACCGGCAAGCTGTATGCCTATGAGCATTACGGGATCGAGCCTGACATCATGGCGACCGCGAAGGGCATCGGCGGCGGCTTCCCGCTGGGCGCCTGTATCGCCACCGAGCACGCCGCGCGCGGCATGACCTTCGGCACCCACGGATCAACCTATGGCGGCAACCCGCTGGCCATGGCAGCCGGGATGGCGGTAATGGACGCCGTGGCGAACGAGGAATTCCTCGCAACGGTCCGCGACAAGGGTGAGCGCCTACGCTCGCGCCTCGAACAGTTCATCGGCAATTACCCCGAGCTGTTCGAACTGGTGCGTGGCAAGGGCCTGATGCTCGGCCTCAAGATGAAGATGGAAAGCCGCCCGTTCTATGTCCACCTGCGCGATCACCACCAGCTGCTGACCGTGGCGGCGGGCGACAACACCATCCGCATCATCCCGCCGCTGGTTATCGGCGATGCCGAGATCGACGAATTCTTCGACAAGCTGTCGGCTGGCGCGGCGAGCTTCAAGGTGCCCGAGGCAGCATGACCGGGGGCACGGGGGCGTTTCGCCACTTCCTCAATCTTGGGGATGCGGGCGGCGATGATATAGCGGCGATGATCAATGATGCGATTGATCGCAAGGCTGCACGCTTCGGCCTGCCCAAGGGCGCGGCCGATGCTGATGCCCCGCTCAAGGGCCGCGTGCTGGCGCTGGTGTTCGAAAAGAACTCGACCCGCACCCGCGTCAGCTTTGACATTGCGATGCGGCAATTGGGCGGGAGCGTGCTGCTGCTCGATTCGGCCTCAAGTCAGCTTGGGCGGGGGGAGAGCATCGCCGATACCGCCCGCGTGCTCAGCCGGATGGTCGATGGGATCATGCTGCGCACCGATGATCACGCCAAGATCGAGGAAATGGCG
>DLGU01000220.1 GCA_002482865.1 Porphyrobacter sp. UBA7686
CGGTCGAACTTGACGCAGCCGGTCACGAACATCGCAATCGCACCCGCCAGCGCGGAAATCGCGATCGGTAGCTTGATCGGCGCATAGGTCATGCCGTCGAACCACGGTAGGCCGAGCGAGGCGGTGGCGATTGCGCCCAGCATGATCGCACCTGCCAGCACCGCCTTGGACCGGCGCGGCAATTCGCGCGCGCCTTCAAGCCGGAGCAACCCGTCGTTGCGGGCGAAGGCTTGCAAGTCCTCGTCGATCCCCATCACCAGCAGCACGTCGCCTTCAAGGATCCTGAGATCGCCAGCATCGGTGTAGCTGTCGCGCTCACCCAGCAGGCGGTTGGGGCGGTGGATGCCGAGCACCGCCACGCCGTAGAGATCGGCAATTCCCGAACTGGCGAGCGTGCGCGCGACAAGGCGCGAATCCGCTGTCACGGTCATTTCGACCGCGACGATATCCTGACCCTGCGCCTTGGAAACGCGGCGGATGCGCTCGACCACCCACGACGGCGCAAGCTCGCCTTTGAGGGCGCGCGCAGCCTCCTCCAGCGCTTCGTGCGTGCCGGAGATGTGCAGGCGCTCTTCCGGCCGAAGCGGTCCGGACGGCGCGTCGTGGAATGTGATCCCGTCGGGCAGATTGCCCCGCGCAGCTGAAAGATCACCGCCCGCCAGCAGGCTGCTCGCCCCCACTCGCAAGCGGGTGTGGAAAATGCGGCGCGCATTGTCGGGCACCACGCTGTTGTCGCGAAGCATCCGCGGCATCACCAGCCACAGATAAGGGATTGCGACCAGTCCAGCCAACATCACGATGGGAGTGAACTGGAACACCCCGAACGGTGCCATCCCGATGTCAGCGGCAATGGTGACAACGAGAATGTTGGTGGACGTGCCGATGGTCGTCGCCATGCCGCCGAGCAGCACGGCCGTGTTGACCGGCATCAGAATTTTCGAGGACGCCATCAGGCCTTTCGCAGCGATCCCCACGATGATCGGGATCAGCAGCACCATCACGGGCGTGTCGTTGACGAACATCGACATAAAGAACGCCAGCAGCAGTGCCGTCAGCAGGCCGACCTGCGGACTGAAGCGGAAGACGGTCTCCAGCAGCCGCGCAAAGGGCTCCAGCGCGCCCGTAACCACCAGCCCGCGCCCCATGATCATCAGCGCGCAAATCGTGATCAGCGCCGAATGGCCGAACCCGCCAAACGCAATAGCCAGACCGTCGGTCGGCTTGGTGCCTTCGAGCGGTGCGAAGTAGAGGCCCACCCCGATCACCGCGATGGTGACGAGCGAGATGATCTCCTCAGGGTAGCGTCCCCGGGCAAAGCCGATAAACATGGCGATGGTCACCGCCATGGCCGCTATCGCGTGATAGGATGGAGCTTCCAACATGGCGTTGCCTTAAGGGCTAGCCAATCGGCTGGGTGCCGGGCAAGCGGTTTATGACTGCGGCGGCTTTGCGGTGCCTGTCGCTCTGCACCAAATCTGCACGACAAGCGGGCTGCATCAGCACAGCCTTTACCACCTTCGCACCATCCCATGTTGGCAAGACCCCGTCAAACAGACGGAGAAATTGCATGACTGGTGCTCTGACAATACCCTCTTGGTCCCGCTACAGTTTCGCGATGAAGCTGGGCGGTGCGCTGGCCGTACTCGCCGCCGCCGATGGTCTGCTTTACGGATTTGGCGGAGGATCGGTCATCGGCCTGTTCGCGCTGATCTGGCTGGCGGTCATGGTGCTGGTGCGGCCCGCGGTACGAACAGCCCGCGGAGGGTGGGTCGCCATAGTTTGTGGCGCGCTTTTGGCGGCGAGCCTGATCCTTGATCCCGGCCCTTTGGCTGCCTTCCTGTTCTTGATCGCTATCGGCACTGCGGCGCTGCTTCCCCGGCACGTGTTCGATCATGCCGGGCTGTGGTTCTTACGGCTGACGACGCTGGGAGCGGGAGCGCCATTCTGGCCAATTGCAGATGCATGGCGGCTCGCCAGCATGTCCGGCCACCGTGGGTCGGTGGGCAAGTCCATTCTGCTCAACATCGCATTGCCGCTGATTGGGGGCGCCCTTTTCCTCAGCCTGTTTGCCAGCGCCAACCCGATCCTCGGCAATGCGTTTGCGGCGATTGAATTGCCTGATTTCACGACCCTCATCGGCCATGGGCTGCTGCTTGGCGTGACGCTCGTCTTCGTCTGGCCGACCTTGCGCCCACGCGCCCTGCGCTTCGCCAGCGAGCGGCAGGCGTGGTTGCCGCAAATGCCCGATCCTTCGGTGACGATGATGCTGGTGACGCTGGTGGTCTTCAACGCGGTCTTTGCACTGGAGAACGGCCTCGACATCGTGTTCCTGTGGAGCGGGGCCCCGCTGCCTGATGGCATCACGCTGGCCGATTATGCCCACCGCGGCGCCTATACCTTGATCGCCACTGCGCTGCTTGCCGGGCTGTTTGTCCTCTTGGCTCTACGACCGGGCTCACCATCGGCCCAGACCCCGATTATCCGCCGCCTGCTGCTGGTGTGGGTCGCGCAGAACGTCCTGCTGGTCGCCTCCAGCATCCTGCGTTTGCTCGACTACATTGATGCCTATTCGCTGACCGAATTGCGGATCGCAGCGCTTGTGTGGATGCTGCTGGTGGCGACCGGGCTCGTGCTGATTTGCTGGCGCTTTTTCCATGGGCAGTCGGCGGCGTGGTTGATCAATGCCAATGTGCTGGCCGCCGGGATCGTGCTGAGCGGGTCGACGATGGCCGATTACGGCGCGACCGCGGCGCGGTGGAATGTCGACCACCTGCGCGATCCGTCGCGGCTCGACCTGTGCTATCTGGAGCAACTGGAAAGCTCGGCGCTGATCCCGCTGCTGGAATTGCGCAATGCTCCGGTTGGCAAGACGCTGCGCGATCAGGCCACCTATTTGAGCGCCGAAGCCTATCGCAAGCTTGGCGAAAGTCAGAGCGATTGGCAAAGCTGGACCCTGCGCGGCGAACTGCGGCTCGCCGAGGCTGAAGCACTGCTGGCGGGCGATGCACGCAAGGCGATGCCCGCGCCCCATGGCCGGATGTGCGGGGGCGAGATCCTCCCGCCCCCTGCACCGCCGATCGCGCTGCCTCCGCCGCCAACTGCAACATTGACGCCGGGAGAAAAGCCGTGATCTTGCATCCCATGCCGCGCTCGATCCTTGTCGTCGATGACGATCCCCACATCCGCCAACTGCTGGTCTTCGCGCTGGGCAAGGCAGGCCTTGCCACGCTTGAGGCCGGTGATGGGGAGGAAGCGGTGGCGCTCATCACCGCGCTGAAGCCCGATCTCGTGATCCTCGATATCAACATGCCGCGCATGGACGGGCTGGAGGTATGCCGAAGGGTGCGGGCGACGAGCAGCGTGCCGATCCTGTTCCTGTCCTCCCGCGATGACGAGATTGACCGGGTGCTGGGGATTGAGCTTGGCGCAGACGACTATGTGGTCAAGCCCTTCTCCCCGCGCGAGGTGGTCGCTCGTACGCAAGCGATCCTGCGGCGCGCGGGCAGCCCAGCACCCGAGGAGAAGACCGGCACAGCGATCATCACGCATAATTGCCTGACGCTCGATTGCGAAAGCTGGCGCGCCA